>CACYHL010000007.1 GCA_902774205.1 uncultured Bacteroidota bacterium | reverse complement strand
GAAGGTCCCAAGGGTTCGGCTGTTCGCCGATTAAAGTGGCACGCGAGCTGGGTTCAGAACGTCGCGAGACAGTTCGGTCCCTATCTGTTGTGGGCGTTGAGGCTTGAGAGGACCTGGCTCTAGTACGAGAGGACCGAGCTGGACGAGCCTCTGGTGTACCTGTTGTGGCGCCAGCCGCACCGCAGGGTAGCCAAGCTCGGATGAGATAAGCGCTGAAAGCATCTAAGTGCGAAACTCACCTCAAGATGAGGCCTCGCTTGAGGGCCGTCACAGACGATGACGTTGATAGGCCGCAGGTGTAAAGTCCGAGAGGGCAAAGCCGAGCGGTACTAATCACCCGAAACTTGCTCGTGCGCGATGGTGTCCGAGTGTCCGCGGATGCCGGACACGGTCGCGTAGCCGGTTCCTTGTAGGCTCCGGTCTTCTTGTTTCGCCGCGCTGTCGATCCCATACGCCGCAGAGACGCGGCGAGGAGAGATTGCGGTGGTTACAGCGTCGGGGTCCCACCTCTTCCCATTCCGAACAGAGAAGTTAAGCCCGACCGCGCCGATGGTACTGCGGTAACACGTGGAAGAGTAGGTCGCCGCCCAATACCTTAGCCCCTTCATCCAGAAGGGGCTTTTTTTTTGTCCGCTTCTGTGCAAATCGCTCTCGTTTAATTCTTCCAATATCCATTATGATTATTTATTACAAAAATTGAAAAACTATTCATTATTATCGTATCTTTGGCAAAATAAATCCGATTCATGAAAAAGACAATCACTTATTGTTTTGCCATACTTTTTACTGCAAATGCCATTGCTCAAAAAGACACAATTCGTCCGCAATTTTCGGGCGGAACAGATGCAATGTACCAATTTATCATTACAAATTTGCAATATCCTGAAGCGGCAATAAACAAGAATCTTTATGGAACTGTGTTGATTGAATTTGAAATTGACACTACTGGCGATATGGTCAATATACATGTGCTGGAATCAGTGGATCCCATTTTGGATAATGAGGCTGTAAGAGTATTAAAGGCTATGCCTCGCTGGGAACCTGGCATGTACAACGGTCAAAAAATCAAATTACAGTATATAATGCCATTTAAGTTCGTGTTTAGCGAACCTGAGAAACAGCCCAAGCACTCAAAGAAAAGAAAAAAATCATTACGATAACATTCGTCACCGCTGTGGTGTAGAGACACGGTCTGTCTTCGCAAAATCACCTATTTTTATCTCTTTTTCAACACTGCGCGGTACAATTCAAAAGACTACAATTAAATATTGATATAAAAAACGAACAAAATGCTGACACTTTTTACAGGTTCTGGCGTGGGGCCTACAATGCTTTACCTCTCCTTATCCATATTTTTAGGTTTTTTGCTTGGCAAACTGAAAATAGCAAATATCTCTTTAGGAATAACTTGGATTCTTTTTGTGGGGATTGCCTTCGGTGCCTTCGGTGTCGTGCTGAATTTGGATATGTTGCACGCTATCAAGGAGTTGGGGCTGATATTCTTTGTGGTGGCGGTGGGTTTGCAGGTCGGCCCGGGCTTTTTTCGCTCGTTCAGGAAAGGCGGTCTTGCGATGAATCTGATGGCCTTGGTGAACGCCGCGCTCGGTGTGCTGATTACCTTTGTGATTGCTCTTGTCGCGAACCAGGACTTGGCAGACATGGCGGGGGTATATACCGGCGCAATCACCAATACGCCAGGACTCTCGGCGGCGCAGCAGACAGTGAATGACATGGGTATTGCGGGGGCGGCAGACCGCTTGGCGGCGGGCTATGCGGTGGCTTACCCGCTCGCTGTCGTGGGTATGATTGTCACCTGCATACTGATACGCCTGTTTTGCCATATTGATTTGAAAAATGAGCCCTTTACTGATGATGCTGTGGTGCCGGTAGGGGATAAAAAAGCCACTCCGACAACACAACGCCATAAAGCACACCTGATTCCGATTTTCATCATCATTGCAATTGGTCTGGTCCTGTCGGGCTGAAGTCGCCGATAAAGCTCGGTTTGGCTGGCGGGCCTTTGGTGGTTGCTATTATAGGCGGCTGGTTGGGTGTGAAGAAAGGTTGGTTCACTACGGAATTTACTGACAGTCATGGCGTTTGGATGCTGCGTGAGGTTGGTATCGCACTCTTCCTTGCGGGCGTGGGGTTGGGCTCCGGTGGTCAGTTCATTGCCACGGTGCAGGAACATTATCTGTGGGTGTTTTATGGTGTCATTATCACTATGGTACCGCCAATTTTGGTCGCGTTGTTCGGACGTATTGTGTTGAAAATCAACTATTACACCCTTATGGGTTTCATAAGTGGCGCGCATACTGATCCGCCTACTTTGGCGTTTGCGAACACTGTGGCCTCCGATGGCTGCAAACTTCCGAATATGGGCTACGCCACGGTTTATCCGCTGACTATGTTTCTGAGAATTTTCACCGCACAGCTGTTGGTACTGTTTGCGATGTGATAATTTCCGCAGATTTCGCGGATTAATATATTTTGTTGTAAATTTTTTTTATTTTTGCATTCTGATCAAAAAGTGATAAAGATGAAAAGAATAATTTTAGCAGCGTTATGCTTTATAAGCGTGATGTTTTCGGTAGCGCAACCTCCTCAGACAGCGATTTCAATACAATCGGAAAGGCATGAGCGTTTCTGGCTGTACATCGACAACGAGCTCCAGAACGAGCGTTCGGACGAGGCTGTGATTGTGAAGAATCTTGCACCGAGCAATTACAATTTCACAATTGTTATGGACAATCGCCAGCAGACGACATTGAACACCCCTGTGCGGCTTCATACAGGGGTTAACTATTTTGAAGTGGCCTATCGCCCAGGTGAGAATAACATTATGTTCAGGTCAGCGGACAAAGATGCTGAAGCCGCGGGCGCTGCTATCAACGCTTTTGGAAATATGGTTGGCCAGATGAACGCGCAATACGAGGCTGATGTTCATCATCAGCACCACGGAAACCAACACCACGGAAACCAACACCACGGGGATAAGCATCATGGTGCTCCGAATCAAGGCGCACCGAATCATGCTCCCCAAGGGCATGGCAGCCATGGAGGAAATCATTACAACGGACACGCGCCGGTTCCACCTCCACCCGCTCCGGCCCCCGCTCCGGCCCCCGCTCCAGTTGTCACCCCTCCACCTGCGCCAGCACCAATGCCGTGTAATGAAAGGGACTTCATGGAAATCAAACAGCTGATACGGAGCGAGACCTTTGAGGATTCGAAACTTACGGTAGCGAAACAGGCGACGGCGGCAGAACTGCTCACCGTTGACCAGCTCGCTGAAATCGCCGCACTTTTCACTTTTGAGGATACAAAACTCGAATATCTCAAATACGCCTATGACTATTGCTTTGACCCGAACAAGTATTACAAACTCAATAAGGTCTTCACCTATTCATCTTCTGTTGATGAGTTAAATGATTATATCAGAGGAAGATAATTAAAAAAGATAAAAAAAAGCGGGACTTTCAAGCCCCGCTTTTTTTGTGTTCTTTCGCAAAATTATCTGCATTCGACACCGGTTTTTGTTCCATTGGCTTCAACAACAGTGTTCATGTCTGAGCATTTCTTGATGTCAATACCCACTTTTGCGTAAGTGTTCTGGACATCTTTAAGAGACATTTTTGTTGTTGTCTCAGTCGGATAAGTTTTGCATGTGCATTTTTTCTCACATGATGCGAACGCACCGACAAGTGCAACGCAAACAGCGATAACTAATACTTTTTTCATGATATTAATTTTTTAATGGTTATGTTTAAAATAGTTTTGCAAGTATAACAATACTTTTTCAATCTGCAAAATTTTATTTGAAGAAGTTTTTAGAAAGTCAAATTCCTCCTTTCCGTCTGTTGCATTCTTTGCAGAGCATTTGGCAGTTTTCGGCAATGGTGCGGCCACCCGCGTGCCAAGGCGTGATGTGGTCGGCTTCCATCTGCTCTATCTCAAAATGTGTGTGGCAAATAGGACAAATGCCTTGTTGCCGTTCGTAAACCTCGCGTTTGGTGTTGTCGTCAAACGTGCGGATGCCCCAATGGTGTTCGTCTCCATCGAGAACGTATGCGTAAATGCCTGATTTCTTCTGCACAACGAACAACTCACAGAACTTTTGCGGCAGTATTTCTTTGTGGGCGGGATGCCCGAGGCCGTATTGAAATACATTGAGACCGGAAATATGCGTGAAGTGCGCTAGGTGCAACGGGAGATTCTGGAAACTTACTCACACGATATGACCAAACACAGCAAGAGCCAGATACAGAGAATCCATCAAGTGTGGCAAAGCATCCCGGCTCAGTTGGCACGTGAGAACAAGAAGTTCTTTTACGGTTCCTTGCGCAAAAGTGAATTTCCGCGTTTCCCGAGGGGTGAAAACCTTGTGCCTTTTTACCCGCACACCCATGGCGCGCGGAATCCTGTTGCAAAATGAACCTCGTTCAGCCTACAGCCCCGACAAATCCACCTTGTAAGTGACATCCATGGAGGTCTGTTGCTCCAAAAACATGGCCATATAGATAGGAAGATACACCACCGTATTCTCCTGCCTGAGGTTCTCATTGCTAAATACGTATGCTTGTGGTATCAAGTAGTCGGCATTCCCCATCACATTCGACAGCGCATTGTGCCGGTGATAGTCCTTCCCAGATTTCGCTTCTATGGGTAGAACGCTACCGCTCTTTTCGATCACGAAATCCAATTCCCCTTGTTTTTTACTGTTGAAATAGTAGAGGTCAAACCCATGAGCGTGCAATTCCTGTGCGATGGCGTTTTCATAAATGGAACCGAAATTGATGCTTTTGGCATTGGTGAGCAACTTCAATTGTATGCCATCAGCATACTGACTGGCCAATAGTCCGACATCGTTCTGAAAGAGCTTAAACAAATTACGAGAGCGCGACAACTTCAAGGGGATGACAGGCTCCTCCACATTATAGACGGGTATGGCCACACCAGCTTCTTTCAGCCAAATGAAACTGTTCTCGTATCGTGAAAATTTAATATTCTCATTCAAATTTTTCAGAACAAAACGCTTGTTTTTTGCATTGAGCTCTGACGGAATCAGCCCGAAAATCTCCTCAAGATATAGTTTGTTGGTTTTGTCGTACTTGGCAATGTCGCGCTTGTAAAGACGGATAATGGACTGCTGCTCAGCCAGAACCTCTTGGAGATTGTTTGTGTCCAAATACTTCTGTACAGCTGCCGGCATCCCGCCCACAATAAGATACAATCGGAACAATTCCATCAACTTGGTGTGAACAAAGGCATCTACAAGACGCTTCTGCTCCCAAGCATTATGGAGCTCATCCATGACCCTCTGACTCACCCCTGCAGCTTCAAAAAACTCCTCCATATCCATAGGAAACATTTCTTTAACATCCATGTAACCAACTGGTTCTGAACGTAAATCTTTCAGCTCAACTCCCAAAAGAGAACCACTCATAATGTAACGGTAACTCCCTTCTTCAACCAAGAACTTGATGGCGGTAACCATCTCCGGACACTCTTGAACCTCATCGAAAAAAATCAACGTTTTTCCCTCTATCAACGGCTGGGTGGTAAGGGAAGAGATGCGCAGCAGCAGGTCATGGCTATTTTTGGCACCGGCAAGAACAGAAACCGCTTCGCTCATTTCAATGAAATTGATTTCCACCATGTTTTCAAAATAAGATCTGCCGAAATGGCGGATGGAATACGTCTTTCCTGTCTGCCGAGCACCTGTTATCAGCAACGCTTTATTTGTTGAAGTGTAATATTTCTCTAAAAACCTGTCAATCTTTCTGTTAATCATAATTTGTCCGTTTTTCCAACGGCAAAAATACAAAAAAATCCGCTTTTCCAACACTTTTATATGTAATTTCGTCCGTTTTTCCAATATTTTCTTTCCAGATTGTGACTTTGTGAAGGTGATCCCCGTTCCCTTTAACACTGACATCATATTTCCAGAAATTTGTGGTATTTTTGCCGTTCAAACAAACAAAATAGCTATGCAAAAGTCCCTTGCGATGACGGTGATCCTCTTATGGATAGGAGTGCTTTGTGGCTACGGTCAGGCAGATTCGATGGCTACACGCACGATTGTTACCGACGAAATTCAGGAAAAATACGTGGTGTCGGAAATGGATTCCATAACAACAAACCATGTTATAGACCAAATCACATTGCAACAGTTTGTGGAGAGCATACCCGAAATAAACGCCTCCTGTCCCATACCCTTGTTCGACATTTTCATTCTGGATAGTCTTGCATTCAGCAATCCGCAAGTTGGCTACCATGTATCTGTTAATTCAAAAGATTACATGCAGTCGAAAGAAGACGGGGCTTTGATGATTTTATTGTCAAGAACCAGCCACTTTTTTAAGATAATCAGGAGATGCCATCTGGGTCTCACCTATTTTGTCTCGTTCAAGGATACGGCAGGGGGAACAGAGGTCGTTTACACTCCAGAAGAGATTTCCGACATCTTTTCACAAAAAGTTTCCAAAGAACGTGTCCTAAAATATTTCCGCGATGTGCTCAAAGAGGTCAACAAGTCTTTTCCCGCGACTATTGACAGATACATGCGTATTGATTCGATGACCATCAACAAAGGATATTTGCTATATCATTACACGGTTTTTGAGGATAAAAATTACAATATCAAGATGTTAAAGAAAAACAGCGCAGCCTTAAAAGCCAATACTATTAATGTGATGCTGGAGGATAATTCATCCCTGTATTTGAACATAACGGGATGTTCCATCATGAACTATGGGCTCATTTTCCGTTTTGTCAGTTCCACCAATAAAAGGAAACACGTTGATATTGTGTTTACTCCTGAAGAGATTGATGAAATCGAGGAGCACCGGCTGCAGTGGGGAGAGTAGGGTTGCCATAAAAACGTAGAGACGCAAAATTTTGTGTCTCTACAAAAAAACAATTTTCTAATAAGCGGAGCTGTCGGAAGGTGATTCCCATTTCCTTGCCATTAAAGACGCATTTCCACAAAAAAGCAAAAGCAAAATCAAAAATAAAAGAATTATTTTACCTTCTTTTCCGCTGAAAATAATCGGCTATCTCCATCAGCAGGACGGCATTGTCGAAAGTCCTGTGATTGTAAAAATCACATGGAAGACAATCTTTTATGAATTTTGAGAAAGCAATGTCGCAACAACAATAATGCTGCCCCTTGTAGATGATGTGCCACGGAAGCATCCACGGACTGGCAGCACCTATGCAGTCATGCCGTTCAGACACAGCATGAAAAGTAAGAAAATGTATGCCGCACTTTGTCATACTTGTGTCATATTTTTGCCTCCGAAAAAATTGTACCTTTGCCGCCTGAAATGTCGGCATAAAACCGAACAGCATGAAAGATTTTGCTGCAATTGATTTTGAGACCGCCAACGGGCAGCGCAGCAGCGTGTGCAGCGTCGGCGTAGTGGTGGTGCGCGACGGCCTCATCACCGACACTTTCTATAGCCTCATCCATCCGGTGCCCGACTACTACGCGTGGTTCTGTCAGCAAGTGCACGGTCTGGGTCCGGAAGACACCGACAACGCTCCCACCTTCCCGACCGTGTGGCGGCAGATAGAACCGCTGATTGCCGGTCTTCCGTTAGTGGCACACAACAGCCCCTTTGACGAGGGATGTCTTAAAGCCGTTTTCCAAACCTACCAGATGAATTATCCCAATTATAAGTTCCGCTGCACCTGTCGTGCCTCACGCCAACATTTCGGACAGAAATTACCAAACCATCAATTGCACACGGTAGCGGCGGCGTGCGGTTTCAATTTGGAAAATCACCACCACGCCCTCGCCGACGCCGAAGCCTGCGCACATATCGCAATGCAGTTGTTGTAGAGACGATATAAGTGCGTATTCTCAAAGAGACATCTGCTATTTGAAAGCGTTTTCGCAAAGTCCGTCTCCGCTGAGCAAAAGTCTGTCTGAGTAATCTGGCACCGGGCGGCCTAAGTATCTGTCAACGTAGATTTTAGCGAGATACTGACCGAGCATGAAGCCGTGGCCTTGCAATCCGACCAACAAGCCGTGGCCTGGGTCGATGATGTAACGCGGTTCGGTGTAATAGCCAGCCCAGAAGGCTTGGAAGCTCACCGCGCCAAGTTGCGGAATCCACTCGCGGAACATCTCCGAACAGATTTCGAGGAAATCCTGTGCGTTGTATTTCAGGTTCTTGCCAGCTTCGGCGGAGTCTGTGCCCGGCGAAGCGCAACCGATAATTTGCCCTGTCTCCTTGAACTGCTGTCCGTAAACAGCTGAGAACCCTTTGTAACGGCGGCGGTCAATCAACATGTCCAAGCAGTTGCCGTCTTTACCCAACATTGGCAGACGTCCTGTTATAAACGCCTGATGCTTAATTGGATACAAGCCAGTCTCAATACCAAGCTGTTTCGCGAATTTCGCCGCCTGATAGCCGAGAGAGTTCACAAAGTGATGACAATGGTACTCCACAAACTCTTTGTCGTGGGTGTAAACCAAAGCCATGAAACCCTTTTCGGTGCGCTGCACTTCAACGAGGCGGCAGTCCTCAAGCAGCACTCCGCCCTTTTCGCAGGCGAGGTGGCGTATATAGTCGATGACGAGTCCCGGGGTTGCCTGCCAGCAGTCGTTTGTGACACATGCCGCACTGTAAGTTGTCAAATCAGGATTGAAATATGGAGAAATCTCTTTCTGAAAATCCTTTCTGTCAACCATATAGCCGTCAGACCAACCGAGAGAGGCTTCCAAAGATTTGTAAGTCGCCTCATCGTGTGCAAAACCGACATAGCGTATCGGGTGGTAACCGACATTGGTCTTGCTCTGTAACTCTTTGAATATCTCTTGGTTATGGTTTGCGATGTCTGCAATTTCCGGCACTGAGAACGCCGGTCGTCCTCCGCCGATACAACGCCAAGAGGAGCCGCGTTCTGCGTTACAAAGCACCGTCTTCATTCCATTCTCTGAGAAATAGCGGAAAAGTGCGCTACCTGCGATACCGCCACCTGCAACAAAGACCTCACACTCCATGCGTTTTGTCGCCTTGCCGATTGCTGAGACGAACTCCACTGGCTTGTTGGTCGGCTGCATGTCATTGATAGTGACTTGGTTAGAGAGCGGTCCGCGTGGGGTTGGCTCGCCTACAACCTCGATCCCGTAGCCGCGGAGCAGCTGTTTCACACGTGGAATGCATCGTTTGCCGCGGCACGTTCCCATACCTATTCTTGTGGTGTGCTTCAGCTCATCAACAGAGATGACTTTCCTGTCGCCGATGACCTCAAGCAGCTTGTCAAGCTGTACATCTTCGCAATGGCAGATGTATGCAGGCTCTTTACCATCTTTTGCAATATCTTTCATCTGAACTTTTTCACCAAAGTTCTCCTTGAGAATGAAACCTGTAACCTCAGTAAGTTTCTCACCGCTGATGTCAGTAGCTTTCACTCGAGCAACGTTTGTTTTGTTCGTGTTAACTTTGATATGTTCAACAATTCCTTCGCCGACTTTCTCTCCGTTGTCATTAATGAGAACAACCTCAGCATTTTCATCAACGTGGTATTCAATAGGCAGGAACAGCCAGTTTTTCAATAAGTTATAGCCAAAAACCGCCAAGCCCGGACAATGTGAGACACACTCCATACAACCGATACATTTATTATAGTCAACCACTGGCACAGTAGATGTGGAAGATTTGGAGATTGCGCCTTGCGGGCATGAGAATGAACATGGATTACAGGCGAAGCCGTACAGACAGTCGGCGATTACGAAGCCTTTGGCGTTCATACGCTCGGCTGACGGCTTGTTCGGCGTTTGCAGAACTCTGACCGGATGTTGCTGAGCGTCAATATATTCCTTCGAGACAGCGAGATATTCGTCATAATTGACGCGTTTCCCAATCTGCATAGCGATTTCGAGAGCAACCTGTTTTCCGCGGAGCACGGCGCAGGTGCCTTCACCAACACGTACCGCATCGCCAGCACCGTAAACGTTTGCGCCAAAGACTTCACGACCTTTTGTAAGTAATTGATTATCAGGAATAAGCCCTGTGCAGATGTTTATAACATCAATACCTTCGATAACTTTTTCAGTTCCCGGAATCGGCTTGAAATTCTCACATTCGGCAATCACAGCGCCCACAATTCCAGTGTGGTCTTTATTCGGGATTGCGCGGAGCAAAGTGTGAGAGGTGTAAATCGGAATGCCGAGACGGCGGACACGGTTTGCCTGAACAGGGAAGCCGCCTTCGTGGTTCATCGCCTCGACAATGGCAACGACTTTCGCCCCCGCCTGTGTCGCCTGATACGAAGTTAGATAGCCGATGTTGCCCGCACCGATAGAGAGAATACGTTTGCCGAGCAGGGTATGCTCAACGTTCATCATCTTCTGGACGACTGCGGCTGTATAGACACCGGGCAGGTCGTCATTCTCGAACACTGGCATGAACGGAACCGCTCCAGTCGCAACCACAAGTGCCTCAGAATCAATGTAAAAAATGCTTCCGTCTTTCAGGTTTTTGCAGGCAATACGTTTGCCTTCAAGCAAATCCCAAACAGTTGTGTTGAGAAGAATGCCTGTATGGTCGTCACCTGCAAGTGTCTTTGCAATGTCGAATCCGCGCATTCCGCCATAAACCTTTTCCTTCTCAAAGAAAAAGAACTGGTGGGTCTGCATGTTGAACTGTCCGCCGACACGTTCGTTATTATCCACCACAATATTGTTAATTCCGAAGCGGTTCAATGTTTCGCGGCACGCCAACCCAGCGGGGCCAGCACCTATAATCACCACTTGCGTTTTATATACTTTGTGTGTATTATCCTTTGGCTCAACAGCTTGCGGAAAATAGTCGTGTGGAATCTCTTTAACAGACTTCACTCCGTCAACAGGGGTGATGCAGATACGTCTTATTTCGCCGTCAACGAGCATTTGGCATGCGCCGCACTTGCCGATTCCGCACTCAAGGCTGCGTTCGCGTCCGTCAACGCTGTGGCTGTGAACGGGATAGCCTGCCTGATGTAACGCCGCGGCAATTGTATAACCTTTTCTGCCAATTACTGTCTGACCATTAAATTCAAATGAAACCTGCTCCGTTTTTGGAATATCAAGGATAGGATGTTCTGTTATTTTATACATAACATTTATAATTTAAGTTATTTATTATCAATTAGTTAGTGCTAAAAATCCTAAAAAAATTTAAGACAATAAATTTACAACATTTTTATTTGAATTATACAGCTAAAAAAAAAGAAAATTCCAATTTTACAATTTTTTTTTTTATTGCCGTTTGCTGTAGCGGTTTTACATTTACATTCCTGTTATAAAATGTATAGCGATGAATATTGCCGCAATTTGCAGCGCCAAAATCAGCGGGATTCCAATGAGGAATTTCGCGTGTTTGGTTTTGTGACGGAAAAGCAGCATTCCAGCCAAAGCCCCCGCACTGCCTCCTGCCCACGCCGCGACAAACAGCTTTGCTTCAGGAATCCGCCATGCCCCGCGCACTGCCCGCACTTTGTCAATTCCGAACATGACAAGTGAAAGCAAATTTATCACGATAAGATAAATAATGATTGTATTAAGCAAATATTGAGGAAGATTATCCATTTGCTAATTATCTGCCTATCATAAAAATAGCAGGTCTTTTATGAAAATTGAAGGTTGTTTTTCTCCATTTCGCAACGGTCTGTGTGCGGATTTCCTCCGTATCGGTTGCCACATCAACGGCAACGCAAACCCTTGTTGAAGGCTGGCAAACTTTCATGATCGAATCCATCAGATGATTGTTTCTGTAAGGTGTCTCAATGAAAATCTGTGTCTGTCCGTTTTTAAGCATCAGCGACTCGCAAAATGCAAGCTGTCGTTCCCTTTTGTCTTGTTCTACAGGCAGATATCCATTGAAAGCAAAATTCTGACCATTCAATCCGGAAGCCATGAGGGAAAGAATTATAGAGTTGGGTCCGACAAGTGGAACAACCTTTATCCCTAATTGATGTGCTTCGGCGACAACCTTTCCGCCCGGGTCGGCGACACAAGGCGTGCCTGCATCAGAAAGCAGTCCCATGTCTCTGCCTTCAAGAGCGGGTTTCAGAAAATCTTTGAAATTTATGACTTTTGTGTGCTCGTTAAGCTCCTGAAAATCAACATTATCGAAGTCTTTTTCATAACCGGTTTTTTTCAAGAAGCGGCGTGCTTCGCGGAGATTTTCAACCACAAAAGCGTCTATCGTGTTTATGATTTCACCGTTGAATTTAGGGAAAAGGGCTGTGAAGTCCCTTTCCCCTAACGGTGTAGGTATCAGATACAGTGTCGGCATGATGTTATTTTTCGTAAACGTTCAGGGCTTTTATCCCCGGCAGCTCTTTGCCTTCAAGATATTCGAGCATCGCGCCGCCGCCGGTGCTGATGTATGAGACGAAATTCTGGAGGTTGTACTTGTTGATGGCTGCTATTGAGTCGCCGCCGCCGATGAGCGAGAACGCCCCCGCCATTGTCGCGACTGCAACACACAAAGCGATAGACTGAGTGCCTTTGCCGAATTTATCCATCTCGAAAACACCGACAGGACCATTCCAGAGGATGGTTTTTGCGCCTTTAATAATAGAGGCGAACTTGCGAATTGTGCGCGGACCGATGTCCATTCCTTCCCAGCCGTCAGGAATGTGGTTCTGCGTAGTGACGTATATATCAGCATCTTCCGAGAACTTGTCAGCGCAAATGTTGTCGATTGGACAGAAAATGTCAACGCCGCGGAGGTGGGCTTTGCGGATAATTCCGCGTGCCGTCTCCACCATGTCGGGCTCATAAATAGAGTTTCCGATGTTGACGCCCATTGCGTGGAGGAAAGTGTAGCTCATGCCGCCTGCCACAATCAGAGTATCGACTTTGGTGAGCAGGTTGTTGATAATATCTAATTTTGATGAGACTTTCGACCCGCCGATGATTGCGAGGAACGGCTCCGTAGGCTCGCTCAGAACTTTTTCAAGGTTCATCGCCTCTTCATAAAGAAGGTAGCCCGCAAAACAATTTCCTTTGAAAAACTGTGCAATCGTTGCTGTTGAGGCGTGCTCGCGGTGCGCTGTGCCAAACGCGTCATTGACGTAAGTGTCGCCTAAGCGCGCAATGGCTTTCGCAAATTCAACATCACCGGCTTCCTCCTCTTTGTGGAAACGCAGGTTCTCCAACAGCCCGATTTCGCCAGCTTTCAGTTTGTTAATCTTCGCTTCTGTCTCTTTGTCGGTGACATCGCCCAAAAACGCGACAGGTTTGCCTAAGATTTCCGAGCATTTCCCAATAATATGCTGAAGAGAAAATTTCTCGTTGGGCTCGCCTTTCGGACGTCCGAGGTGTGACATCAGGATTGCCACGCCACCGTCTCCGGTGATTTTGTTCACCGTTTTGATTGTTCTTTCAATACGTGTTGTGTCTGTTACTTCAAATTGGTCATTCAAGGGCACATTATAATCAACCCTGACCAAGACTTTTTTCCCGTTGAAGTTCGTTTCATTAATTGATTTCATCTTTTTGAACTTTTTAATTACTATGTCGTCTTGTAAAAATCATTTTCTAAAAACGGGTGCAAAAATACATTTTTTTGTGTAAGTTTGCCGAAAATTTTCCAAGATATGATGACATTGAAAATAAGATATTCAATTTTTTGCGCTTTGCTGCTGTTTTTCGCTCTTTCGCTTCCGCTTTCTCTATTTTCCCAAACAAATAAAAAAGTGGTGAAGCTGTGCGATAAAGCTATGGAATGTATTAACAATCAGAATTATACGAAAGCAAATTCTCTCTTGGAAAAGGTTTTTGCCGTTGACACTTCATACGCCAGAGCATACGTTTTGCAAGGGGATGTCTTTTCCCTGACTTTGCAGGCAGACAAGGCCGCAGATTCGTACAATCGAGCTATCAAGTTGTTCAGGACTCCAAAACCGATTCTTTATTTTATAACAGCGGAAGAAGAACTGAAATGTGGTCGTTATGCTGCCGCGAAGAAGAATTATGAAGAGTTTCTTGTAAAGTCGCCAGATAAGGTTACTTTGGCTAAGAATATTGATAAAGGATTGAAAATATGTAAGTTCGGTATGAAAGCGGTGGCACAGCCAATGAGTTTCGAGCCGGTTAATCTCGGGCAGAACATCAATTCGGAGTGGGATGAGTACCTGCCAACGCTGACCGCTGATGAGGAGGAGTTCATTTTCACCGTGCGTCGTCCCCGAGACGAAAAGACAATCTGCAATTTCTGTCAGACAGAGGAGGATTTCTATTCAAGCCGTAAGGTTGATGGTGTATGGCAGCCGCGCAAAGCACTTGGCGCACCAATCAACTCCAGTTACAACGAAGGAGCGCAGTGCATTTCGCCTGACGGCCGTTATCTGTTCTATACATTGTGCAATACAGACATCGGCTATGGCAGCTGTGACCTCTATTGGGCTGAACGTATCGGCAACCGATGGTCGAGACCGAAGAACTTCGAGCCGCCCGTCAACACTAAATATTGGGAATCTCAGCCTTCTATTTCGCCTGACGGCAAAACCATCTATTTCACTTCAAACCGTCCCGGTGGCTACGGAGGCAGTGATATCTGGAAGACGGAGATGATTGAGGAGGGCAAGTTCACCGTTCCCGAAAACCTTGGCCCGACAATCAACACAGAAGGAGAGGAAACCGCACCGTTTATCCATACAGACGGGCGCACCCTCTATTTCGTTTCTGACGGTCATACCGGAATGGGCGGAAAAGACATTTTCTATTCCACAATGGGCTATGATGGCGCGTGGCAAACCCCAGTCAACTTGGGCTATCCCATTAACACTCCGAGCGATGAAATCAATATCGTAATAAACGCTTCGGGGACGACAGGGTACTTCTCCTCTGACAAGGACGGTGGCTTCGGAGGACAGGACCTCTACTATTTCACCCTTGACGAGCGTATCCGCCCCACGCCTGTAACCTACATCAAAGGCAAGGTTACGGACGCTTTCTCCCTCGCTCCGCTCAATGCCCAAATCGAACTTATCGACTTAGGTACTGAGCAGACTGTAACCGCAACGTCATCTGACCCGATTACTGGTGAGTTTCTTGCCTGTGTGCCGACCGGCTGCAATGTGCTGATGAACGTCAGCCATCCGCATTATCCTTTCTATTCGGAGAATTTCCAACTTGAAAAGACTTACTCAGAGTTGGAGCCGTTTAAAAAGGACATCATGCTCAAAAAAGCTGAAATCGGTGCCACATTTGTCCTGAAGAATATCTTTTTCGATTTCGACAAGAGCACGTTGGTTAAGGAGTCTTTCGTGGAATTGGATAACCTTGTGGTTTATCTTAAGACGAACAAGAATCTTAGAATTGAAATTGGCGGCCACACCGACAATCAGGGCAGTGAAGCTTATAATGAGACGTTATCGTTGGAGCGTGCGAAAACCGTTTACAGCTATTTGGTCTCCAAAGGTATCGCCCAAGACAGGCTAACATACAAGGGTTACGGCGAGAGCGTTCCGATTGCTGACAACGCTACCGAGGAGGGGCGCGCTACAAACCGAAGAACTGAGTTCAAAATTACGGGCTACGGGGAAGATTGAAATAGATGTTTTCCCTGTAATCAATGTCGAGTTCTATGTAAACCGGCAAATGGTCGGCGTAACCTCCGATGTAGCGCGGTCCTGAATAGGTGCGGAGCAGCTTGTAACCTCCGTACTTCTCGTCCGGCTCCACCATGAAATTCTCGCGGAATATATGCGCTTTTCTATCTTTCACTTTCACTGTAGAATTATTATCCAACAGTGAATGAGATACGATTATCTGGTCGAGGCAGCCCCAAAAATCCTCGCGTTTGTGCGTTCCAATATTCTCCTCGCGCAGAAATGGCAGCATTAGGTTGTACAGTCCTCCGCCGCCTGCCTCATCGGGAGGTTTCACCTGCAAGATATCTCTCATGCTTTCATCTGTCGGGTAATCGTTGAAATCACCGACAATGACAATGGTGGCGTTCGGATTTTCTGTGAGCAGCGAGTCACATTTCTTTTTTACAACAGAGGCGTAATAATTCCTTTTGGGAATTGTTGGCGCAAACCCTCCGTAGCGCGATGTCCAGTGGTTTACAAACAGATACAATGTGTCACCATTCGGTAGCCTTGCTGTAGCAAACAGAATATCACGATTTTGCGATGCCGGCTCAAATGGAAAGACAATCGGTATAGCTTCGCTGTGTGTTATTGTAATGATGTCAGGACGGTAGATAAGAGCCACATCTATTCCACGTTTGTCGGGCGATTCGTAGTGTACGATGCTGTATTTGTACTTTTGCAGCGGCGAATGGTTGCAGAGTTTCAGCAGCACCCTGCGGTTTTCCACCTCAGCCATTGCGAGCAGGGCAGGCGGCTTCTCTCCTCCCATAGCCAAGACCACTTTCGCAATGTTATTAATTTTGCGGTTTAGCTTTTTATAAGTCCAGTGGTTAAAGCCGTCAGGGGTAAAAGAATCATCATTTTTTAGAGAATCATCTTCAGGGTCAAAAAGATTCTCAACATTGTAAAAACAGATTTTAATTGTTGTAAATGTGTCATTCTGTGAAAAAATATTCCACGTTATGAGTAGCATTGGCAGTAGAAACAGTATCGTTTTCATCATATTTTATTTTTATTGTAGGGCTGCTCCATTGGCACAGCCCTACAATGATTTTTCCCGCGCCATTGCGTATTGCTCCATTGGCACAGCCTCAATTTGTTCTACAAAAATAATGCGAACCCCTTGCAGAATCAAGAGGATAAAAAAGCAGTTTTTCAGCTGTGAAAAAGCCAAAAAACTGCTGTATTCAGATTGAAAATGTTGCTTTGGAAAGTGTTAAAGTGTAGGCCCGAATGCTACAAGTGCTTTACCGTCAGCGTTTTCTGTAAAGTTCTCGAAGTTCTTGATAAATGCCTCAGCTAGCTGGCGCGCATTTTCGGAGTATGCCTGCTTGTCAGCCCAGCTGTTCTCGGGGTTAAGAATCTTAGGATCTATATCATTGATATGTTTTGGAATGAAAAGGTTGAACGGTTTCACCATTTCTGTCTCACAACCTACGAGTTCGTTATTCAGAATCGCGGAGATGATTGTGCGTGTGTCTTTCAGTGAAATGCGCTTTCCAACATTGTAGCCGCCGCCTATCCAGCCAGTGTTGACGAGGTATGCGGTTGCGTTGTGCTCTTCGAGTTTCTTTGCGAGTACGTTGGCATAGACAGTAGGGTGAAGTGTCAGGAATGCTGCGCCGAAGCACGATGAGAAGGTTGGCTGCGGGGTGACAATGCCGCGCTCGGTGCCTGCCAATTTCGCTGTGTAACCGCTTAAGAAATAGTACATTGTCTGCTCTTTTGTAAGAACGGAGACTGGCGGCAGCACTCCGAAAGCATCGGCTGAAAGGAAAATGACCTTGGTGGGGTGCGTGCCTCGTGATACCGGCTTCACGATGTTGTTGATATGGTAAATCGGGTAGGAGACACGAGTGTTCTCTGTCTTTGCCGCCGACTTGAAATCGATGTTGCCTTCCGCGTCCACCACAAGATTTTCGAGAAGCGCGTCGCGTTTGATTGCGTGATAGATGTCGGGTTCTTTCTCTTCGCTGAGGTCGATGCACTTGGCATAGCAGCCGCCCTCGAAGTTGAAAATCCCGTTGTCGTCCCAGCCGTGCTCGTCATCGCCGATAAGTGCGCGGTTCGGGTCGGTTGAGAGCGTGGTTTTTCCAGTGCCCGACAGACCGAAGAAAATAGCGGTGTCGCCCTTCTTGCCTTGGTTTGCTGAGCAGTGCATAGCAGCCATGCCCTTCAGAGGCAGGAAATAGTTCATAACGGAGAAGATACCTTTTTTCATCTCGCCGCCGTACCACGAGCCACCTATAAGTGCCATTCTTTCAGTGAGATTGAAGGCGATATAGACCTCGCTGTTCAAGCCCTGCTCTTTCCAGTTCGGGTTAACGGCCTTGCAGCTGTTGAGCACGACAAAATCGGGTTCGAAACCTTTCAGTTCCTCCTCAGTCGGGCGGATGAACATGTTTTTCACGAAATGCGCCTGCCACGCCACTTCTGTCACGAAGCGGATTTTGAGGCGAGAGTTCTCGTTCGCGCCACAATAGCCATCCATCACATAGACATTCTTCCCGCTCAGACGGTTCTGGCTGATTTTCTTCAAATGGTTCCAGATCTCAGGCGTAATTGGCTTGTTATCAGAACCTTTCTTGCCTTTTTCTGCCCACCAGACGTTATTTTTTGTCTCATCATCATAAACAATATATTTGTCTTTCGGAGAGCGGCCTGTGAAAATCCCGGTATCAACTGAAAGTGCACCGCTTTTTGTCATGTAGGCCTTGTCGTACCCTTCAAGTTTCGGGTCGATTTCGTGCTTGTACAGGTCGTCATACGAAAGGTTGTAGTAAATGTTCTCAGGGTTCATCACCCCCAATTTCTCTAATTGCTGTTTGATGGTTTCCATAATTTTATTTTGATTTTAATGAATTTCAAAAATAAAGTGCAAACATACGAAAAAAAACGTAATTATTCCGTATTGTAAACCAATGCTACAACTTGTTGCACTATTTTCGACATTATGTGTATAGAAATTGACAACAAGAAAAAAGGGATAATTCTGATAAAATTTGAAGTAGTCAGCAAAATCATGTGGTGTGGTTACAATACTCAAAGAGATGATAACGGATTTCAAAATAAAAAATCCCTGTGCCACGGCACAAGGATTTCTAATTCCTAACTTTTAACTTCTAATATTGTTCCTTCTCATTCGGAAAATCTTTCGATTTGACGTCACGAATGTAATTGGATACCGCATTGACAATCTCTTCGCCGAGATGATGGTAGCGGCGGAGAAAACGCGGTGAAAACTGCTGTGTTATTCCTATCATGTCGTGGAAGACAAGCACTTGCCCGCTGACATGCGGTCCGGCTCCGATACCAATGGTCGGGATTGAGACCGACTCTGTGACCAACTTGGCAACGTCCGCAGGAATTTTCTCAAGCACTATGGCAAAACAGCCGTGCCTTTCCAACAGGAGGGCGTCCTGCACCAATTTGTCCGCCTCCTTGGGGTCGGTGGCGCGCACCGAATAAGTACCGAACTTGTTGATAGACTGCGGCATAAGTCCGAGGTGCCCCATAACGGGAATGCCCGCGCTGAGGATACGGTCAACGGACTCAGAAATCTCAACGCCACCTTCCACCTTAACCGCATCAGCACCAGACTCTTTCATGATTCGTATGGCAGAATGAAGGGCCTCTTTAGAATTACCCTGATAAGTGCCGAAAGGGAGGTCAACGACCACGAGGGCGCGTTCCACAGCTCTTACAACAGACGATGCGTGGTATATCATCTCATCTAAAGTAATAGGCAGGGTAGTTTTGTACCCTGCCATTACGTTTGCCGCCGAGTCTCCGACCAAGACAACATCTATCTTGGCCATATCGAGTAAACTCGCGATTGAGTAGTCATACGCGGTGAGCATTGCTATCGGCTCACCCTGCTGTCGCATCCGCTGTAAGAAATGAGTGGTAACCTTATTTACGTTTTGTGATAAATAATCAGCCATCTCACTAATCTTAATCAGCCGGAGAAATCGTTAGCCGTTAAAGACCTTGTCGAGTCCAACGCCACGCACCTGAGCGATTGCGTATGGGTCTCTCATCTGCGCGAGTGCGTTGATGGTAGCCTTCACCACGCTGTGCGGGTTAGTTGAGCCCTTCGATTTTGCGAGGACGTTCTTCACGCCGATACTTTCGAGGACTGCACGCATTGCGCCGCCGGCGATAACACCGGTACCGGGAGCAGCCGGTTTCATGAAAACGAGCGCGCCGCTGTATTTGCCTTCCTGTGCGTGAGGAATGGTGCCCTTGATGACGGGGACACGGATAAGGTTCTTCTTCGCGTCGTCAATGCCTTTCTGGATGGCTGCGGAGACTTCCTTTGCTTTACCCAGACCGTAGCCCACGATACCTTTTTCGTCACCCACGACCACGATGGCCGAGAAGCTGAAAGTACGGCCACCCTTCGTCACCTTGGTAACTCTGTTAACTGCAACCAAGCGGTCTTTCAATTCGCTATCGGTTGATTTTACTCTTTGTACTTTGATAATATTTGCCATATTCTGCTTTTCTTTCTTTTAGAAAATTAAACCACCTTCTCTGGCTGCGTCTGCCAAAGATTTAACTCTGCCGTGATACAGGTATCCGTTTCTGTCGAAAACCACGCTTGTGATGCCGGCCTCTTTCGCTTTTTCAGCGATAGCCTTACCCACGAGGGCAGACTTGGCGATCTTAGTGATCTTCTGGCCACGGATTTCGGGAACCGCTGATGATGCTGACACGAGAGTGTTGCCAACGGTATCGTCGATAAGCTGCACATAGATGTCGCGGTTGCTTCTGAAGACTGACATACGCGGACGAGTGGCAGTTCCGTAAACGATCTTACGTATTCTCTGTTTAATCCTGTTTCTTCTGTATTCTTTCTTATTGTAAGCCATAATTCTATCTCCTTTTTATTATTTTTCGGCAGATTTACCTGCTTTCTTTCTAACGATTTCGCCCACGAATCTGATACCTTTGCCTTTGTAAGGTTCGGGTTTCCTGTATGAGCGGATTTTATTGGCGACCTGACCAAGCAGCTGCTTGTCGATGCCTCTCAGAATGATGACAGGGTTTTTACCTTTTTCGTTCACTGTCTCAACTTTGATTTCAGATGGGAACTCGAAAATGAGGTTGTGAGAGTAACCGAGTCCGAGTTCGAGCATTTGAGGTGATTTGGCTTCGGCTTTAAAACCGACGCCGACCACTTCCTGTCTGATTTCAAAACCTTCAGACACGCCTTTGACCATGTTTGCGAGGAGTGCGCGGTAGAGGCCGTGCATAGCTCTGTGGCGTTTCTGGTCGGTAGCGCGGGTAAGTGTGAGGTGGCCGTCCTCCAATGAGAAGGAGATAGCCTCGTCAACGTACTGTTTCAACTCACCCTTAGGTCCCTTGACAGTGACGATGTTTGTTTTTTCATCTCTTTTTATTTCAACGCCAGCGGGAATGGCGATTGGCAATTTTCCTATTCTTGACATATCTTGATCCTCCTATTAGCTAATATAACACAAAACTTCGCCGCCGACGTGCTGGTTTTTAGCCTCTTTGTCTGTCATCATTCCGTGTGATGTGGAGACGATGGCGATTCCGAGACCGTTCAGGACGGTTGGCATTTCATCGCAGCCGACATATTTACGGAGACCCGGGCGGCTGACGCGCTGCAGGTTGGTAATGGCCGACTGTTTGGTTACCGGATGATATTTCAAAGCTATCTTGATGTTAGCCGGATGAACGTCATCCTCGAATTTGTAATTCAATATGTACCCTTTGTCGAAAAGTATCTTTGTAATTTCCTTTTTCACTTTAGAAGAAGGGATTTCAACTACTTTATGATTCGCCATGATGGCGTTTCTCATACGGGTCAAATAATCTGATATTGGATCGGTATTCATAATTCTCTACATTTTTAAATATTACCAACTTGCTTTTTTAACACCAGGCAGAAGTCCGGCCAATGCCATTTCTCTGAAGTTGATACGAGAAATACCGAATTGGCGCATATATCCTTTCGGACGGCCGGTCAGTTTGCAGCGGTTGTGCATTCTGATAGGGTTTGAGTTCGGGGGGAGTTTTTGGAGGGCGACTATCGCGGCTGCCTTTGCCTCGTAATCCTCGCCGTTGATGATCTTCTTCAGTTCCGCGCGTTTCTTGGCGTATTTAGCAACTAATCTTGCTCTTTTTATCTCTTTTGCTTTTAATGATTCTTTTGCCATATATTATTTCTGATTTTTGAAAGGTAAGCCGAATTCTTTTAACAATGCGAGGCACTCTTTGTCATTGTGCGCCGAGGTGACAAATGTGATGTCCATACCGTTGATTTTCGCCACTTTGTCGATGTCAATTTCGGGGAAGATAATCTGCTCGGGAATACCGAGAGTGTAGTTTCCTCTTCCATCGAAACCCTTGTCGCTAATGCCCCTGAAGTCTCTGATACGCGGTATTGAAACCGAAATCAGACGATCCAGAAACTCGTACATGCGTTCGCCGCGGAGAGTGACACGCACGCCGATTGGCATACCTCTTCTCAGTTTGAAGTTGGAAATATCCTTCTTTGACTTTGTAGCCACAGCTTTTTGTCCTGCTATGGTTGTCATTTCCTGAACGCCGACCTCGATGAGTTTCTTGTCAGCGATTCCGAATTTACCCAAACCCTGGTTCAGACATATTTTCTTGAGTTTGGGAACCCGCATAACGGATTTGAATCCGAATTGTTCTTTCAGTGCGGGGATAACTTCTTTTTCGTATTTTTCTTTATATCTCGGTGTGTACATTATTTAATCTCCTCCCCTGATTTTTTAGAATAACGGACTAATTTACCATTCTCTCCCAGCCGTCTGCCGACGCGGGTCGCGTTGCCCTGCGCATCGATGAGCATGAGGTTGGAAATATGTATAGGGGCCTCTTGTTTGATAATGCCACCCTGTGGATTTTTCGAACTCGGTTTCGTATGTTTCGAGACCATGTTCGCGCCTTCCACGAAAGCTCTGTAGTTCTTGACATCGACTTTCAGCACCTTGCCCTGCATCCCTTTGGAGTCGCCGGCAATGACTTTGACGATGTCGCCTTTCTTGATATGGATTTTCATGGTTTGATTTGTTTTATTCAATTGGTCGTTGTCAATTGATGTTAATAATTTCTGTTTAAAGCACCTCCGGAGCGAGAGAGACGATCTTCATGAATTGTTTCTCGCGAAGTTCGCGTGCCACGGGGCCGAAGATACGGGTGCCGCGGAGCTCGTCTGTCGGGGTAAGGAGAACTACAGCGTTGTCATCGAAACCGATGTATGAGCCGTCAGCTCTTCTGACGCGGTTCTTGGTACGGACGATGACTGCCTTTGAGACGGTCCCCTTCTTGACGTTTCCTGAAGGTATTGCGCTCTTTATTGCGACAATAATCTTATCGCCAACGGAAGCGTAGCGTTTTTTTGTGCCTCCGAGTACACGGATACAGAGAACTTCCTTAGCTCCGCTGTTATCGGCAACTGATAATCTTGTTTCTTGTTGTACCATAATTATTTAGCTTTTTCTATGATTTCTACTAATCTCCAGCGTTTGCTCTTGCTAAGCGGGCGGGTCTCCATGACTCTCACCTTGTCGCCGATACCGCAGGTGTTCTCCTCATCGTGAGCCATCAGTTTAGATGTGCGTTTGAGGAACTTACCGTACTTGGGGTGTTTGAGGCGGCGTTCAACGCTAACGACGATAGACTTGTCCATCTTGTTGCTGACGACAATGCCCTCTCTTACTTTTCTTTTATTTCTTTCTTCCATTGCTCGTTATTTATTATTTTGTTCGTTTAATTCACGTTTACGGAGCTCCGTCAGCATTCTTGCTATTGTTCTTCTCTGTTCCTTGATCTGGTATGGGTTTTCGATAGAAGAAACGGCATGATTCAATTTCATTTTGACCAGATGGTCTTTCGCTTCCGCTAATCTTTCAACGAGATCTTTTGTTGAAAGTTCCTTTATGTCCTGATGTTTTTTCATGTTGGTTAAATTTCTTCTGAATAATCTCTTCTGACAATAAATTTCGTGGCTACCGGCAGTTTCTGGGCACCAAGGCGGAGAGCCTCCTTAGCGACTTCGTACGGTACGCCGTCAGCTTCGAACAGGATTCTGCCCGGGCTTATGCGTGCTGCGAAATACTCAGGTGTTCCCTTACCTTTACCCATACGTACCTCAGCAGGCTTCTTTGTGACTGGTTTGTCGGGGAAAACGCGGATCCAGAGCTGGCCTTCACGTTTCATGTGACGTGTGATTGCCTGACGGGCTGCTTCTATCTGACGACCTGTAAGCCAATATTTCTCAAGTGTCTTGAGGGCGAATGAACCGAACGCGATCTCGCTGCCGCGCTTGGTTATCTCTTTCATTCTCCCCTTCTGCGGTCTTCTGTATTTGGTCTTTTTTGGTTGTAACATTGTTATTTGTATTTAAAGTTAATTATCTTTTTTCTGTTCTGCGTCTGTCGTTGGGGCGTGCGGTGCGTCTCATAGCGCTCTTCTGCTCCTTGCCGCCTTCGTTAACGGCGAACAGGTCTCTCTTCCCGTAAACGATTCCCTTGCAGACCCATACCTTAAGACCGATGCAGCCGTAGGTTGTATGGGCGGTGTCTTTTGCGTACTCGATGTCAGCTCTCAGCGTGTGAAGCGGAGTTCTGCCTTCCTTGAAGTGTTCGGTACGTGCCATTTCAGCTCCGCCGAGACGGCCTGAGATGGATATCTTGATACCCTCTGCGTTTGCGCGCATTGTTGAGGCGATAGCAGTCTTAATCGCTTTTCTGTAAGAGATTCTGCCTTCTATCTGCTTCGCGATGTTCTGTGCGATAAGTACAGCGTCTAAATCCGGACGTTTGACCTCTGAGATGTTGATCTGTATCTCTTTGTTGGTGATTTTCTTGAGCTCTTCTTTCAGCTTGTCAACCTCTGCGCCGCCTTTGCCGATGATAAGACCCGGACGTGCGGTGTTAATGGTGACGGTGACTAACTTGAGGGTTCTCTCAATGTATATTTTTGCGATACCGGCCTTGAACAAACGAGCGTTCAGGTATCTTCTGATTTTGTCGTCCTCGACGATCTTATTGGCGAATTGTTTGCCGCCAAACCAATTAGAATCCCAGCCTCTGATAATTCCTAATCTTAAACCTACCGGATTAACTTTCTGACCCATAAATTTATTTTTTTATTTTTCTTCTTCGTTATTAATATTGTTATTGATTTCTGTTTCCGCGTTACGGCTGCCAAGTATGATTGTGACGTGGTTTGAACGTTTGCGGATACGGTTTGCGCGGCCCTGTGGGGCGGTGCGGATACGTTTCAGCATTCTGCCGCCGTCAACGAATATCGTCTTGACGTACAAGTTCGCGTCCTCAAGTCTCGCGCCCTCGTTCTTGACCTGCCAGTTCGCTATGGCTGATTTCAAGAGCTTCAGCAGTTTCTCCGCAGCTTCCCTGCGGCTGTATTTCAATACGTTCAATGCGTAATCCACGTCCTTGCCGCGAATTACATCGGCCATGATTCTGGTCTTTCTTGGAGAAGTCGGGTTATCAACCAAACGGGCCATATAGACATTTTTCATGGCCTCTTTTCTCGCTTCTGCCGCTAATCTTTTTCTTGCTCCCATTGTTTTTTTATTGGTTATTTTTATATTTTATGTTTTTTTAATTCATTTATTATCAGTGCTATACGCCTTGCTTTTTATGCACAAAACTTTACACACCAAAATTGGCTGCAAAAATACAAATTTTTTTCATATAAAATTCAATCACTCAAATAAAAATATCAAAAAAAATTATTAACAACCGAAAAAGTCAGAAGGTATTCCGTAATAGTTGTCGCCAATGGCATAAACCGAAGAACCGCTTCCCGATAGTAAGACGAAATCAGCGCCTGCCGCATAAAGCTGCTCCTTCGCCGCCGCAAGAAGCGGAAATTTCTCAAATAATGGCTTTTCAAAGTCGTTGGTAATCAGGTGCTTCCATTCTGAAATGGGAAGTTGCGGCAGCTTCCGCAAATCGAACGGCGCGGGCTTCGACTCAATCGCCTTGTACGCTTCTGCTGTTGACATTGAGAACGGCGGCTTGATGAGAGACACCCGCTTCCCAGACAAATCCAAATCAATAGGGATAAGTTTTTCGCCCTTGCCCGTGGCAAAAGCCGCGCGGTTGTCGATAAAAAACGGCACATCACTCCCGATTACTGCGGCTATTTTCTTAAGCTCTTCATTATTGAGATTCAATCCATAAATGGAATTTGTGGCGTTGAGTACCGCGGCGGCGTCAGAGGAGCCGCCTCCGAGTCCCGCTCCGACAGGAATGTGCTTCGTGAGTCTCATCCGCACGCCGCCTGTGAAACCGCACGCTTCCTGTAAAGCGCGGAACGCCCTGACACAGAGATTGCTATCCGCGCAGCCAATATCAGCATTTGTAACAGCAAAGTCAATGCCATTCTCTATTGGCTCAATCTCAAGAGTGTCTGTTGGCTCCGTCAACGGGAAAAAAACAGTCTCTATGTCGTGAAAGCCGTCAGCCCGTTCAGCCACAACAAACAGACCAATATTGATTTTAGGATTCGGGTGTAAAATCATACAATATATATTATATGGTGAACATTAGTCCGTTATTTCTGCGCGTGCCTCAGCATCACAATGCAGATGATGAGGTATATGCCGTTGGGCAGCCACGAGGCGACAGCAGTCGATAACTGTCCCGAGATTGCAAAGACATTCGACACCTGCTGGAAGAAGATGTAGATGAACGACAGCGCCAGACCCATAAACAGGTGCACTCCCACACCGCGCTGTGTCTTGCGCGATGCCACGCTGAACCCCAAAAGGGTCATTATTATCGTTCCGAATGGGATTGTCATGCGCTTGTGCTTCTCAATCTCATAATAGATAACCAAACTTGAGCCCTTCTCTTTTTCCTCTTTTATGAATTGTCGCAGTTCTGTGTATGACATGGTCTCAGCTGTCTTGTCCGTTTTGTCGAACTCTGTGTGCTTGAAGTCGAACACTGTGTCCAAATGGCTTCCGTAGCGAACTGTCTCATGCTCGTTGTCATCAATGCGGCGTATAAGGTAACGCTCCAATGTCCAGCGGTTTGTGTTAGCGTCATAAGCGACACTGCCAGCCTTCACTTTGAACTTGGTGTAATTCTTTCCGATTATCTCGTAGGTGAAATCCTCGCCCTCCGACTCGTTCACCCGCCAGTGCCCTATATATAAATATGTACTGTCCGTCGTCTTGACGTGCATGTCGTAGTTTGAGATCTCTTTTCTTCGCGACATATATTTCAGAGAGAACTCAGCTAATCTTTCATTCGCTTTTGGTATATAGAAATTCGCAACGCAGAATGATGACACAGCGATAATAAATGCGCCTGTCAGATATGGTACAAGCAATCTTTTAAAACTTATGCCTCCGTTGTAGATTGAGATTATCTCATTTCTGTTTGTCAGTTTTGATGTGAACCAAATTACAGAAATGAAGGTGAAAAGATTCGCGAAAAGGTTTGCGAAGATTGGAATGAAATTGAAATAACGTTCTGTTATTATGGCACTTACAGGAGCATCATTCTGCAAAAAACGGTTCAGGTTCTCCGACAGGTCGAACACTACGACTATTGTCATAAGTAGGGCTATAGAGAGAATGAATGAACTCAGGAACTTCTTCAGAATGTATGAGTCTATCAAAGTCCACTTGAAATTGGAAATCTTTCGCCACATTTTAACCCCGTCAGACATTTGATTGTTCAACTATTTTTTGAAAATGGTTTTGTAATAATTGAAATGCCACAAAAGATGGAAAATGGTAATCACAGCCATCGCAATTCCGAACTCCACATGAAGAATTTTCACAGTCATGTAGCAGTCAGGGCGAATGTCGTAATTTATCCAGAAGACAAGCACCATTCCCAAAATTCCGGAAACGAGAAACGCGAGAGCCAAAGCCGTGTTCCATATTTTGTGGTTCAGTTTTTTTGTAATTATATTTTTCTTTACAAGAAGTAATGAAATCAGATAAATTATTATAAGAGAGAATGTTATAGAAAGAAGATGATATTTTGAAGTTTTTTTTGCAGTAGGTTCATGCTGGTTTGATTCATCTGAAATATTGTCAAAAGCGGCTTCATTTTCCTGCTGTTCTGCAGAGTCGGTTGTGGTGGGCTCGCACACGGGATTTTCAGTTGGAGCGGTTGCGGCGGGCTTCGTCTCTTCCGATATTTTTTTTTCAGCTTTTTCCGATACAGCAGCCTTTGCCTCTCGCTGCTCTTTCAACTTGCGTTGCGCCTCTCTCACCATCTCCGACAGCTGTCCGTGGTCGCAAAAACCGTCATTATTCGCATCAACAAACGCACCGCACTGCCCTGTGCAGTCAACTTGCGGACACGAAAATTCTTGTGGATATGCGTAAAGTATTGTCAATAAGAAAGTTATCAACAATAAAAATATCTTTTTCATAAAGTTATAATTTAATGGCAAAAATAATAAAAAAATTCGGTACATCTTTTTTTTATTGTATCTTTGCTAATCACTTTTGAAATAAACTTAAAACAAATAATTATGAACGAGATGTTACAATTGGAACCGCAAAAGGTTTTTTATTATTTCAATGAAATCTGCAAGATTCCTCGTCCGTCAAAACACGAGGAGAAGATTGTGGAATGGCTCATGGAGACGGGCAAAAAGCTTGGTCTGCCCACGAAGCGCGACAAAATCGGAAATGTGCTCATCAGCAAACCGGCCACGAAAGGCAAAGAGAATGTCACTCCGGTGATTTTCCAGAGCCACGTTGATATGGTCTGCGAGAAGAACGAGGACACCGATTTCGATTTCAGCAAGGACGCGATTCAGACGTACATTGACGGCGAGTGGCTTAAGGCGAAGGGCACGACTTTGGGCGCCGATGACGGAATCGGTGTGGCAATGCAGCTGGCTCTGCTCGAAGATGACAAGATAGAGCACGGTCCGATTGAATGTCTTTTTACTGTTGACGAAGAGACCGGACTTTCCGGTGCGTTTGCGTTGGAGGCTGGCTTCATGAACGGAAAGATGTTAGTGAATCTGGACTCTGAAGACGAAGGTGAGTTCTTCATCGGTTGCGCGGGCGGAATGGACACGGTTGCCACTATTGACTGCGAATATGAGGAAGAGATTCCGGAAGGAAGCGTGGCGTACAAAATCACTGTCAAAGGTCTTCAAGGCGGACATTCAGGTGATGACATCAACAAAGGGCGCGGCAACGCCGTGAAACTGCTCACCCGTATTTTGTGGAACGCCTATCAGGACTTCGATGTCCGTATCGCCGACATCAACGCGGGAAACTTGCGCAACGCCATTGCCCGCGAAGGCATTGCTATTGTCACTTTGCCCAAAAACAATGCTGGGGATTTTGAGGAATTCATTAATAACTACGATGTTACGTTGAAAAACGAGTTCAAGGTCAGCGACCCGGGTGTGGAAGTCCTGTTCGAAAAAGCGGCGATGCCGAAAAGGATTTTGCATGAGCTTCTCGAAATTGACCTGTTGAACTCTCTCTATGTGTGCCCTCACGGCGTGCTTGCAATGTCGCAGGACATACCGAACTTTGTGGAGACTTCCACAAATCTTGCTTCAGTGAAAATAATTGACGAAAAGATAGTTATAACCACGAGCCAGCGCAGTTCTGTCGCTTCGCGCAAGCAGGCGGCGGCGGAGCGCGTTTCAGCCACATTTTATATGATTGGCGCGGACGTTGAATCCTCTGACGGCTATCCGGGCTGGACCCCGAATCCAAATTCAGAAGTGCTGAAGGTTCTTGTTAAGGCATACGAGAACTGCTTCAACAAGCAGCCGGTTGTGAAAGCCATCCACGCCGGTCTTGAATGCGGTCTTTTCGCTGAAAAATATCCTGAGTTGGATATGGTCTCTGTAGGCCCAACCCTTCGCGGTGTTCACTCTCCGATGGAGAAATTGGAAATAAAAACCGTGAAAATGACTTGGGATTTGGTTGTCGAATTTTTGAAATTATTAAAATAAATCATTGATTATCAAATAAATAATATGAGAACAGAAAAAATATTCGCAGGCAAGACTCTTGCCATACTTTCTGGAGGTGGCGACACTCCTGCCATCAACTCAAGCATTGAAAGTGTGAGAAACAGAGCGTCAATGTTGGGCTTCAAGGTTTACGGAATTCTCCGCGGCTGGAAAGGCCTTCTCGGAGATGGCGATGTGGTTGACCTCACAAACATTCCGTATAATGGTCTTTACGGGGGCACGGCGTTACTCTCAAGCCGTACCAATCCTTTTCCAAGCAAGAAAAACACTGAGGACAGGTCGCAGCAGATTCTCCGCAACATCGAGCGTTACAAAATTGATGTTTTGGTCACTATTGGAGGAGACGACACAAATGGCGCGGCACGCCAGATGTACGAGAAATATGGCATTCCGGTCATCGGCTTCCCGAAAACCATCGACAATGACTTGCGCACCCACACGATTCATCGCTATCAAGGCACAGATAATGAGGTTGTCCTGTGTCCGGGCTTCGCTTCTGGCGCGTGGGCAATCAAAAAAATGACGAGCAAACTGCATACCACCAATGAGTCGCACCAGCGTATAATGGTGCTCGAAGTCATGGGACGTGACGCGGGGTGGCTCACGGGAAGCGCGATTTTTGGCGGCGCCCAGGTGGCTCTTGTCCCCGAAGTGGAGATGACAAGAGAACGCAAGGAGTTTTTCTTCGAGTTTGTGAAGGAGAAATATATGCGTTCACCGAAACACAGCCTTATCATTGCCGTTTCGGAAGGTGTGAGATGGTGGGACGATGAGAAACAGGAGCTTGGCATGGTCTATGCGAGCTCAGACCTTGATGAGTATGGGCACCCGCGTTTCGGCGGAGTGAGTGGCGTTATCGCCTCTGAAATTTCCAAGCACATAGGTATCGAAGCCCGCGGCCAGATTTCGGGATACATTCCGCGCTCAGGCAAATGCTATGAGTACGACCGCCGCCTCACCTCTACATTGGCAGATAAGGTTACCGATTTGCTGCTCCGCGGCGACTACGGTAAAATGCCGGTTATGAAAGAAATAGTCCCTTACAATGAGCTTGAGGAGTATCACACAACTTCCATTGACATGGGCAACGTCGGCAATTTCCCACTTCCGGAAGATTACTATAACGCCAACGAATTCTATTTTACCGACAAATATATCGACTTCCTGACAAACATAATAGGGGAGCCGTACAGAATGGAGTTCGACAACAAATTCCCAGTTGTTATTCCTCAATAAAAGACAGATATAATGAACATTACTGTCGGTTTTGGTTACGATTCTCACCGTTTTGGTGAGAATCGTCCTTTGATTTTAGGAGGAGTGGAAATCCCTTACGAAAAAGGTTTGGTCGCTCATTCTGACGGTGACGCGCTGATTCACGCCTTGTGCGATGCTTTGCTCGGCGCCGCCTCGCTCAATGACATTGGCAGCTATTTTCCTGACACCGCTTCGGAATTTAAAAACATTGACAGTAGAATTCTTCTTGAAAAAGTGGTGTATCTTATTGGGCAAAAGGGTTTTACTGTTAATAATGCCGATATGACAATCGTGATTGAAAAACCGAAAATGGCACCATACATTGACAGCATGAAGAAGGTGTTGGCATCGATTTTGAAAATAAACGAAAGTCAAATCGCTGTTAAGGCGAAGACAAACGAAAAGATGGGCTTCGTAGGCAGCGGCGAAGGTGTGGCAACGTTTGCGGTTGTGACGCTGGCTCGGTAAAATGAAGAAATCTTTTATTGCGGCATTATCTTTTTTTGCTATTGTATCTTGCTCTTCTCCAGATAATTAGCACTGCCCCTATAAATGCGATGACAAGCAGTGGCAAAACAATATTCACCACAGCATAGTATGTTTTTTTCGTCTTTATCAAAACAGGGTCAAGAGAACCTATTCTCAGACTTTTCGCCCTGATTTGCAGCAAATCGTCATCGGCGCAAAGATAATTGACACAGTTGAGTATGAAATCGGCGTTGTCGTACTGTTTTCCCGTATATCTGTCGAAACCTGCGGGATAGGGCTGGTTTTTGCCATCAACGAAATTGCGGATTATGTCGCCGTCTGACACAAAAATCTGTCGTGTCTTCGGACTCTTCTCAATATAGCCGAGTTGCTGTATCGTGTCGAACTCCACTGGCAGAAGTCCCTTGTACGCCGAAGTGAACTCACCTTCAACCAGCACCGCCAACGGCAGATACTTGAAAGCGAACTCTTCCGGATTCGGGTTTGCGCGCGCAACATTAAGCGTTACAATTGATGGTGACGGCACAATCTTGGTGCGCTCAGATGTTGTCATCAGCACTGTCTTTGTCAAGCCCTCCGAAGCACCGACCAAGTCAATAGTTGCGGCAAATTCCGATTTTATCTCCTTCATCTTTCTCACAATCGGGTGGTCGCTGAAATTGACGATGTTGAGCGCGTAGGGGAACGCCATGAACTTGTACTGCGGCTGTGCTCCGATACGCCCGACCTCCAACGGAATCGCCTGACAGCTAAGGTCTTGCACCACATTTGTATTCATTCGCACCCCATATTTGAAAAACAGGTTTTCGAGGCGGAGCGAGCGCGGGTAGATAAACTGCTCCTGCGAAGATTGCAGACTGTCTATCGCCGCCGTCGTCGGGTCGATGAGCCACAATATTTTGCCGCCGCGCATCAGATGCTGGTCGAGAATATATTTGTCGGTCTCGCTGAACGGTTCCGTAGGTTGCGCTATGATAAGCACGTCATATTTGTTGCCTCCAAGTTTCAGCTCCTGCTTCACCGAATCCGCCAACTCAATGTTTCTCAACGAGTTGACACGCCCATTCAGAGCTACGCGCTCTACATTGTAGAACCGCTGAAGCTGCCAGTGCACCCACGATGTGCTCATGAAATCGAGTTCGCCGTGCCCCTCAAGA
>CACYHL010000006.1 GCA_902774205.1 uncultured Bacteroidota bacterium | reverse complement strand
CTGAGGCTCCATATCCAGCATGATACCGGACTTTGAGGACTCTATGACAAATTCCCCATTGATCCTGTTGATGAATTCGCCTGTTGCATCCCTGATAAATTCGGTATCATTTTCAAATTCTTCTCCGGCAAAGCCTTTTGCTATCGTAACAAGACCGCCATGCAGATCAATGAAGCCCAGATAATAGGATCTGTCTCCGGTGATCTTCTGGTAGAGTCCTGATGATATCCCGTCTTTGCCGTCAGTAGAAAATGACATATCCACACCTATCGGGCTATAGACATTTTCCGTCATAAAACGAAAGCGAAACAAGCGGTGAGCGGATTTCTTCGCCCGCATTGAGCGGAGCGTTGAAGAATTCCTGCTTTGCTTTGAAGTCAACTCCTGAAACGCCCTGACTGATTGAAGCATACCACTGTCCTGTCCAGCCGATACAGGCGGTTATTCCGCATTTTGTTCCCTTGATATTGAAGTAGGGGAGAAATGATTCGCTTCTTCCTCCGTTCGCATTGAATACCATGGGGGTCGGACACACAAGGGATTTCATCAGTTCAAAATCATCTGAAGCGGGTTCGCTGCCTTTGCTGAAATACAGTTCGGAAAAGCCTGTGTCAAACTCGCAATCGGCCGCATGGAAATTCTTTATTACGGGCGAGGTGTCGTTTCCCCCGTTTTTAATGAAGACCGTCCATTCGCAGGCTGCGTAGTTTTCATAAATTGTCGCTTCAACGGTGGCAGTAATGCCGCTGCCCTTATGATTCAGCGTGATATATGAAGTCTTTCCGTGTCTGTACTTTTCGCCTTCGGCGCTTTCTTCACCGATTGTGATATCCCAGTCTGCGGGATTCTTTCTGAGACTTTTTCCGCCGAGCGTGAAATCGTAGGCCGGATTTTCAGAAGTCAGAATATTTGAATCAAACCAACGGCGGCAGGACTCTTTTTCCTCATCGGTAACTGCGAGTGATTTTGCGTCAATACTGTCGAAAGAAAAATCTGTTACGGAAGTCAAGCTGAGAGCCCCCCTGTCAACCCAGAATTTAAAGTTGGAATCGTATACGGAAAATGACGATACTATCATCAGAAAAGCCTGAAGCAGGCACAGGACGGATTTGAAATAAATCATTCTATATCACCTTATGCGTATATTATGAGGGCAATAACGTCAACTGTTTCATCGGTGTTGTTTTTTATGGAATGAGATGTTTCCGCGGGGCATATAAGCACGTCGCCGGGCTTTGCTTCAACTGTAACGCCGCCGTCGTTATACGTTGGACAGCCTTTCTCCACCACAAATATTTCACTGTCGCCCTCGTGGACATGTTCACCTATTGAGCAACCGGGCTCAAGAGTGATTCTTGCGAATAATCTTCCCTTTCCCAGCAGTTCCTCTTTGCCTGTAAAGTTGGTGATTCTGACGGTTCCGTCGCCGCCGCGCATGTTTTCTCTGTTTTCGATTTTGCAGTCAGCAGATTTAATTACCATTTTGTTTTATCTCCCTGAATCAGATTTTTATTTGCTGAAAACGGCCATAATGGAACGGATAACCGGAATCCATATCATGAGTTCAAATTCCCAGAAAGACTGATTGTTTCTCTGCATATTCTTTGGCTCAGTCGGAATCTTCATATCGTTTTTGCTTGCGCTGTTGACTCTTCTGACCGTATCCTGACGGAACAGACCTTCTTCCGTATATTTGAGAATTACGATTTTGTTTGCGAATAATCTTATGGCTCCGAGTGTGAGTACATTGGTGGAAGTTTCCGTTACATTGTTATCTGAATAGCCTATGTATCCGCAATTGGTATAAGTAAAATTGAGCGTTTCGTCAGTATAACAATCCTCTCCGGTTCTGTCAGAAAGGGGAATGCGGATTTTATCTCCGGGAGCCATAAAGTTTACCGATCCTCCGATATAATCGTCATGGTCGTCCGAATGATTGTGACCGAAAAGATATATGATATCAAGTTTTTTTGCAGCCTTGTTGAGAACACTGAATATGTATGAGGAATACATATTGTCGCCTGCAGAATTACGCGTGGTGTGATGCAGGGGAACGTGCGTAAGAACAATTACAGGTCTTTTGTCACCGGATGAAAGAAGAGAATCGAGAGAAGATTCAAGAGTTTTGGCTGTTTCTTTGACAATTTTCTCTTTTTCTGAGCTTTTGCTCTGTTTCCAGGGGAAATCCGGACATCTCGCCACCATCAATACGCAAGATTGCCGTTCCTAATCCGGTAACTCTTGTCGTGTATTTCACAGAAACAGTGTATCTTCCTGCGGACAAATTTCCTGTTGAGATAGACAACGTAACAATAAGCCAAATAAAAGAACTTTCCCCAGACAATACATCATGGGAAATAGATTTAGGTGTTCCGTTGGAATCGGGAAAAATCTATACACTGACAGTAAAAGATTCCATTTGTGACTGCGTGGAGCAACCGGTAATGTTTGGGGAAGGAGTACGATTTTGTTTGCCGGAGAAGCCGGTGAGCGGCGATGTTGTCATCAACGAGATATTGAGTGATCCGCCCGAAGGCAGTGACGCGGATTTCATCGAGATTTACAATCGTTCAGCTAAAGTAATAAGTCTCAATGATTTGCGTATTGGCTCCGGCGGAGACGACTACCCGACAAAATCCTGTATCGTTGACTACGAAGGCGGGCTACTCTTCCCAAAAACATACATTGCAATCTGCAAAAATGCGGAATTAACGAAAGAGCAGTATTATTGTCCTTTCCCAGAAAATCTCCTGCAATGCGACTCGCTTCCTGCTTTCTCTAACGGTAAAGGTATAGTTCATCTTACAGACAACTTGTACAATAAAATCGATAAGGTTGTTTACGATGAAAAAATGCACTATGCAATGCTGAAAAGTACAGATGGGGTATCATTGGAACGAATTAATGAAAATGCGGCAAGCGATGAGGCGGCCAACTGGAAGTCCGCGGCGGCAAGTGCAGGTTATGCGACACCCGGTTACAAAAACTCGCAATGGACGGAAGAGATTTCCAATGGTCAACAATTTCAGGTGCGCCCTGAAATTTTCTCTCCTGACAATGACGGTTTTGACGATTATACGGAAATATATTGCAAATTTGATGACACGGAAAACAGAGTCAGTGTCACAATTTATGACAGAAACGGAAGCGTAATCAAAACCATGGCCAATAACGAACTTTGTGGGACGGAGGTAAAGTATATTTGGGACGGGGTGACAGATAAAGGCACTTTGGCGCGCCCTGACATTTACGTCTTAAAGATGCAATACTGGAATTTGTCAGGGAAAACAAAATCTTTTAAAAGGCATGTGGGGATCGCACGCAAAAAGGGAGCAGTTTATTAAAATACAAATGTTTATAATTTTTTTCCAACCAACCATTTACAAAGAGGCATTGAGTTTATTTTTGTCGGTTAAGAATCAAATTTCATAAAAAGACAAAAAAGAGAATATGAAAAAGAGTGCCATTTTAATCATCGCAGCTGTAATAGCCGTTGTTTTTTCGGGTTGTGTTACAAAACAAAAGTACCAGGAACTTGAAACCCAATACAAAAATTGCAACAAGGATTTGTCGGCAATGACCGCAGAAAAGATAGATTTTGAAAATTCTGCAAAAGAACTGCAAAACGAGGTTGACCGTTTGAACGCGCAAATTGAGAAACTGAAGAGCGACACGTTGGCGATTTCGCGCAAATTGAAGCAATCGGAGCGGGACTACGCAAAAGCTCGCAAGGACTATGATGATTTGCTGAACGATTTTTCCTCATTAAGCAAATCTAACAGTGATGAGATTTCCTCATTGTTAGCTGACATTGACAAGATGAAACAGCAATTAGATGAGCGTGAACGCGAACTCAATTCCAAAAGCGCCGAACTTGCGGAAAAGGAGGTGAAACTTGGTGAGTTACAGAAGATTCTCGACCAGAAGGACGCCGAAGTCAGACTCTTGAAGGAAAAAGTGGCGGCGGCACTTAAAGGCTTTGAGGATAGCGGATTGAACGTATATGAGAAAAACGGCAAAGTATATGTATCACTTAACGACAAATTACTCTTTGCCTCCGCGAAATGGGAAATTGAAGCGGCGGGAGAAGCGGCTTTGAAAGAAGTAGCTAAAATCCTTGAGAACGACACCACAATAAACGTTCTTATAGAAGGACACACCGACAATGTGCCGTATAAAGGCACGGCGCAGGTCAAAGACAACTGGGATTTGAGTGTCATGCGCGCTACCTCCGTGGTAAAGGCACTGCTGAAATTCGGCGACATCGCGCCACAGCGCATTTCAGCTTCTGGTCGTGGCGAATACTTCCCGATTGACACCGCCGACACACCGGAAGCCCGCGCCAAAAACCGCCGCACCGAAATTATCCTGACTCCGAAATTGGACGAACTCTTCCAAATCATAAACAATAACTAATCCCCGAGTTTTACATCGTTATCGATATTCCAAAATCTGAAATATGGGAGTAACCAATCAAATTATAGGGCTGCTGCTCAGTTTGTCATTGCTTGTGATAGTTCACGAGTTCGGGCATTACTGTTTTGCACGACTATTCAAAACCCGTGTCGACAAATACTATATGTTCTTCAATCCATGGTTTTCATTAGTGAGAATGAAGAAAATTGGTGGACGTTGGCATATTAAATTTTTTGCTCCAAACGTTGATGCGCCGCTCGTTGAAATCACCGATGAGAATGGCAATCCCGTCAAAGATGAAAAGGGAAATGCCAAAATGCGCGCTATGACAGATGAGGAACGTGCCGCGCTTCCCGAAAACGACTGGCGAAGAGATCCCGACAATACAGAATGGGGTATCGGCTGGCTTCCTTTTGGTGGCTACTGTTCTATAGCTGGAATGGTGGACGAAACCTCTGATGCCAATTCACTCCAAAGCGAACCCCAAAATTGGGAATTCCGCTCAAAACCGGCATGGCAACGCTTTCTGATAATCCTTGGCGGCGTGCTCGTCAACTTCATCACGGCACTCGTCCTTTATACAGTTGTTTTATATAGCTGGGGCGAAGAGTTTATCCCCGTGCAAAACGCCACTTATGGGTTCCACTTCTCAGATGTTGCTCTTGAAGCGGGATTCCAAAACGGTGATAAAATAGTTTCTTTGGACGGCAAAGAGGTGCGTGACATAGGAGCGCTTATCACCACTATGGTGATTGATGGGACAAAATCGGTGCAGGTGATTCGCAACAACGATACAGTCGTGGTTAATCTGCCCGAAGACTTTGGTAAAGCTGTGATCGCTCAAAGTGAGACTAAAGTGCCTGTGTGCCAATTCGATATGCCTTTTATAATAGATAGCGTTATGCAAGGGCTCGCTGCTGACAACGCTGGTCTTAAAAAGGGGGATAGTCTCGTGGCAATCAACGACAGCGCACTCTTCTCATTTTTCGATTTCCAAAGCAAATTCTTGGAATCCAAGAACGACACTCTGACACTTTCTTACATAAGGGATGACTCTTTGTACAAGACACAAGTCCTTCTTTCTGATAAGGGACAAATCGGTGTTGCGCCGAAACTCCCGTATGCTTTCCTGAAGTCAGAAAAGGTGGAATACACCCTGTTCGAATCTATTCCGAAAGGGATTTCCAAAGGGTTGCGCACTTTGTCTTCATACGTCAAACAGTTTAAGTTTGTCTTTTCAAAAGAAGGGGCTACACAACTCGGCGGCTTCGGAACACTCGGGAGCATTTTCCCGAAAACGTGGAACTGGGAGCTGTTTTGGAGCATGACCGCTTTCCTGTCGATGGCACTTGCGTTTATGAACTTCCTTCCAATTCCTGCGCTTGACGGCGGATACATTCTTTTCATCTTAGTGGAAATGATTACCCGAAAAAAACCGAGCGACAAGTTCCTCGGCTACGCCAACACTATAGGATTCATACTGTTGATCGCTTTCCTTATTTGGGCAAACGGATTGGACATTTTGAGGGCGTTGAGGTAAGTTTGGGTGAAACATGAGCTAAAAGAAGATACTTAATCCTTTTTTGCTTATTTTTGCGCTCAAATTTCTAAAGGTGAGAGTATTCAATTCATCGGAAAAATTTCCTGCTTTTGAGAACCCTGTCGTTACAGTCGGGGCTTTTGATGGAGTGCACCGCGGTCATGCGAAGATTCTTGCGCAACTTGTGGCAACTGCAAAACGGATTGGAGGAGAGAGTGTGCTCGTCACTTTCAACCCACATCCTCAAACAGTTCTGCACCCAGAAAGCGATTTTTTCCTGATTAACAATTTTGAGAAAAATCTTTCACTTTTAGAGGCTAACGGTGTTGATAATGTGGTGGTTATCCCATTTACAAAAGAGTTCGCGAATGTTTCATATGACCGCTTTCTGAAAGATATTCTGATAGAAAAAATCGGTGCGAAAATAATCGTGATGGGACCGAACCATAGCTTCGGGAAAAATGGTGAGGGCAATATTGAAAAGGCAATAGTGGTTGCAGGGCGTTATGGTGTCAGCATTGAGACAATTTCTGAATTTGTGCTGTCGGACTCGAAAGTGCGGTCATCGCAAATAAGGAGGTTCATCACCGCTGGTGAGATTGAAAAAGCTGAGGAATTGTTGGGACATCCGCTTTAAAATGATAATGAGATGAAACTGTTTGAGGAGTTATTAGCCCGTGAGCCGCTGCCGCTTTTTCTAGCCCCAATGGAAGCCGTTACCGATGAGCCGTTCCGCAAAATCTGCAAACGGTTTGGCGCTGATGTGATGTTTTCGGAATTTATCTCCTCTGAGGCTCTTATCCGCGATGTGAGCGAGAGTGTGGGCAAAATGTCCTTTTCTGATGAAGAAAGACCATTAGGGATTCAGATTTTCGGTCATAATGAAAGCTCTTTGCGTGAGGCGGCAGAAATTGCGGCAGCGCAAAATCCTGATTTTGTTGACATTAACTGGGGCTGTCCTGTGAAAAAAGTCGTGAGTAAGGGAGCGGGCTCCGCAATTTTGAAAGATGTTGACAAAATGGTGCGGCTGACAAAATCGGTGGTGGATGCGGTGTCGCTGCCAGTGACGGTGAAGACTCGCCTCGGTTGGGAAGCAACCGACAAGCCGATAGTGCGTATCGCCGAGGCGTTGCAAGATATTGGCATTCAAGCTATAGCGATTCACGGCAGAACGCGCTCGCAGATGTACTCCGGCGAAGCGGATTGGACACTAATCGGCGAGGTGAAAAATAATCCGAGAATGCATATTCCTGTTATCGGAAATGGTGATATCAACTCTCCAGAAAAAGCGGCTGACTATAAAAAACGTTACGGAGTTGATGCGGTAATGGTAGGGCGTGCAGCTATCGGTAATCCGTGGATTTTCAAGCAGATACGAGATTTTGTTTCGACAGGCACCTATTTGATTCCAACATACGAGGAGCGTGTTCAGGTCTGTTTAGAGCATTTGCGGGCTGAGGCTTCGGCGAAGGGCGACAGACGCGCAGTGCTCGAAATGCGCAAGCATTACGCCGGCTATTTCAAGGCGATACCTTATTTCAAGGAGACAAAACTGAAACTCATGGAGGCTCTGACGGTGGATGAAATTGAAGCGGCGTTCAACAGCAAATAACGGTATTAATTCCGATATTGGATAGTATCACGTTTCAATTCCTTAATCCTTTGCAGCAATTTGTTGTCAGATTTGTCCATTTCCCAATAACGGAATGCAGCCCACCATTTTATGAGCCATTTTTTGTATTGGTAGAAGAAAAACAGGGAACAGAATGCCACTATTATGTAGGCGACAGCAATTAGAAAGCGCCCTGATACTGCCCACGCCGCCGCAAAAAGCAGCAGATACCAAAGTGGGAATGTCACTATGACACTCAGCGCGAAATTAACTGATGATGAAAACATTTTGTCGTTCATCTTCTTTTTCAGCGGTTCGGGCAATTTGAACGGTATTATGTTGTTGAGGAAACCGAAAAGATAAATCGGGAAAAGTATTATTAGTAATAAAGCTTTGAAAATCAGTTTTTTGAGTTTGATATCATAATTGATGAGCCAGTCGCGGAGATTGAGCGCGCGCAGGGTGTCATTATACTCGCGGGTGGCTGCCATCAGTGCTGCGAAGCGTTCTGGCTCCGTATCTTTCATCGTGTCAAGTTGTTGCACTATCGCCATATCCTCGCGCTCCTGCTCATAAAGAGGTGTCCGCGTTTTTTTGCCGAGAACGTTGAGCGGTGTGTGCCACATCGAGCGGAGCAGGTCATATTCATCGTAATGCTCTCTGTCCTCAATATCCAAAGTCATTGATTTTATAGCCGCACGGGCTTTTTCGTTCAGCGCGATAAAAGCGTTGTTCGGCTCAATTTTGTAGAGCTCTGTTAATTCCTTTATATCAAAAGGTTTACCTACATTGACCAAAAGCCGCCCTCTGAAATTGAAATAATCGGAGTAGTGTATGTTTAGCGGGAGTATTTGCAAACCAAGCTGATAATCAGCCATTTCCTCCGCTTTGAAGGCAATTCGCGGAAACCCTTTTTTGAAGGTTGACATAAAATGTCCCGCCTGATGACCGGCTTCGGGGAACATGGCGAGAGTGCCGCCTTCGTTCAGGATTCGGGCTTCCAATTCCATGAAGTCGAGGTTGCGTTTCACATCGTCGCGGCCGCCGTCACGGGAACGGAACGCTGGCAGAATTTTAAGATAACGTAATATCTTGGCTATAAAATCCTTACGAAAAATATCACCGCGGGCAATGAAAACCGGCTGTCTGTGGTCATCAAAGAGGTAGAGAATGGCAAGCGCGTCCATTAGCCCGTTCTGATGATTTGAAATCACGAGCGTGGGGGTGCCGCGTGGGGGAATATTCTCCCGTCCCACTATTTCTATATCCTTATAATACAAATGATTATGCGCAAACCTCAAATAGTGGTTGTTAATATCGTATGATGTAGAAAACTCGTTTATTTTATCAAAATTTATCATACCCCTAATTCCTAACTTCTAACTCCTATTTCCTCACTCCCCAACAAACTCATACGCCCCAATATCCGGTGTGGCGTCCCGCTGGTTTCCGGCGATGTCCGTGGCAATGCCCAACCCCGGTTTCCCTGCGTCAATGGCGGGAGAACTGGCTTTGATGTTGAAGTCCAGATTACTCTTGTTGGCAAAAACAGGATCTGTATTTCGCTTACAATCAATAAAATACTCACTATTTGAAGTTCCTCTTATAATACAATTCTCGAAACGGTGGTCGAACATCAGCGACTCGTCAGAGTACTTTTTCATCGTAAGCTCGTCAGTAAGACTTCCGTATATGATACAGTTTGCGAATCTTGTGTAGAGGTCGCCGATGAAAGTTGTGCCGCTTCCCTGCTCGATGTACGAGTTTGCGAGGAAGACGGCGGGATTTTTTCGCACCGACTGCGAAAAATAGTTCGCGACAGTGGAGTGCTTCACGTCATAAAGTCCTGTCTCGAGCTGGAGTCCGCACACGCCGTTGTTGCAAATCACACAGTTTACCATCTCCATTTTCGATGCCCGCGCCAGCACGCCAGAACCGGCGGTGTTTTTTATCACCGTGTTTGTGATTCTGTTGTTGTTGTAAGTCGGCTCAACCCACGGTGCCATTTGTATGCCAATGTAGGAGTTGCTGATGACGGCATAGTTGATTCTGTTCTCGCTGCCGCCCTCGTTTATCAGAATCCTGTCCCACTGCGAGTAGTCGGTGTCGTACCACGCCTGCGTTCTGTCTCCGCGGAAGATGACCGGCTCGTCGGCGGTGCCGTCAACGACAAGGTTGCCGTCTCTGTAAACCCACAGCCCGCTGCCGTTGTGGAAATAGATTTTTGTTCCCGGCTCAATTATCAGTTTCCCCAATGAATCGACAACAGCCCAGCCATAAACGACATACGGCTTTTCATTAGTCCAAGTGACGGTTTCGTGCTCCGCCGCAACCACTTTGTATTTGAGGCTGCTTCCTAACCACTTGTCAGCGACAATGAAATTAGCGTCTTGTCCAAATGCCAGCAAATCAATATCTTGAACTGTTTTTCCTGTAGTGAAAATCACAGAATCTGTAATCAAAAACGGTGTATTCTGGTCTCCAGGATTCACATTTACCTTTACGTGTACAAACATACTGTCGTTGGCAGCGATCTCCACATCATTGACTTCCGGCCCTGGCTCGCCGTCAACGTTAATGCTGAAACATGAGCTCTTACCGCCACCGAGCCGCACATTGACAGACACTGGAAATTTATTGTTGTTAATAACTGTAAATCTTTTAGTTACGGAACCAATAGTGGTGAAAACCGTGTCGAAAGATATTTGTGTCACAGAAAAATCAAGGCGGGCATTCTCATCAACCTCAATCTTTTTGCAAGATGAAAAAGTTATTATCAATATTGTGAAGAATAACCCTATATATCTATGTCTCATTATTTTATTGGTTTAAATAAGGATAACGAACTTTTTCCAAAAATAGTGCTTTTGCAGGCACTGAAGTTCCAGCTTTCCTTCTATCTTTTTGATTTATAATATTTTGAAAATCATCAATTGAAATTTTACCTTTGCCAACCTCAAGTAAAGTCCCCACAATCGCCCTGACCATATTTCTCAGAAAACGGTTCGCGGAAATCTCAAAAACAAGCCGGTTCCCCTCTCGTTTCCAAAAAGCCGATGTCACTTTGCAATTATTGTTATTGACTTGTGTGTGAAGTTTGGAGAAACTTGTAAAATCTTCATTATCAAGTAATAAAGCTGCGGCTTCGTTCATCTTTCCAATATCCAAATTCACATGGCAATAGTAGGTGAAATCAAAATCGAAGCAATCTTTTTTTGTTGTGATGTGGTAGCGATAGGTGCGCTCCACGGCATCGAAGCGGGCGTGGGCAGTGGCAGCGACAGGGAACAATTCGTGAATGACCACCTCCGGCGGGAGCAGTCCGTTCATCTTATAGACTATATTTTCACGTTTTTCGTCAGAAAGCTCCTCCTCAATGTCGAAATGTGCGAAAAACTCGCGAGCGTGAACGCCTGTGTCGGTGCGACCGCAACCCATAACCGGAACCGGCGTTCTGAAAAGAGTTTCCAACGCCTTCTCCACAACCTCCTGAACAGTAATGTCTTTTGGCTGAATCTGCCACCCGAAAAAGGGAGTTCCGTTATATGATAATTTTAAAAAGTAGCGCAATTTGTTGTTTTTAAGTTATTTACATTCTTCTGCCAAAACCATTGCCGCGGCGCCGACAATGGCAGCGTTGTTTGCATCTAATTCTGAAAACCTGACTTCAACCTTTCCCTTGTATGAAGTGAGCAGATGATTCTCAAACGACTTACGGATTTCGGGCAGCAGTCCGTGCAGACGCGCTGGTCCGCCCATGAGGAAAATCGCTTCGGGGGAGGTGACGGCGACCGCATTGGCAAGCGCGAGACCAAGCACGAACCCGGTACGCTCAACCACAGCCTTAGCCAGCGAATCACCTTGTGCGGCGGCGTTGCTAATCATAATGCAGTCCACGGCAGATTTATCCATTTCAAGCAGCGGCGAGCTGTAGTTGCCTTGCGCAGCCAACTCCCACAGGTTTTTGATAATTCCGCGCGCCGAAGCGTACTCCTCAAGGCAGCCGTGCCGCCCGCAGGTGCAGAGCCTGCCGCCGGGAAAAGTGATGACATGCCCTAACTCGCCAGCGAAGCCATCGTGACCGTAAACGACTTTGCCGCCTGAGACGATACCGCTGCCGACACCAGTGCCGAGAGTGAGCATGATGAAGTCGCTCATGCCGCGCCCGCCGCCAAATACCAACTCGCCGTAAGCGGCAGCGTTAGCGTCGTTGGTGACGACAACCGGCATGGAAAGCCGTTCTTCCAACATCTTCTTCAGAAAAATCTTCCCTTTGAAAGGCAGGTTCGGGGCGTTGTCAATGGTACCTGTGTAAAAATGAGCGTTCGGAGCACCGATTCCCACACCGGAGACCTCGCACGGCTGATATTGTTCCACCAACACTTTTATCCCATTCGAAAGAGCATCAACATAATCATCAATGATAGAGAACTGCTGTGTGGGGATTCGGCTTCGTGACAAACATTCGCCCGTAGATGTGACAATCCCGATGTCGGTGTTCGTGCCGCCAATGTCAACTCCTATAGCGTATCTTTCCATATTACTGCATTTTAAAAGTTGAATAGCCAATCAGTTTGTCGTAAACCGCACCTTCGTCTTGCAAATAGACGAGCACCGAATATTCGTTTGCGGTTTCCCAGTGGCTTCCCTCAATGTAAGTCGCATCAGCGTATTGGGTGCCGTTTTTCACATAGACATACTGATAGTTATAAAATCCCTGTTTCAGGAAAAGCATTCCTTCCCATAGTCCGTTATGCGGATTCTGAACCATCTTCGCCTCAGGCTTTATCTGCCAGTCGGTGAGCGCGCCGAAAATATACAAATCGCCGCCACTGACAGTAAATTCTGTCCTTAGTGTGAAGACAGTTTTGACATAATCCTCTGTGTTTATACCGCTAAAATCCTCATTTTTAATGTAATAATAGCCATGCAAAGTAGGGTTTGAAATATAAGATCCGTAAGGTCGTGCTTCGTCTTGAACGACAAAAGCGTAATTGGTATTATCCCTATAACCTATTGATACAATGTTACTTCCGTTATACCTCAAACTTTTCGTATCAAAAAATCTGAACTCGGAACTGCCGGGCATGGCGTTCTCGTTATTGTCGTAGTTGAAGCTGTATTCACCGGGCTTTCCAGAACGGTAGCGCAGTCCGGTGATGGCGTTGTCCCAGCGGCCGTTCTGAATTATGCTCGCATGCAGGTACATGGCAGGGTTCCGCACAATGTAGTTTCCCGTATTCACCAAAAAATCAACCTCTTGCCATGTGAACATATTCACGACATCGCTTGCCTGCTTCACCTCTCCGAAAATCTTTGCCGGAGAAGGCTCCATGACCATAAAACGTTGTGTCAGTATCGGATTATCTTGTGTGTCGTCATAAACATAAAGTATGTAATTCCCTGATTTAATGATTCTTATCATATCATTGGGAAAAGAAAAATTATAATGTGTATAATGTTCAATAGTGTTGAAAGAGTAAGAATATTCGCTGATTTCATCTTCCATGAAGCCGTCAAGATATTCGAGTTGGCTGAGTCCGTCACGTTTCCAGTCGTGGGTACAATGAATGAAAGTGTATTTCAGATAGCGGCTGTCGCTGCCGAGGTCGTCAAACGAAAGCACAAGTTTCTCATCGCTGTTCAGCGTGATAACAGGCAGTGAATAGGGATAATCTTCGAGATAGCACTGCACCGTAGCCAATCCGTCAATATATGTCTTGTTATCGAAAACTATATTGTCGAAATCCTGAGCCGAAGCGACACAGGCGCAAAGAAGAAAAGCCGCACAGATAAACAGTTTCCGCATAATCAAAATATTTACGCAAAGATAAACAAATTTATTCCAAATCACGCGGATTTTACAAGAATTAAAGGAATATTTTCTAATTTGTTGCCTGTTGTCTCAAATTTGTTTTCTTGAAAATCTAAAATTTAAAAATACTATCTTTGCAAAGTTTTTAATGATGAGAAATAATACTGGAAATGAAAATTGTAGCAGTAGAACCGATTGGCATGACCGCGATACAGGTCAAAGATTTTGAGAATGAATTTTTGAAGAAAGGGCATGAGTTTGTCTGTTTTCCCGACAGGAACGAGAATCCCGATGTTTTGGCGGAACGTATGAAAGATGCCGAAATTGTTATAATCTCAAACATAAAATTGGGAAAAGATGTGTTGGAAAAATGTTCGAATCTGAAGATGCTTTCCGTAGCTTTCACCGGTCTTGACCACATTGATTTGGGGTATTGTGGGGAAAGAGGGATAAAGGTTGTGAATGCGGCGGGGTATGCGACGGAGGCGGTGGCGGAGCTTGCAATTGGGCTCATGCTTGACGTGTACCGAAAAATAACGGAATTGGACTCTGCAACGCGTGGCGGCGGCACCCGGAACAATTACCTTGGCTTCCAACTCAGCGGAAAAACGGTCGGCATTGTCGGTACGGGCGCGATAGGGCTGAGAACGGCGCAACTGCTCAAAACATTCGGCTGCAAGGTGATAGCATGGAGCAGAACAGAAAAAGAAGAGGTGAAAAACATTGGTATAGAATATGTTACATTGGAGCGGCTTATGGCAGAGGCGGACATTGTATCGCTTCACATTCCGTTGTCTGCTGCCACAAAGGGAGTTATAAGCGCGGAGAAGTTGGCGTTGTGCAAACCGACAGCCGTTATCATCAACACGGCGCGCGGCGGCGTCATCGACAATGCGGCGTTGGCGCAAATGCTACGTGAAGGACGAATCGCCGGGGCGGGCATTGACGTTTTTGAGACGGAGCCGCCGCTTGCCAATAACCACCCGCTTCTGTCTGCCCCCAACTGCGTGCTCGCACCACATGTGGGGTACGCCACCCGCGAAGCCTTCGATATTCGCATTGGAATCGTAATGGAAAATATCTGCAAATTTTTGGAGTAGCGATTTTTATTACGCAAACGGTTTATATACAATAATTTACACAGATGACAAAAACAATCGTGCGGCGGTGAAATTTGTGAAACAATGATGTTAGAGACGATGTGCACATTGTCTCTAACTAACCCATTTGTGCGAATTCCGGAATTTTTTGTGATTTGCGATACAATGCGCCTGACAATTTCCAATTTTGGCAAAAAATCGCAATAAAAATATTTTCCTCTGCAAAAGCAAAGGTCTAAATGTGTATTTTTGCGTTTTCTAAAATCTATGGACTTTGGAGCCTTTTTTTGTAAAGAAGAATAAATTATTGTAAATAAAAAACCATATTATGAAACCGTTATTCAAAAAATATTTGCCGTACATCGCAGCAGCTGTGATATTCATAATTCTTGCCTTGGTGTATGCCGCACCTGAGGTTGTCGATAACAAAGTGCTTCAGGCAGGCGACCAGATAAGCGGAAAGGGTATGGGGCGCGAGGCTGCTTTGTACAACGAAAAGGGCCATTACACATGGTGGACGGGGAGCATGTTTGGTGGAATGCCAACTTTCCAGATTGGTGGCGGAAAATACCCCACGCCTGCCGTGGACATACCTTACGGCAAAATCACACGGCTTGGATTTACAGGTGTCGTTGCCCTCATTTTGGGTTACTTCATCGGTTTTTTCATCTTGCTCAGAGCCTTTAAAATCAACGAATGGCTCTCAATCGTTGGGGCTATAGCCATGACGATGTCGTCTTATTTCTTCGTGATCATTGCGGCGGGGCACAACGCAAAAGTCGTCGCATTGGCTTTCCTCGCTCCAGTTATCGGCGGTTTCTATCTCGCCTGTCAGAAAAAATATGGCTGGGCAGCCGTGCTCACCCTCGTTTACACTTTCCTTGGCGTGATGCAGCACCCACAAATGACATATTACGTTTTTATGCTGATAGGTGTGCTGGCATGCGCCGAACTGTACATTCACATCAGGGAGAAAAGATTCAAGGACCTTATTGTCGCGGTTTTGGTTTTCGGCGTAAGTTTCGCTCTCGGTGTCGGTACGCAGCTGACACCATTTTTCGCAAATAAGGAGTATATGACGGAGACCATGCGTGGTGGGCACTCTGAACTTGGCGAGGCAGACGGTACGGAAAAGAACGCTGAGGGGTTGAATATGGATTATATGACACAATACAGCTATGGTATCGGTGAGACCGCAACGCTGCTGATACCCGGCGCGAAAGGCTACGCCTCGTCTTACGATGTCGGCACAAATTCGAAAATATATGCTGCAATGGTTCAGAATGGCATGCCAAAACGCGATGCCGCCAACTATTGCAAGGGTATGCCTACATATTGGGGCGGAGATGAGGGAACTTCAGGCCCCGTTTATGTCGGAGCCATTGTCTGCTTCCTTTTTGTGCTCGGACTCTGTATCGTTAAAGGCCCTTACAAATGGGCTTTATTGGTAGCTACAATATTTTCCATTTTGCTTTCGTGGGGCTACAACTTTTTGCCGATGACAGAGCTGTTCGCTAAATTCTTCCCCATGTACAGCAAGTTCAGAGCCGTTGAGTCTATACTTGTTGTGGCGGAGATAACAATACCGTTGCTTGGCTTCCTCGCGTTAAAGGAAATTATGGATAAAAAAATCGCTAAGGATAAGTTAATCAAGTATATATACATATCTGCCGGAATCACGGCGGGGTTCTGTATTCTCACCGTGTTAGCGAGTTTCGGACTCAACTATTCTTGGGGGCGCGATGAAGTCATTTTCGGACAATGGCCGGTGTGGCTCACAGATGCTATTTTGGCTGAGCGCGCAAGCATTTTGAGGGCAAGCGCAATGAGGTCGTTCTTCTTTATAATTGTTGCGGCATTCATTCTTTGGCTATATGTTAAAGAAAAAATGAAATTCGCCTATTTCGCTGCTGCTCTTGGGGTTATAATTCTTATGGATATGTGGCCTATCAATAAGAAATTCTTAAACGAGGATAATTTTGTAAAAGCAAAAACTTATAATTCATATTTTGAGCAGAAAGATTGGGAAAAATATATTCTTGAAAAAGAAAAAGATAATTTGAGTTATCGTATTTTCAATCTCACGGACCAGCAGGGACCTTTCAATGACTCAAGGACTTCTTATTATTTCAAGTCGGTTGGCGGGTACAGTGCCGCGAAGCTCCGCCGCTATCAGGATTTGATAGACGCGCATTTGGCAGGTGAGGCAAACGCAATGCTGAAATCGGTTGCGCAGCAATATGGCGGGAAGTTGGTTTTGCCAAAAAGCGAGAAGACAGACTATCCTGTCCTCAATATGCTGAATATGAAATATGCGGTTGCAAGTCCTGACAATCCTGTTGTCATTGAGAACGAGAATGCCATGGGCAACGCATGGTTTGTGGATTCGGTGATGATAGCGCAAGACCCCAATGAAGAGTCGGCAGCGCTCTCTACTATTGATCTGTCGAAAACATTAGTGACGGATGTCAAGTTTGCTGAGCATGTCAAAGGGTTTAAGCCGGGCCACGACAGCACTGCTGCGATAAAGCTCACCGACTATGCCCCTGATTTCGTTGAATATGACTACACCGCCGCAGAAGACGGACTTGTTGTATTTTCGGAAATATACTATCCATACGGCTGGAACGCATACATAGATGGCAATCCCGCTGACCACTTCCGCGCAAATTACACGCTGCGCGCCATGAACGTGCCGTCAGGGAAACACCATATACGTTTTGAGTTCAGACCGCAAACTATTGAAAAATGGGGAAAAGTATCTGTTGCCTGCAAATATCTGATGAACCTTATTATTCTTTCCATTGTTGGGATAGCTATTTTCAAAATTGTAAAAAGAAGGAAAGAAGACGGTGAAACCCAAACTGTGTCACGATAGTCTGCTGAAATCTTAAAGCATTGAAACAACGGGATTTCATATTCAACATCTGCCTGCTGATTTTCCTGAACCTGCTTATTAAGCCGTTCTGGATTATCGGGATTGATGTCGGTGTGCAGAACCGTGTCGGGGCGGAGCAGTATGGGCTCTATTTTGCCGTGTTCAATTTCACGTTCCTATTCAACATGATTCTCGATATGGGAATCACGAACTTCAACAACCGCAATATAGCAATGCACTCGCAGCTGCTGTCGAAGCACTTCGCCGGCATTGTCACGCTGAAGCTGCTGCTCGGTGTCGCGTATTTCGCTGTCACACTCGGTGTCGCGCTGATAATCGGGTACCGCGGCTTTTACCTGCAAATTCTCTGCTGGACCGCGTTTAACCAGTTCCTCAACGCTTTCATTCTTTACCTCCGCTCAAATCTGTCGGCGCTGCTGATGTTTAAGACCGACAGCTGTCTCTCCGTGCTCGACCGACTGCTGATGGTAATATTTTGTAGCATTTTGCTGTGGGGTGGTGTCACATCGCAACAGTTTAAGATAGAGTGGTTTGTCTATTGTCAGACCGCCGCGTACACCATAACTGCGTTAACCGCGCTTGCCATTGTACTTCACAAGTCGAAACTGAAAAAGCTGAGTTGGAATCCTGTTTTCTTCACCATGATTCTGAAAAAAGCCCTTCCTTTTGCGATACTCTATCTGCTGATGTCGTTCTATAACCGCATTGACTCGGTGATGATAGAGCGCATACTTCCTGCTGATATCGCGACCTACGAAGCCGGAATCTACGCCTCGGCCTTCCGCCTGCTTGACGCGCTCGTGATGATTGCCTATCTCTTTTCTGTAATATTGCTTCCTCTGTTTTCAAAAATGCTAAAAGAGAAGGAAGACCTTGCGCCAATCATCAAAACCTCATTCTCTCTTCTGTTTTTCTTCTCCATAACAGCGTCGATACTATTGTGTTTCTTCAGATTTCCAATATTGGAATTGCTTTATAATGAGCATATTAGTGAAAGCGCGGCGGTCTTCAACATACTCATCTTCTGCCTCATTCCCTTCTCGATGTCATATCTGTTCGGCACGCTGTTGACGGCGCATGGCGACATGAAACAGCTTAACATTGTGGCACTTGCTGGAATCGCAGTGAATATGGCTGTCAATGTGGTGCTCATTCCAAGAATGCACGCCACAGGTGCTGCTATAGCCAGTCTTTCAACACAGTCGGTGACATCTCTTCTGCAATTCATAATAGTATTAAAAAAACTTAAATTCCCTGCCAAAAATCTGCCGTTAATATCTTCATTCTCATATCTCGTTTTACTCATTTCCGCAACATGGCTTACGATAAAATTCGCACCGCAAACCATTAATTCCTTGGTTATTTTAGTCCTTCTTGCAGTATTTTCTTGTATATTAGCGTTTTGTACAGGTTTGTTATCATTCACTCATCTTAAAATATTTAAAATTGGGAATGTGAAAAAATAGGTGTTCTCATTTTTTTTATTTTTGTGGTTGTGAAATTTGGTTATGTATAGGATATTGTATAAAATTTATTAGTAAAACTATGGAAGAGAATGAGTTACAACTTTTGGAAGAGTCGAAACAGCATGTTGGCATTACGGGCAAATGGATGATGTTTTTCGCTGTTATCATGGGCATTTATAATGCTTTTGTTATATTAATTGGTTTGTGTATTATGTTCGTTTCAATCCTTGAAATGTCTGGGTTTGGCCTAATGTTTTGGTCGGGATTTGTGTACCTGCTGCTTGGATTAGTGCTTTTTATCCCAACCATAATACTTTACCGTTGCTCAAAAATTGCAAGGGGTCTTGTGAGTTATGACGACAATGAGCAAATGGTTGAATTTCTCAAATACAACAAATTTTATTGGAAATTCTGGGGTATTTTAACTATTTCTATGATTGGGATTAGTTTTGTGGCAGCATTGGTTGCGGTCGTATATTATGCGACAGGTATATGGTATTTATAACCAAAGACAGTTCAATGGCAGAAAGCATAAGAGTACAGAAAGCAATACATCTCAACTGACTTTTTCAGTCTCACCGCACCGAAAAACATTAATTATGTGTATTTTTGCGGTTTGAATGATTGTTGGAGTTATGGAGATGACACGCGACAAACGAAGAATTTGCAAAATCATTGCGGCGGTGGTTGCCATTATCGCCTTGCAAAGCTTTTTCTGTTTTGACGCGGTGGCGCAGTTCTACAACGGCTCGAAACTCTCTTTCGGAAAGAATCGTGTTCAGTATCAGAACTTTAACTGGACGTATTATAGGACTGACGATTTTGATGTCTATTTCTATCCTACTGGAAAAATGCTTGCGCAATACACGGCGTGGAAAGCTCCGCAATATATTGAAGAGGTAGAAAAATATCTTAACTATTCCGCTTCAAAAAAAATTCAGTTCATTGTCTATAATACTCAATCTGATTTCCGTGAGTCGAATTTCGCACAAGATGATGACGATTTTTACAATCAAGGTGGAATTACAAATATCTATGGCACAAAAGTTTATCTCTATTTTGACGGCAATCATGCGCATTTCGACCAGATGTTAAAAGGGGGGATAATGAATGTGTACGCCCATTTTCTTGTTGAGGGCGATAATTTGCGTTCGAATATTTCATCAGGTTATATTGGCAATATTCCTTCTTGGTTTTATGACGGCTTGTCGTCATATTATGGAAACACTTGGGATTCTGATATAGAAGAACATGTGAAAAATGGAATTTTAACAGGAAAGTATGCAGATTTTGACGAACTTTCGGTTGTAGATGCGAGATACGCAGCCCATTCATTCTGGAAATTCATAGCCGACACTTATGGTGAGACGGCAATTCCGGCAATACTATATGCTTCGCGCGCATACCACAACTTCGACCGCGGTCTCACCCACACAATCGGACTCTCGTACCGCGCCGCGCTTGTCAACTGGTACAGGCATTTTTATGTCATTTACAAAAAAGACACAAAACGTGAATTCCCGGAAAGTGACGGAGAACTGAAAAAGCCGAAGAAAAACCGGATTTACAGCCAGTTCCGCTATTCGGCTGACGGTGAAAATTACTCATACGTGACCAACGAAGCCGGACAGATTTCGGTGTGGCTCAAAACCCGCGATAGGGAAAAACCGAAACGAATATTCCGCCGTATGCACAAGACGGAGGACAATCCAGACCTCACTTTCCCGCTGATAGTATGGCACCCGAATAACGAGACGGTGGGCTTCACAACAGAGGAGAAAGGACGCTGCTACTATTATCCTTATGACATTACAACGCATAAGTTGGGCAAAAAACAACTTGTTGATGTTGAGAAGATTACCGATATTTCGTTTTCTGCAAACGGGAAACTGCTTCTTATGTCGGCGTTCAAAAACGGGCAGTCCGACATATATATTTATAGTTTCTTGTCGAAGTCTTTCCAGCAAATCACTAATGATTTTTATGATGACTATGCGCCGAGGTTCATCAATGACGAAAAGCAGATTGTTTTTTCATCGAACCGACCGCACGACTCGCTGAAGATGAAGGAGAATTTCTATGAAACGCAGCCACAGGCGCACTACGACCTGTTTTTGTACCATTACGACAGAAAAGATAAGCAACTGTTGAGGATAACACGCACGCCATACGCAGACGAGACCGATGTGCGGGACCTTGGCGGTGGCAGTATAATCTATCTTTCTGACGAAAATGGCATAAAGAACAGATACATAGCGCAATTCGACAGTGTCATCAGCAAGATTGACACCACAATACACTACAGTTACACGGCGGCTACAAGTGCGCTCACAGATTACTCTTACGGTCCTGCAGAATACGACTATAACGCTGCGTCAGGGCAAATAGGGGAGATAATCATGAAAAATGGCGTACAGAACATATACATTTCCACTCCTAACCTCACAAAACGACCAGAGAAACCCGCATTATCGGCGTTCCAGCAGAAAACGCAAGAGGTCATTGCCCGCCGCGATAGCGTGAAGCGCGCCTCACAAACCACACATGAGCGCAAACATGGATTCTATCAGGTGAGGCAGAGCGACATCGCGCCGAAGCAACCGCGTGTGGAGAGCGAAACCAGTGCGGCTGAGCAGAGCACGCCGCTTATCGAAGGGCTTTCGTTCCTTCAGCAGGTGCCGCGCAACTACTATGTGCAATACAATATCAACAAATTCGGCGCGCAAGCGGACTTCGGTTTTCTCAACCAAAGCTACCAGCAATTCATGGGCGGCACCTCGCCAGTCTATCTCAACACGGGTATCAACGGCCTTATCTTGGTGGGACTCAACGATTTATTTGAAAACCACAGAATCACAGGAGGCTTCAGACTCTCGCTCGACCTGAACAGCAACGAGTTTATGATGAGTTACGAAAACCTCGCAAAGCGTGTTGACCACCAGTTTGTCCTTTATCGGCAGTCGATAAAATCTACTGTTGACGGCTATCTATACAAGCAGAGAAATCTTAGCGCATTTTACATAACCAAGTATCCTTTAGACAAATACAACAGTTTCCGGCTAACGCTTACAGGACGTTACGAAAGATACATTATGGGCGGGTTGAACGACTATTCGCTGCAAAAAGAGGACGACAACCATTTCTGGGGAGCGCTCAAACTCGAATATATCTTTGACTCGTCAAAAGAGTTGTACACAAATTTATGGAAAGGCTCAAAAATAAAGGTTTTTGCCGAATATCAGCACAGAATTGACAACCAGAACAAGAATCTTTTTGTGGCAGGCTTTGACATCAGGAAATCTGTGAAAGTTTACAAAAAGATGACATGGGCGACACGGCTCGCGGGAAGCACCAATTTCGGAACGAGCCGCTTAGTCTATTACATGGGCGGTGTGGACCAGTGGGTCGGGGCAAAGTTCAACAGCAACATCTGGGTTGACATCACCAAGGATTACGCCTATCAGACTTTGGCGACAAACATGCGCGGCTTCGAGCAGAACATCCGCAACGGCACATCGTTTGTGCTGCTCAGCACCGAGTTGCGAATACCTTTCGTCCAACTCATCGCCCCGAAAAAATTATCATCATCGTTCCTCAACTCTCTACAACTCGTTGTGTTCGGCGACTTCGGCACCGCATGGACAGGACTTACACCATACTCTGATGATAACTGCCTTTATACCAGATATATATATTGGGGAAGCGACAAGAGCAACACAATAAAAATCAAGAGGCAGGTCGAGCCATTCATCGGTGGTTTCGGACTTGGGCTTCGTGCCAAACTGTTAGGTTATTTCCTCCGTTTCGACTATTCGTGGGGCGTTGAGGATTACAAAATCTACAAGAAAAAGGGAATATTCATGTTCTCTGTCGGGACGGATTTCTAAATTCTTTTGAGATTTTGTGTAAATTTGCACTTTCAATCTGAAAAATGGAAGATTCTTCTAACATAAAGCAAAAGACGCAGCGCGGACTGCTATGGAACATGCTCGAACGAATGGGGGTGTACGCCATACAGTTTTCCGTCACAATCTACATAGCCCGTATCCTCGACCCACACGATTTCGGGCTGATTGCCATGCTTGCGCTTTTCACGCAGCTTTCGACAATTTTCATCGACAGCGGCTTCTCCCGCGCGCTGATTCAGAAAAAGCACCGCACAGAGACAGATTTTTCAACCATTTTCTTCTTTAATCTTGCTATAAGTGTACTCATCTATATTGTTCTGTTCTTTTCGGCGCCAATAATAGCTGATTATTACGAGGAACCACAGCTCGTCCCGATTTCGAGAATATTGTTTATCAACTTTATTATCAGTGCCTTCAATATCGTGCCGATGGCGAAATTGTCAATCGCTGTCGATTTCAAAACGAGGGCGATAATAACAACAGCAGCCACTTTGTTCAGTTATGCGGCTGGCTTCGTTATGGCAATTTTGGGTTGTGGCGTGTGGACACTCGTCTTCCTCAACATCTCAAATACGGCTATGACAACTTTGCTGCTGATAATAAAATTGAGATGGAAACCAATATTGACATTCTCCAAGGAGTCGTTCAGACAGATGTTCAATTACGGCTGGAAACTGTTGATGGCCAGTATTATATCCGCTGTAAGTACCAAGATATATTTCATGGTGATAGGCAAGAAATTCACCACAGATGATGTCGGATATTACGACAAGGGTGAGCGTATGCCGACTTTCGTTTCAGGTTCTTTGATGTCGGTGCTTCAGAATGTGAGCTTCCCGATAATGTCTGAAATGCAGAATGATGACCAGCGGTTGAACAAATATTACCGCAAGCTGATAAGACTGTGTGTATTCTGCATTTTTCCGTGTATGATTGGGTTCGCGTTGCTTGCGGAGCCGCTGACACGTTTTTTGCTTACTGACAAATGGCTGCCGGCTGTGCCGTTTGTACAGTGGTTTTGCATTTCGTACCTTTTCATGCCGCTCGGTTCGCTCAACACAAATTATCTTAATGCGAAAGGCGACTCTGACATGACTTTGCTGATAGAATGTATAAAACTGCCGATAGGATTGGGGATTTTGTTCCTGTCATTGCCGTGGGGCGTGCTCGGCATAGTTATCGGCCGTGCAATAAACTCATTTATAGGCTTTTTTGTCAACGCTTATTTTCCAGGGCGGATGTCAGGTTATACGCCATGGAAACAGTTGAAGGAGATGTTGCCGACCATATTCGCCACTTTGTGCATGGCGGCGGCGGTGTGGCCAATAGTTCATTTTCTGCCAGATTCATACGATATTGTCAAGATCCTTGCAGCGCCGGTTGTTGGCGGCGGTGTTTACTACGGAGTGGCGGCGTTGCTCCGCATTGACGAGGTGAAGGATATGAACGCTCTTATCTCTGGTTACATAAAGAAGATATTCAATAGAGGCTGATAGTACTATAACTTCAAAAGATAGCCGAGCCCTGCCGTGTGCTGCGCCTGCGGCTTCGAGGCGAACGAGTTGTACATGTAGAAAATATCGAATGCGCTGTGTTTCGCAAATGCGATTTCTGTTCCCGCAAAATATTGGGTCATATTCCATTTTTTCCAAGAGAAGATTTCGAGGGCCAAGTATGGTGTGAAACGCTTAACTTTATACTGTGCCCGCAGATATGAGCGTATCACGTTCGTGAACTTTTTGCTGTGCTGGTTGTAAGCGAGTTGGTATCTTTCACGCACCGAAACGGAAAGATTCTCTCTTGTCAGTGTTCCAGTAACAGAGACGAGAAAGTCATGGCGGATGCTTTGGTTAGAGAGGAACATGAGGTCGTAAGCCACATCTATTTTTAGCCATTTCAGGGGCTTGTAGCCGAAAGTCGGGCGCAGGTATGCGATGTCCATCTTCCGGCTTAGGTCGCATGTGCGGAACTCGCTGCGAAACGCGATGTAGATGCCGTTGTCCCAATCTTTGTTCATCTGGAACACCGCCCACATCCCGAAATCGTCCTTCTCATTGTCTTGCGCAAAGGTAGTATTATGATATGTAACTATAAGAGTTACAATAAAATAGAGTAATAATCTTTTAGCCATAGGAATAATAAAAATCAGGGTGCAAAAATAAGAAAATTAAGTTCTTATCAACGGCTTGAATTGTCATAAACGGGCTTTTTTCCACGAACGAGAAAATCCCAGAGTCCAACCCAATAACCAGAGCCATACGAGATGTGAAGTATTGAAAATGAGAATATTATGGCGAGCCAATCTTTTGCGGGCAATTTTGACTTTGCCGCAAAAAAGAGGGCCGAAAGAAAATAGCACATCAAAACAGCAATGTAAAACCAAACACAATATTTCGAGAAAAAAGAGGCAACAGCTCCGAGTACAACGAATGCCACAAAAAAGAAAGGAACAAGCTGCCTGAATGTTGTTATCATTTTATGTTTTTGGTTAACAAACACTTTCCAATAGCCATATTGGAAATATTGACGGAGAAGTTTTTTATAAGATGAGCGTACAACATAGTATGAACGGATTGATGTGTCGAGCAATATCTCATAACCTGCCTTTTTCAACCTGTAATTGAATTCATCATCTTGATTGCGTGTCAACTGCTCATCGAAATAGCCGATTTTTTCAAAAACTTCTCTTTTATAGCAGCCGAAAGCGACCGTGTCAACATAGCCAGACTTCGCCCCCGTGCGGAAATGGGCGTTCCCGACACCGAAAGGTTGTGACATCGCATAACCGATAATCCGTGAAACCCTGTTCTCGAAATTGTTAATCAATATTCCGCCGGCACATCCCACTTTTTCATCTGAAAAAAGAGCAGCATAATTCTTTTCTATAAAGTCTTCTGCCACAGCACTATGCGCACCAAGGATAATAACAGCATCACTGTTGTCAGCTTTAATGCCAAGATTCAAAGCGTATGGCGTTGTACGTTTCTCATTGGCAATCAAGTGAATGTATGGAAATTTTTCAGAATATCCTTTAATTATTTCTGTTGTCCCATCATCACTCATTCCATCACAAACATAAACTGAAAGAAATTCTTTTGGAAAACTAGAAGCGACAATTGAATCAAGGCAGGCAGAAATATAACTTGCCTCATTCCTGCATGGTATAACTATTGAAACTGTTTTCATATTTGTCTGTCTAACAAAGAGTTATATAAATCTAACAAAATTTTAGATTGTGTATTCCAGCTGTATTTTTCGAGCACCGCCTTACGTCCGTTGGAACCCATTTCGCGGGCGCGCTACACGGTTGACTTCCCAGCTTCGTTCATGTTCATCGCGGCAATGAACCCATGCCCATGCGGCAATTACAACCACCCGACTTTGGAATGTACTTGTGGACAGGTGAATGTGCAGCGATACTTGAGCAAAATTTCGGGACCGCTCATGGACAGAATCGATCTGCATGTAGAGGTCGTGCCGGTCAGCCATGAGGAGCTGGCGTCCACGAAGCCGGTGGAGCGGAGCGCGAGCATACGGCAGCGGGTAGTGGCGGCACGGGAAATACAGCGGGCGCGCTTCGCCGAATCGCCAAAGACATTCTGCAACGCGCAGATGAGTAGCAAAATGGTGAGGCAGTATTGTGCCATTGACGAAACCGGACAGCAGATGCTCAAAGCTGCAATGGACAAGCTCGGCCTCTCCGCCCGCGCTTTCGACCGCATCCTCAAGGTTGCGCGCACCATCGCCGACCTCGACAACAGTGCGGAAATAGAATTAGGCCACCTCTCCGAAGCGATAAACTTCAGAAGTTTAGATAGGGATAATTGGGGAAAATAACAACTTTGTACGATTATAATGCATTTAATGCAAGTATAGATTTCGCCACAATTATACCAGCATCGCCATTTCCATAGAGCGATTTGCCCAAATATCCCTCTTTTTGCAATAGCAACTTGCTTAACGATACGATTTTATCACAGTCGCTACCTGCTATGTAATTATAGCCATTATCAACCAATTCTGTCCATTCTGTCTCATCGCGAAGCGTAATGCAATACTTATTAAAAAAATATGCCTCTTTTTGCAATCCGCCACTATCTGTCATTACTAACAAACAATTTTTCAAGAGATAAATCATCTGCAAATAGCCAACCGGATCAATAAAACATATTTTGCTGTTTTCAAAATCGTAGCCAATGCTCGTCAATTTAGCCTTAGTGCGTGGGTGAAGCGGAATAACAACAGTTTTTTCAGACGAAATCATCTCCAAGGCTGAGAAAATAGAGTTCAATCTTTTAGCATCATCAGTATTTTCGGCGCGGTGCACGGTAGTCAAAATGAACTTTGAAGGCAGCGCTACCTCTGGTTTACATGAGCGCTCCGCATAGAACAAAGCCGCATCCTGCATAACATCACCGTTCAAAATCACCTTGGAATTCAAATTATCAAACCCCTCTTTTTTCAAGTTTTCAACTGCGGTTTGTGTGGGACAAAAGAGCACATCGCTGATACGGTCGGTTACGATACGGTTCACCTCTTCAGGCATTCTCATGTTGAATGAACGCAACCCCGCCTCGACGTGCGCCAAACGTATATTCAGTTTCCGTGCAGCCAATGCGCCAGCAAGAGTTGAGTCTGTGTCACCATAAACAAGCACAATATCAGGATGTTCGCTAATCATCACATCTTCAATGCGTTCCATCATACGCCCAGTCATAGCGCCGTGAGTCATGCCGCTGATACCCAAATTATACTTGGGCTTTGGAATACACATTTCCTCAAAAAAAATCTCCGACATATTGTCATCATAATGCTGCCCCGTATGGACAATTACTTCCTCAACACCGCCGACTTCGTGTAACGCGCGGCTTACAACGGCAGCCTTAACGAACTGGGGACGCGCCCCTACTATAGTCAAACACTTCATAAAATATTAATTTATAATGAGTTTAGTATATTAAAAAATTTCTTTGCAATAATAGAATAAGTATGGTTTTCAAGCACATATTCTCTTCCATTTTGTCCAAGTTGTACACGCTCAGAATCTGACATCACAGATAGTTTTTCTATCGCATAAGAGATTTCTTTTTCATTTTCTGGCTCAACTGAAAAACCGCAATGAGCTTCTGAAACAATATCATTTCCAGCTTCAATCGCTTGCACAACAGGCTTTCCAGCCATCATATAATCAAAAATCTTATTAGGGGATATTCCGAACCTAAAGAGCGATTGTTTTTGTAGCCCGATATACAAAACATCCATCTTTCCCAACAAATCAGGTATTGCATATTTTGATACTGGCGGAAGAAAATAGACATTGCCAATCTCATTTTTTTTGACGTAATTCATCAAATTTTCTTTTTCCTGACCACTTCCCACAAGTATCAGCGAAATATTCTTGTCTTTCAACATTGCAACTGCTTTTATAACTGACTGTAAAGCATTTGCGACACCATGAGCTCCCGTAAAGCCAACCAAAAAGGAGTTATTAGATTTTAAATGGCTGATAAGTTTCGAATGAGTTTCCGGTATATGTTGCGCCACCTGCCAATCCGCTTCCACAATACCATTCGGCACATGGAAAAATTTACTTTCCGGCAAACCATGTTCAACGCAATGCTCCTTAGCCGCTGGCAAAATCGACACCACCGCATCGGAATGCTTATAAGCGTAATTTTCAGCCATTTGCATAAGGACGATAAAAGGATGAAACTTGCTCATTCCACCAAGTTCCATCGGGGAAAGTGGCCAAATATCATGGATTTCATAAATATGTTTACTATTGCTGAATTTGGCTATTCTATTGACAGAATAATTATCTAAAGGGTAAGTAGATGATGCTATAACTACATCTGGGCAGAATGTTTTCGCGATTCTCTTGGCTTTAATCCAAAGTTTTATTGTAAAAACCAACATTGAAATGAACCTCTTTATACCATTCCCTTTATAAACAGGTGTCTTTACCCACAAATAGTCGATTCCGTCAATGGCCTGTTCCCCACTTTTTTCAGGCTGTTTTTTTCGCAAATGAGAATACGTGGCACCCACAATTATAACATTATGGCCATTTTTCTTCCATTCTTGCGCCAAGTAGTAAGGTCGGAACTCCATACCCATTTCAGGGCTTCCAGCGTAATGATTGATAATAAGAATATTCATTTTCTGTTATTTATCAAGTATTTGATTATAATATGAGATCATTGTAGCAACATTATCCTCCCAACGGTAACATTCCAACACTCTTTTTCTGCCATTTTGTCCCATTTCACAACGCAGTTTAGGCTGGTCAATGAACCTCTGGATGGCTTCCGCAGCAGCCTCGTCATTCTGTTTAGGAACAATAAATCCCGTAGCTCCCTCCTCCACTACTTCGGTAAAGCCGTCAGCATCAGAAACCACAACAGGACATTCGCAGGACATAGCCTCTACCGCCACAACGCCGAAGCTCTCACGCAACGACAGTGAAACGGATACAGACATGGAATTATAAAATTCAGGCAGTCTGTCATTTTGGATAAAACCGAGAAATTCCACCTTGTCTGCCACACCCAAATCAGCTGCCAACCGCTTCAGTTCCGCCTCCTGCGGACCTTTGCCGACGATCTTTAACAGCAACGGGACGGAAGGGTTCTTTTCCACAACACGTGCAAAAGCCTTTATCAAAACATCAATGCCGTATGTCGATGACAGGGTCTTTACATTTCCAACCACAAAAACGTCCGTAGGCTGTTGGTCAAAGATAGGGCGGAACAAATCCGTGTCCACTCCAAAAGGCGTTATCCCGATCTCCTTATCTGTGTATTTGCCTGTCTCCTTTGCCATCACATGACTGGTAGAGAGGATTTTATCGGCTCTTTTCAGTGTAAATTCGAGCAGTTTCCGGTATATCAATCCTGCATTGGGATAATCATAAACATCACTTCCCCATACAGACACAACGTATGGATGGAATCCTGTCATAGCACCCAACAATCCGAAACTTGATGCGTAATGAGCATGAAGAATATCAGGATTGAATTCTCTTATCTTCTGTTTGATTTTAGGTAAAGCTTTAAAATAAAGAGCTTTACTCATTACCCATTTGTAGGCAATGCTGCTTTTGTTAAATGTAAAGTTGTAACAATACACAGTCACATTCGGCATTTTGTCATAAAACGACAAATCTGTGTCCAAAAGCCCAAACAGAAATATTTCGCAGCCGTTTTCGGAAAGAGATTTCACCCATCGTTTGGTGTGTATGGAGCCTGCATCGGAAAGGATGAATATTTTCATTTGCTGTTCTTTTTTGTTAATGTTTCTGCTATCTGTCGGCATCGGTTCTCCCAAGTATGCTGCGGAGCAATTTCCGACACCCTGTTCCTGTAGTCCAGCAAGAGTGCTTTATTTTTGCATAGGCTGTGTAAGCAACGTGACAAGTCTTCGATTGTGTTGTCGCAGGCCATTCCAATGCCTTGTTTTTCGATAAATTTTCCACTCCAATTTTCCCTATAACCTAACAACGGAATTCCATATCCGATTGCTTCAAACAACTTGAACGGGGCTGCGAATTGCAAATAATGTACGGATGAGCTGTACAACAATGCAAATACATCTGCTTGCTCATATAGAAGTTTCAACTCGTCCCCTTTTTTGTGAACCATTGTAATATTTTGCGCGTTTTCAAACTTACCATATTCGCCTTTGACTTTATCCCAATCGTTCTTGCGACAACATAACGTCAGATGAAGTTCTGGCATTTTGCTAACAGCTTCCATAAACGGAATTAAATTATAATCCCCTCCAATACCTCCAATATACAGAAGGCTAATAAAACGGTCATCTTTTTTTCCAGATACAGTATATAAATCGCAGCCGGATGGCAATTCAACAACTTGTCGATCGAAATTAAAAGGTATGTGTTTGAACATTTCCATTGTAGGCAGGAAAAGGACGTCAACAAATTTCTCATATTGCCGCAAATCGTAACGGTAAAAATATTTGGCAATACTCTGTTTCCAGTCTTTGTTCCTGTTTGCAAAACACCAATAGATATCTCTGTAAAATAATCCGATAGGAATTCCTGCTCGTTTGCAGAATGCAAAAAAAGAAAAATCAAGGCACGGATATTTTGGAAAATGATTTTTTTCGGTGAGCAGGGTCGGCATTGTGGACGATT
>CACYHL010000005.1 GCA_902774205.1 uncultured Bacteroidota bacterium | reverse complement strand
CGCGCCCAATTACGATTTTAATATCCGACAGCTCAATGTTGTTGCTTTTGAGCTCTTCAAGAATGGCGTCCTTCCTGTATTGATACTGTTCGCCTATTGTCGGGAACTTAGCTAACTCTTCTACTGAATGTTTTACGTTTTTTTTTTTTTTTTTTTTCTCTTCTTCAAATACGGCAATTTTTGTTGAGGTTGAACCTGGATTGATTGCCAAAATAAGTCTTTTCATTTCAGATTGGGAATACTTTTGTTTTTTATGGTTTAATGATTTGATTATGCTGCAAAGATAACGAATTTTTTTAAATAAGGGTATAAATGTTACTTTTTGCTTTTATTTGATTGGTTAACAAGAAGTTGCCCGCAGGCTGCTGCAATTTCCTTTCCTCGGCTGTGCCTCACCGTCACAATCATGTTCCTCGATTCCAAATACGCCACAAAATCTTTCACCCTTTTTTCCGGACTTTTACGGAACTGCAAATTGTTGTCATTATATTCTATAAGGTTTATTTTTGCGGGGAACGGCTTGCAGAATTCCCAAAGTTTTTCTGCATCGGCGCGCGTGTCGGTGATTCCGTCAAGCAGAAGGTATTCAATACTGATTCTTTCCCCTGTTTTTTTATGAAAATATGCCAATGCCTCGCGAATCTCCGGCAACGGGAACGTTTTTGTGGAAGGAATAAGCTCCAATCTTTTACGCTCGTCTGCGCAGTGGAGCGAAATTGCAATCCCGCAAGGGAACCCTTCGTCAGCCAGCCGTTGAATGCCATTGACAACGCCAACCGTGGAGAGCGTGATACGTTGCGGTGACATGGCTTGCGCGCTTGGTGAGGTGAGCAGTCCGATTGATTTCATCACATTTTCGTAATTGAGAAGCGGCTCGCCCATGCCCATATATACGATGTTCGTGATTCTTTTACCGAAATTCTCCTCCGCAACACGGTTCATTATAAGGAACTGGTCGAAAATCTCCGTGAAATGGAGATTGCGGATGAAGCCCATCTGACCTGTGGCACAAAAAGCGCATTTCAGCGGGCAGCCCGCCTGAGACGACACACACGCTGTGACACGCTTCGGAGTGGGGATTAGCACGCCTTCAATCTTCGCATTGTCGGGCAGGCGGAACAGAAATTTGAGGGTGCCGTCCGCGCTCTGCTCAACCGTGTCGGTCTCAAGATGTGCGAACTCGTAGCTCTGTTTCAGCAACTCACGCAAAGTCGTGGGCAGGTTGCTCATCTCTTCAAAACAGAAACAGCCCTTCTTCCAAAGCCACTCGTCTATCTGTTTTGCGCGGAAGCCCTTTTCCCCGTTCTTCTCCAAAAACGCGAGAATATCATCGTGCTCTACTCTTCTAATGTCTTTCATTACAATTCGTTAGCGAAAAAATTAGTTTAATGTTTTTGTCATTTTGAAAATTGTAAAAACGGTGAAATATATGTCCCGATTTTTTGGCAAAGATATATAAAAAGTCACATATATAAAATTGCCGCATACAGAGTTTCTTCTATAAAAAAATTGTATCTTTGCCACGTTAAAATTTTTGCATAATGAAAAAAATCTTCTTTTTAACATTGGCATTCGGGTTGCTTCTATGTGACGGACTCTTCGCGCAAAAGGAGAAAAATACCGCAGTTTTAGGCTTCTATAATCTTGAGAATCTGTTCGATACGGAAGATGATCCGTTGACAAGGGACGCTGATTTCCTTCCTGAAGGCTCATACCGCTGGACGCCAGAACGCTACATGCGCAAACTTGACAATATGTCGAAAGTCATTTCGCTGATAGGCCGTGAGTATGGCGGTGTGGCTTGTATTGGGCTGTGTGAGCTCGAGAACCGTAAGGTGCTTGAGGACCTTATCGCCACCGACAACCTCCGTCCGTTCAATATGGACATAGTTCATTACGACTCTCCCGACCGCCGTGGTGTCGATGTCGGCTTCATCTACAGAAAAGACCGTGTACAAGTGCTTTCCAGCAAGTCGTTCCGTCTCTATACTGCCGACACAAGTTTCCGCACCCGTGACCAGCTTTTGGTTTCCTTCATTCTTGACGGCACCGACACGATGCACATGATTGTGAACCACTGGCCGTCAAAACTCGGAGGAAAAAAGAGCCTTGGCAGTCGTGCCGCAGCCGCGAAGCTCACACGCAGCATCGCCGACTCGCTGATGAACGCAGACCCCAACGCGAAAATCGTCATCGTGGGCGACTTTAACGATGATCCTGATTCAAAGAGTATTATCACAAATCTTAAGATAAAGAAAAAAATTGAGGCTACCACACAGCCCGGTGACCTTTTCAACCCGATGTACAAACTCTACAAACAGGGATACGGCTCTTACGCGTACAGAGACTCTTGGGGACTCATAGACCAGACGATTGTGTCATACGGTCTCGTGAATGCGCGCCCCGGAACTTACAAGTATGTGGCGGCCAAGATATTCCACGATCCGCTAATCTTGCAGAAAACACAGACTGGCTCGTATGAGGATTATCCTTACAGAACATACGCTGGTGGAACTTACCAAGGCGGCTATAGCGATCACTTCCCGGTTTATATCATCGTAAAAAAATAATTATGGATAAGAAATTAGTCATAATCCCTACATATAACGAAAAGGAAAATATCGAAAACATCATCAGAACAACCTTTTCTTTGGGCGATTATCATATTCTTGTGATAGAGGACAATTCGCCGGACGGCACTGCCGACATTGTGAAACGGCTAATGGAGGAATTGCCTGACAGGCTTTTCATAATTGAGAGGAAAGGGAAACTCGGGCTCGGCACGGCGTACATCACAGGTTTCAAATGGGCGTTGGAGCACGGTTACGATTATGTCTTTGAGATGGATGCCGATTTCTCGCACAATCCTGAAGACCTTGCCCGTCTGTACGAAGCCTGCGCGGTCAACGGCGCCGACCTCGCTGTCGGGTCACGGTACTGCAAGGGCGTTAACGTTCTCAACTGGCCGATGTCGCGGCTGCTGATGTCGTACTGCGGCTCAATGTACGTGCGCTTCATTCTCGGAATCCCCGTGCGCGACACCACCGCCGGCTTCAAATGCTACAAAGCCGACACCCTTCGCGCAATCGACTTCGACAAAATCAAACATATCGGCTACGGATTCCAGATAGAGATGAAATTCACCGTTTGGAAACTCGGATTTAAGATAGAAGAAGTTTCTATTATATTTAAAGACAGAACTTTAGGGACATCAAAAATGTCATCTGGAATTTTCAAGGAAGCTATTTTCGGTGTCATCGGACTGAAATTGAGAAGCCTGTTCAGAAAATGGGAGAGAAAAACAGCATAATATTTTCTGCAAAATAGAGTTTTATATATTTGAAAAACAATTAAAGCAAAATCAATATGAAAAAGATCTTTTTATTATCAGCCTTGTTAATGTCAATAGCTGTTTTGGGCTATGCACAGAAAGATTTCGGCGGAATCATCAAAATGAAAACATACGCGACCGGCACTGAGGATGCGAACATTCTCTCGCAGGTGCAAGGGGAGGCGGAAATGATTGTTTGGGGCAGCAAAACTAAAATGGTTAACAGCCAGCAAGGAATTGGAACCGTTGTTGTCTCCGATGGCAACACAGGAATAACAAACATCGTTATCGACCTTTCTCAGATGGCATACGGAAAATATCTTATATCCGACACTGCCGACTACAAAACGACAAAATTCGACTATGAGTACGATGAGCTTGACACAAAAGAGATTGCAGGTTATAAATGCCACAAAGCTGTCGTTACAGTCACTGATCTTGAGACAGACGAAAGCCAGAGCCTAACTCTTTATGTCACCAATGATCTGATGAACGCGTCAACATACAAATCCGCAAAATATCCAGGGCTCAAGGGGTATCCGCTTTATACTGAAACTTTTATTGAGAATGACGGAAATTCATTCACAATGATTAACGAGGCGTCAGAAATCAAGCCGGACAAGAAAATCAACGCGAAGTCCTTTATACTTCCGGCAGGTTGGGAACCGTTTGAAAACGCACCGGCAGATGTTAAAGCCATGTTCGGTTTGGGCGCAGACGGTGAAGAAGAAGAGGAGGAATATTAACAGCGGATTTTTCATCTGAAAGCAGAACATGAAAAATTGGTTTAGGACAACTTTTTTATGGGGTATAGTTTTGGGCGCGGGGCTTTCCGCGCTCGAACTGCTTAAAATGATGGCGCGCCGCGTGGATTATCCCTTCGGCACTATCGCCGATTTGATGATGATTCTGCTTATCATTGTTGTGCTTGTAAAGTGCGCCAAAGACTATCGCGACAATTTTGCAGGCGGCTTCATCACTTTCGGCAAGACATTCGGTCTCAGTGCGGGGGCGGTTGGCGTGGCTTTCATCTTTTTCCTTATTTATCTCGTCATTCATTTCTCTTTTATAGAAAAAGACGGAATTGACAGGATAAACACGGCTTTTGAACAGAAATATCGCACCCGTTTGGCGCAAGACACAGTGAAAATGGAGGATATTGATACATATATTATTAATAGTGGAAATATTCTCGCAGAAACCAAAACTTCAATCCTTAAAGATGATACAGCCTGTAACACATTTGTTGATAACAGGTTGGCGATGTTATGGGATTGCTATGCGGAAAGGCTTCGCAAGGGTGCGGCAATGGATACGGCAAACTATCACTACGGAAAATTCGACAGTTATGCGCAGAAAGTTTGGATCAACACGCTTGAGCAGCTGTTGAACGAAGAACAGGAAGACACAATTTGCACTACAGTTTTAAGCCAAATCGTGTTGACTTCCGCGGCTGGTTTCGACAGCGCGAGCCCGCTACAACTGCGCCTTGAAGCCGAGAAAGATTCGGTGCCGCGCTACAATAACAGCCTCACTGTTGCCCTGATGAACTCCGTGTCAACACTTCTGTACGGATTGTTCTTCGGCATATTCACATCATTATACGTTTACAGAAAAGAAAAATACAGTTGCGGTGCTGACGATAAAGAACCTGAAAATGAAGAGGACACACCGCAAGAAATAACCAACGATTAGATTATGGACATATCAGTAGTAGTGCCTTTATTCAATGAAGAGGAATCTTTGCCGGAACTCGTGGCATGGATTGACAAGGTAATGCAGGAAAACTCGTTCACTTACGAGGTTATGTTAGTTGACGACGGCTCAAACGACCATTCTTGGGACGTGGTTGAAAAGCTCAGGGCAGAGAACGCCAATGTGAAAGGTATAAAGTTCAGAAGGAACTACGGCAAGTCGGCGGCGCTGAACGCTGCTTTCGAGCAGGTGCAGGGCGATGTGGTCATCACCATGGACGCCGACCTTCAAGACAGCCCCGATGAGATTCCGGAACTCTACAATATGATAACCAAAGATGGCTATGATCTGGTATCTGGCTGGAAGAAGGTGAGATACGATTCCAAAATAGCAAAGAATATTCCATCGAAGTTTTTCAATTGGACCACGCGCAGAATCTCAAAGATATATCTTCACGATTTCAACTGTGGCTTGAAGGCGTACAGAAAAGAGGTTGTCAAATCCATTGAGGTTTATGGCGAGATGCACCGTTACATACCTGTAATCGCGAAATGGGCAGGATTCACCAAAATAGGGGAGAAGGTGGTGAAACACCAGAAGCGGAAATACGGCGAGTCGAAATTCGGCTGGAACCGGTTCATCAACGGTTACCTTGACCTCATCACAATCACTTTTGTATCGAGATTCGGCAAAAAACCTATGCACTTTTTCGGACTTTGGGGCACATTGTTCTTCCTTGCAGGAGGAATAATAACATTGTGGCTTATCATTGAAAAGCTTGTCGCACTGCACAACAACGCCATTTTCCGCCAAGTCACCGACCAGCCGCTCTTCTATTTGGCGCTGTTGGCAATGGTAATCGGAATGCAGTTATTCCTATCAGGTTTTATTGGCGAATTGATATCCCGCTCTTCCGCTGACAGAAACAAATATCTGATAGAAAAGGTTTTACAGTAGGTTGTTGCTGAGTAAAACGTGACATGAGGCAATTGTTGGGCTTTTGTAAAATCTCCACGTCAGCAAAGAAGTGAGCCATACATTCATAATGGCATAATGGATAAAAGTGCTTTGTGGAACATGGCATAAAACCATGCACCTCAACAAAATATAGCGGCTTTGATGGAAACATTTCTGTCAAAGTCGTTTTTCATGTCAAAAAGAGATACTTCCAAAATATTTTTCCAAAACTCTGCCGAAGGTATCATAAAAAATTGTAATATTGCAACTGCTTTGAAAAAACGCAACTATAAATAAACCCTTAAAACAAAAATTATATGGCATTTAAAGGAACTTTGGTCATTGACACTGAAAAGTGCAAGGGCTGTTCGGTATGTATCACCGGCTGCCCCAACGGAGTCATCGCCCTCGCAAAGAAGGTGAACTCCAAAGGTTACAACTACCTTGAAATGGTGAAACCTGACGATTGCATCGGGTGCGCCAATTGTGCGGTCATCTGCCCTGACGGGGTGATAGAAGTCTATCGCGCTAAAGTATAACATCTTACAAATCAATTCACTGATTATTAAACAAACAAATTAAAGAAAATAGAATATGGCAAAGGAATTAAAATTAATGAAGGGTAATCAGGCCATTGCCGAAGCTGCCATACGTTGTGGCTGCGACGGGTATTTCGGTTATCCTATCACCCCTCAAAGTGAAGTACTTGAGCACCTGATGGCAGAAAGACCATATCTGAAGACCGGAATGGTTGTGCTTCAGGCAGAAAGCGAATTGGCGTCAATAAACATGGTTTATGCGGGCGCCTCCACAGGAAAACGTGTTATGACCTCATCATCGTCTCCGGGATTCTCCCTGATGCAGGAAGGGCTGTCGTACATCGCGGGCGCTGAGCTGCCGGCATTGTGCGTCAATGTAGTTCGCGGAGGCCCAGGCCTCGGAACTATCCAACCATCACAGTCAGATTATTTCCAGACTACCAAGGGCGGCGGCCATGGCGACTACCGGCTGATAACACTCGCACCTTCTTCAGTACAGGAGATGTACGATTTCGTGGAACTCGGCTTTGACCTCGCTTTCAAATACAGAAACCCTGTCGCTATCCTTTCTGACGGTGTTATCGGTCAGGTGATGGAAAAAGTCATGATTGACGACTACAAGCCGCGCTGGACAAACGAGTACATAGAAGAGCATTGCCCGTGGGCTGCGACAGGCCACCGCGCTGGCAAAAAGAGCACCATCGTCACCTCTCTTGAACTCGACTCCCTCAAACAGGAAGGCGTTAACAAGAGAATCCAAGAGAAATACAGAAAATGTGAAGAGGAAGACGCACGCTACGAAGCTATCCAATGCGATGACGCTGAATTCATCTTCGTGGCATACGGCTCAGCAGCGCGTATCTGCATGAAAGCTGTAGAGCTCGCCCGCGCCGAAGGCATCAAGGTCGGTTTGGTTCGTCCTATCACCCTCTGGCCATTTCCAAAAAAGGCAGTCGCTGAAATCGGCGGCCGCATGAAGAAAATCTTATGCGTGGAGATGAGCGCCGGACAGATGATAGAGGATGTCAAACTCGCTGTTGAGTGCAAAGTCCCTGTAACCCACTACGGACGTTTTGGCGGCGTGATTCCGACACCAGTCGAAATTTTCGATGCTTTAAAAAATATGATTAAATAATTTTAATTCAGAAAAATCATGACAAGAGAAGATATAATTAAACCCGAAAACTTAGTGTACAGACGCACGCCGGTGCTCACCGACAACGTGATGCACTATTGCCCCGGCTGCGGTCATGGTGTCGTCCACAGAATTATCGCCGAAGTGATAGAAGAGATGGGCATCCAAGACAATGTGGTGGGCATTTCGCCGGTCGGCTGCTCCGTATTGGCGTATAACTATTTTGACGTTGACTTCGTGGAAGCTGCGCACGGACGCGCTCCAGCGTGCGCCTCTGCTATCAAGCGTCTCCGCCCCGACACATACGTGTTCTCATATCAGGGTGACGGCGACCTTGCGTCAATCGGCTGCGCTGAAGTGATGCACGCCTGCAACCGCGGCGAGAACATCACAATGATATTCATCAACAACGGTATCTACGGCATGACTGGCGGTCAGATGGCCCCGACAACGCTCGAAGGTATGGAGACTGTGACTTGCCCTTACGGCCGTGATCCTGAACTGATGGGACACACAATGCGCCTCACAGAAGTGCTCGCACAGCTGCCCGGCACATATTATGTGACACGTCAGGCGGTCTATACTCCGGTGCTCGCCCGCAAGTGCAAAAAGGCTATCCGTCAGGCATTTGAGAACCAAAAACTCCACAAGGGCGTCTCTTTCGTGGAAATCACTTCAAACTGCAACTCAGGTTGGAAGATGACCCCGGTACAGGCCAACAAATGGATGGAAGAGAACACTCTGAAATATTTCCCGCTCGGAGATATGAAAGTCGATGGCAAGTTCGCGCCTAACTTCATGGAGCGCGTCAGCACTTTTGACCAACCCAATGAAACCCGTTTCTCATTGAGAAGCAAGTAATTAATTTTTAAAATCAAGAACAATGACAGAAGAAATAATTATAGCAGGCTTCGGCGGTCAGGGTGTGCTCTCAATGGGTAAGATCTTGGCATACGCCGGTATTATGCAAGACAAGGAAGTGAGCTGGCTTCCATCATACGGGCCGGAGATGCGCGGCGGCACATCAAATGTAACCGTCATCTTGAGCGACGAGCGTATCTGCTCACCGTACCTCAACCAGTTCGACACGGCAATAATCCTTAACCAGCAGTCGATGGACAAGTTTGAGTCGGCGGTGAAACCCGGCGGGTTGTTGATTTACGACCCCAACGGCATCACACACCACCCGACCCGCAAGGACATCAACATCTATCAGGTTGCCGCCGCCGACAAGGCAAGCGAGCTCGGCATTTCAAAGCTGTTCAACATGATAGTGCTTGGTGGCTTCTTAGCGGTGAAACCGTTGGTGACCCCCGAAATGCTTCACAAAGGTTTGGAGAAATCCCTGCCTGAGCGCCACCATCACCTCATCCCAAAGAATGAGGAGGCGGTCGAAATCGGCAAGGGCTTGCTGAAACCGTACAATGTGTTATAATTGAAAATATAACCATAAGCGAAATGCGGCGACCGTACGGTCGCCGCATTTTTTTGTCAGCTGCAATCAGAAGAACACCTTCATCACAGCCGAATTTGAATCCAATGCCAAATTGTCGGAATAATTTGTAGAGACGTTCCATGGAACGTCTCTACATGGTATGAAATACAAAAATGACAACAAGAAGAAAAAAGGACAATTTTGAAAAATTGGCACAATTTTTGAATGTGATAATGCATTAATGATGGTATTAATCAACTCATTTCCTATGAAGATTTTTTACAACAGAAAAATTTTTTCAGCAAGAAGTGAGTTGTGAAAGAAAAAGTGTATTTTTGTCGCACCATTTTGAGCTGAACTGAAAATTAATCAGTAAAACTTTTAAACAGTTCATTATGGAAAATAAGTATTTAAGCAAAAATCACACAGGAGAGCAGTGCATTTGCTCCATTAAAGGTCTTTCATTCCCTCAGAAATTTGAGGATATTCTCAAGCATTTTAAAAGTTGTGGCTCATTTAACGGGGCTTTTGAGAAAAAAGTGGCAGAATTACAGCCTGATGCTTTCGTGCAGGCCGTTCGTGTGTCAAAATATTTCTTGAGAGCAGACAGGCACGATTTCCTTCAACAAATTCCGTTGATAGATGATTTAACCATACATAAAAAGGTATGGAAAAGCATTTATACCTATGAGGAAAATTTACAAAAAGAAATTGATGGGGAATTCAAAACTTATCTGAAGAATTTGCCGACTGATACTGAGGAGGCATTCTATAAATCTTTTTTTGATGTTATATGTTGGATGGAGTGCTATCGTAGTGAAAACGAGAGCATGAGAGACAGCACTATGGAGTATCTTGGGAAATTTTACGGATTGTTTATTGAAAAGTTATTGAGAGAGGAAAGATTCAGGACATTGCAATTTCATGGTAGAGAAAAAATGGTAGTGCATTTTGTGCAATATTTTGGAAAAATCTATCCCAAACATGCGGAATGGTATAAGAGCCAGACTCTTTTCCCGAAAGTCATGGACTATATTCGTTTCAGGAATGATATTATTGACTTGTATTGTTTTGATACCACCATAACTCCCAAAGAAGTGCATAACTGTTTGTTCTTATACCAAACACCAATTGATTTCTATACTTGGAAACTGAACGGGGCAAGATATGCCATGAATGAACTTAACTATAACCAAATTGCCCGTAATTTAATTGAACGCCAAATTGCTTCAGGCGAATTGAAAATAGCAGGTCTTGGTGAAGAGTATGATTTCAATAAAGAGGCGACCATTGAAAGCGTTGCGACATACTGCTTAATGGATGATTTAAAGGTGCCAAATTTTATATTCAAAGGGAAAGATATTCCCCACAGACAAATATTGGATGCTCTTGGCGGTATTTCGTCAAACAAAACATATAGATATGAAAATAATCTTGAGAAAATCGACGGTAAAAGTTGGTTTGAGAAGATGTGGTATTTGTTGCGTAAATCTGTTTGCGAAGGATGTGAAATACTTCCTTTTACAATTGAAACGACAGATGAATATTATCGGATGTACAACTCTTTCGTAAAAGAGGGAACTTGTGCTTCTAAAGAGACTTTTCAAACGTTTATTGACATCTTTTCGTACACATTTACTGGCAATAAATTTGATGAAAAAACATTTCATTGGGGACAAACTTGTTTTGATGTATATCGCAAGCCATTTCTGAAGTTTGGCGACCTGCTGGTATGTCCTACCATGTTTTTAGGCAGGAACCATTGGTTTTACGCTTTTTTAGGCGCCGTTTTGGAAAATTTAAAATTAAAATTGCCTTCGAATAAAGAGCTTCAAAAACAATGTTCAACCGAAATGGAAAAATATGTTGTAGAACTTTTCAAAAATAAAAATAATAATTGGAAAGTGGAATCCAATATAAAAGGTGAAAATGACAAAGGCGATGTTGACGTGTATGTGGAAAGCGATGACATGATACTGCTTATCCAACTGAAAAGGACACAATTGAGACCAACGTCTGAAGGAGCATATTACGATTATATTTATGTTGATAAAAAAGCGGCAAGACAACTCAATGACTTTACAATTCAAAATCCGAAAAACAAAAAGATTGTCAAATGGATTGTATCCACATCTTACGAGAAATGTATGCAAAGGATTGATGGGATATTGAAAATCAACTATTTTGATTTGATAAACGAAGTCTTAAGTTTAAAATATACTGATTTGCGGAAAATAATAAACCATATTGAAGAAGATGAAACTTTGAAAAATTATTGTAAAATCTTCAATGAGTTTTGCTTGGCAAATAACACACAATTATCAGTTGGTGAAAAAAAAGCCCCGAATATGATATTATATTTGGCGCAATTACGTACAGGGCTTCCATTCCTTTTGCCAGAATCGGCAAATTGTCACATTCCCTTGCCTTTTGAAGCGACAGAGTCGTATGATGATGATTTACAACAAATTAATAAAGCATTTAAATTGGAAAGAAACGGAAAAATTCAGGAGTCTATAAAAATACTTGAATCAATGGTTGAAAAATGTCCTGAATTTGATTCTCTTTGGAGAAGGTTGGCAGATATGTATGCAAATGAAAGACAATACGACCGAGCGACTAAATGCTATGAGAAAGTCCTTGAATTAACGCCATACGAACCATGTGCAATGTATAATTATATGGTTACTTGCAGCGAAGCCAAGCTATTTGACAAATACAATGAATTGTGCCAGCAGCTTAAATCAAAATACTGGTTTATGAATTTTAATATAAGACGATCACCTGATTTCAGCATTTGATAATTTGTGCGGGAGGTTAGGGAAGCGTAAAATGTGGAAGTATAGGGCTCCGCCCTTTATGTATGCCAGAATAATACTTTTAAAAAACATTTTAGTCATAACAAAATTTTATATTATGAACACAAAAAATAAAATCAAGACAAGAAATGACCAACGTTCAACAGTTAAAAACCCAACTTCATCAGAATTTATCGTTGACAAAAAGAATTCTGTCAGGCAAATGCAAAAAATTGCAGACAAAACACCTGAACAAGAGGATAGAATGAAAAATCACCAACGAGACCTTTCAAAAGCATTGCAACGACAAAAGCTAATCACAAAACAAGGAGGTGAAAAGCATGGAAAAAATTAAAGGCAAAGGTGATGGGGAAAACACAACCCAAAACTCCTCGGAAAAGGAGCGGAAAAATAACACGGTTAAAAATTAAAACAACACTTAAACCAATTTGAAAGGAGGTATGAAAATATGGCATGGAATCCTGACGCGGAACACTGTGATGCTGATTACGACAATCACGCAAACCAACTGAATCCCAATAATGACGAATACGACAATTGTCGCGGATAAATGTTATTATAAAAGGAATTTCAGAATTGTCCTTCGACTACCAAGTGCAAGCGCCGGTGCCACCGGCGCTTGCTGTTTTTGGTGGAAACCTGCCCCCCTCTCGGTATTCTCCCAGCAAAATTTTCCTCCAATACAGCTCAACTTTGGATTTTATTTTATATCTTTGTTCATTAATTGTAAAATGACAGAAAAACAATGAAGATTGATGAAATTATCGCCCTTGTCGGCGGAAGACTAATTGAAGGAAACAATACTGAAAACGAGGAAGTTACAAGAGCTTTTGCTTCTGATTTGATGAGCGACGTGCTGACGATTAAAGACGCGTCATCACTGCTGCTTATCACTGGCCTCGCGAACACACAGACAATCCGTACATGCGAAATGGCCGAGGTGCGCTATGTCCTTTTTGTCCGTGGCAAGAAAGTCACTGACGAGATGAAGGAACTCGCGGAGGACAACAACATGGTGCTTATGGAAACCAGCTATTCGATGTATAAGGTCGCCGGTATCCTATACGCAAATAATATTCAACCACTTTATTAAGAAAGGAAAAACATGTTACTCGAATATCAGGTGAACGGTGGCGATTTCACAAATGCCGGCTCCGTGTCAAGCAACGTGAAGAAAATGATGCGGCAGCTTGGTGTGGACTCGTCTGTGGTGAAACGCACCGTGGTCGCACTATACGAGGCTGAGGTCAATATAGTGGCGCACGCCTATCGTGGCGTGATTACAGTGGATTTGCAGCCCGACAAGATATATATTAAACTCGCTGATGAGGGGCCCGGTATCGCCGATATTTCCCAAGCCATGCAGGAGGGCTACTCCACAGCCTCGGTCGCCGTGCGCGAAATGGGCTTCGGCGCCGGTATGGGACTGCCAAATATAAAAGCAAATTCAGACATTCTTAACGTGAATTCCGTGGTCGGCAAGGGTACTACCGTGGAAATAACTAATAACTTTTAAATGGATACACATCAGGAAAATTTTCACCATGCTCTTAAGTTTCAGTATGACCTCTGTATAGGTTGCGCTCATTGTACCGAAATATGTCCGACTGCGGCAATCCATATCGAGGGCGGACTGCCGGTGCTGAACCCTAACAGATGCATCGACTGCGGCCGCTGCTATTCCGCTTGCCCCGTCTCGGCTATCTATGTCGAGCAGGACGACTTCCAGACGATTTATGACTATAAGACTCCTGTCGCGCTCGTCCCAACTATTTTTTTCGCGCAGTTCCCCGAAAAAATAGAACATGACTCTATCTTGGCAGCATTGCATTATCTCGGCTTCAAATTCGTTTATGAAGTTGAAGAAAGTGTGGGGGTGCTGAAACATATTATGAATGAGAAACTTATGAATGGGGATTGCGACAAGCCCGTGATTTCTTCGTTTTGTCCTGCGATTGTCCGCCTGATTCAGGTGAAGTTCCCGTCTCTCGTGAATAATATCATGCTTGTTAAACCGCCTCTTGATTTGACCTCATTGCATATCAAGAAGCATCTTGTTGAGAATTGCGGGATTCTGAATGAGGAGATTGGCATATTTTATGTCGCGCCGTGTCCCGCGAAAATTGCCGCAATCAAAAGTCCGGTAGGGGAGGATAAATCTTCTGTTACAGGTGTCATAAATATGAACTATCTGTATAATAAGGTTTTACGGATTATAAAACAGGGTACTGAACTTCCGGCTTTACAGAATGACCATCGTAATGTGATGACACGTAGAAACCTGTTGTGGGCGCTTAGTGGGGGCGAGATTGCATTGCTGAAAGAAGGTCGTAACCTTGCCATCGATGAGGTGCATAATGTGTCGGCGTTTTTGGAAAAGATTGAGAATGAGGATATTGACAATATAGACTTCCTTGAAGTGCGCGCCTGTGACCAGAGCTGTGCGGGGGGGATTTTATGCGCTAATAACAGATTCCTTACAGTTGAGCGACAGAAACAGCGCGCCGCACATAGTCCCGTGCGTGTGTCCAAAAAATTTAATGAGCTAATCCAAAATTTTGATTATTTAGCGGATAACAGTAAGGTTGGTAAGGTGCAGCCCCGCTCGATGGACAAGCTCGACAACGACAGGGCAGTGGCGATGCAGAAGATGGAGAAAGCGTTCAAAATCAATAAGTTCCTGCCGCAAGTTGACTGCCGTATCTGCGGTTATCAGACGTGTAAGGAGTTCTCTTTCGCGGTCACGAATGGGGTGATAGGATTGAAAAGCTGCATTTTCGTGCAACGCCTTCTGAATGAAAATAATGGCATATCAGCTGATGAGCGCGCCGAACTCGCAAAGAAAACTTGGGGCGTGCAGAAGTTGGATATTAACAATATTCCTGACGATTTATTGTAAAAACATACATATTAATAGATTAATAGATTTATTATGACAGTCAAAGAATTGGTAGAAAAAATGAATTTGACGGTTTTCTGTGGGGCTGATAACCTTGACAAGGAAATTACCGGTTGCTATGTTTCTGATTTGCTGAGCGATGTAATGGGCTCGACAAAATCAGGTATGGCATGGATTACTTTGCAGACCCATAAGAATGTGGCTGCCATTGGCTCTCTCAAAGAGCTGTCATGCATTATCTTGGTAAAAGGCTTCAAGCCCGATGAAGACACATTGCAGCACGCTATTGAGGAGGAAATCCCGATGTTGGGCACTACCGACCAGACTTTCGAAACAGCTGGCAAGGTGTATATGCATATTAACCAGTAAGTTACAGATAATGTTCCGATTTAAGGCCGATTTGCATACCCATACGCTGCTTTCACCATGCGGCGACTTGGATATGACCCCGGAGTATATAATCGAATTGGCTTTGCAAAAAGGCGTTGACATTATCGGTATCACCGACCACAACGCCACGCGGCATTGCAGACTTGCGGAGCATTACTCTTCAAAACGGGATATTTTTGTCCTTTGTGGAGCCGAGGTCACAACGAAAGAGGAGGCGCACTGCCTTGCTTTTTTCAAGACTCACGAATTGTTAGATGAGTTTCAAGCCTATTTGGACGAGCATTTGCCGAACATTCCCAATTCGCCTGATGTCTTTGGAGACCAAGTGCAGATTGATGAGGAGGACAATATCGTTTACGAGGAGCCAAAACTTTTAATATCAGGTCTTGATGTCTCAATAGAGGAGATTAACAAAAAAGTGAAGTCACTTGGCGGGCTTTTCATTCCAGCGCATATCGACAAGCCGAAAAACAGTGTCATATCGCAACTCGGATTCATACCGTTCGATTTGGATTATGACGCGGTGGAGCTGTCGAAGCATGGTGACAAGGAGAAGATATTGGCGGAGCACCCGTACCTCAAAGGTAAGAGTTTCATACGGAGCTCGGACGCGCATTTCCCGAATCTTGTCGGCACTTCAACCGCCATTTTTGAAATGGAGACACGCTCGTTTGATGAGATTGCGATGGCGCTTCACGGCGAGGGCGGTCGCTCGGTCAAATTGGAATAGAAACTAAAAACGGAAAATGTCATGAAAGATCTTTCGATGCATATTATTGATATTCTGCAAAACTCCACACGCGCAAAAGCGAAGAATATAGAGCTGCTTGTGGAGGAAGATGTTGAAAAAGATATACTTACGTTGCAATTCAAGGACGATGGCTGCGGTATGGACGAAGAGATGGCGCAGCGTGTCGCCGACCCGTTTGTCACAACCCGCACGACACGGAAAGTAGGGTTGGGGTTGCCGCTGCTCAAACAGAACGCCGAGCTGACGGGCGGCACTTTCAATATCAGTTCACAACTTGGCAAGGGCACGACTGTCACGGCTACTTTCGGGCTTTCGCACATCGACCGCAAGCCGATGGGTGACCTCGCCGGTGCGGTGGTGCTAACGATGACCTCTTACCCCGACATCAGATTCGTATTCCATTATAAAAAACAAAATATTGATTTTGTGTTAGATACAGACGAGGTTAACGAGGCTTTGGATGGCGTCTCAATCCAAAATCCTGAAATAATATCCTATCTGAAAGAGATGATAGAGGAAAATATAATGTAGAGACGTTCCATGGAACGTCTCTACACGGGGGACATTCACCACACAATTTCCTTTTTGCCCCACTGATGCAATATCTCATTTGTTTTTGAGAAGTGGCGGCAGCCGAAGAAACCTTTCGCAGCGGAAAGCGGTGACGGGTGTGCGGCGGTGAGTATCGCGTGCTTCGTGGAATCGATTAGCGTTGCTTTCTGCTTTGCGTAGTTGCCCCACAAAAGAAAAACCACATGGTCGCGTTGCCGCGAAAGCTCACTGATAGCTCTGTCGGTGAACCGTTCCCAGCCCTTGTTCTGGTGCGAGCCGATGGCGTGGGCGCGCACTGTGAGCGTGGCGTTCAAAAGCAGCACACCCTGTTTTGCCCACCGCGCCAAACTTCCGCTACGCGGCGGCGTAATATGCAGGTCATCAGCGATTTCCTGATAAATATTAACTAACGAGCGAGGCAGTTCAATGCCATCAGGGACCGAAAAACAGAGCCCTTCCGCCTGACCTTCATTCGGATACGGGTCCTGACCTATAATAACAACATTCACTTCGTTGAAAGGTGTGAGATTGAAAGCATTGAATATGAGCCCGCCCGGAGGAAACACCACATAATGCCGCTTTTCATCAATCAGGAATTGTTTCAGCTGCTCGAAATACGGCGAGTTAAACTCCTCATAAAGAACATTTTTCCAAGTTTCCTCAATTTTTGGATTTATCATATCTATCTGTTTATGAGAGTTTTGAAATAGAATTATCTAAAAACGGAGTTTGAAGCCCACACCACTTTCTGTTGTCCGTACAAATTGGTTCTGTCTCACAAATGGCTGGACAGAAAGTGAAAGGTCATCAGAGACATCAAAATAGAAAAGGTGGGCGTCAACTGTCGCGTCTAAAATGTTCAGTGCGTATATTATCACTGCAGCCGCGATTGCGATTTCCATGCTTCGCCTGTAGTTGTTTTTAAGGGCGAGTACGTTCTCGTCTGAGAAATTGGCGTACTGCGGATTCAGCATGTTGGTCTCACCATTCGCGCGATGCCGGTATTCGGTTTGGTACGATTTTGTTTGGACGGCGTAGTAATAAATGAAGTAGCCGGATGCGCCGAGCCCCGCGTAAACAATAGGCACCTTCCACCATTTGCGGTTGTAAATCTGTCCTGCGCCCGGTATCACAGCAGAGAGTGCGGTGGCGATTTTGGGGCTGTGTTTTTTCTGCATCGCCGAGTCGGTGGTGTGAACACGCACAACTTTGCCGTTGTCAGATTTTATTATGGGGCCCGCATCTTTCTGCCCACGCCGCATCCTGTCGTTTGACTTCACGGGGACGGCGTTTTCTGCCGGCACCGCAGAACTGTCAGCCTGCGCTGAAACATCAAACCTGAAACCTATGAGCACTATCATAAAAAGAAACAAGAATTTTGTTACAAATCCCTGTTTGTCAATAAGATAGTGATATTTTTTCATATTAATTACTCGCCCAAAAGGTTTACTAATCTCATCAAATCCTCATCAGAAGAGAATGGTATTGAAATTTTGCCTTTTCCGTTAGTGTCTTTTGTTATGCTGACTTTCGTTTTTAATTTCTTTGAGAAAGTTGATTGAAAATCAGTGATTTGCGAGGATAATGCCACTTTTATTTTCTTTTTCGCTGAAGGATTTTCTGAAGAATATTTCTTGACGAGTGTTTCAGTCTGTCTGACCGAAAGGCCGTTTTTCAATATTTCGTTGACAATTTTCTCTTGAAGTTCCTCATCAATTCCGACCAAAGCGCGGGCGTGCCCCATTGAGATTTTGTTGTCGCGGACAGCGATTTGCGAATTTGTCGAAAGTTTCAGAAGACGGAGATAATTTGAAATTGTGGCCCTGTTCTTGCCAACTTTTTCGCTCAGTTCGTCCTGTTTGAGGTTGCACTCGTCAATAAGGCGCTGGTATGAGACTGCAATTTCAATAGCGTTAAGATCCTCACGCTGAATGTTTTCCACCAAAGCCATCTGAATGGATTGGAGGTCATCGGCGGTGCGGACAAAAGCAGGGATTTGTGTAAGTCCGGCAAGTTTTGCGGCGCGGAGGCGTCGTTCACCGGAGATGAGCTGGTACTTGCCGTTTTCGAGCGGGCGCACCGTCACCGGCTGAATCAGTCCGTATGATTTTATCGACTGCGCCAATTCGTCCAACGCTGCCTGTTCAAACTCAGTACGCGGCTGGAATGGGTTCGCCTCGATGAGGTCAACACGTATGTAACTGTTTGATTCAGTTTTGATTCGCGCCACCGAATTTGGAGAAATGACGGAGTACTCCGCATTGCCAAGCAACGCACCCAAGCCTTTTCCTAACTTTTTGACATTATTTTTATCTTTTTCCATAAAGCGAAAAATCGTTAAAATGCGTATCCGTTGTTCTGCAAAATCTCGCGGGCGAGATTGAGGTGGTTGGTGGTTCCGCGTGACTGCACATCGTAAAGTATTATCGGTTTGCCGTGGCTTGGCGCCTCGCTAATCCTTGTGTTTCTGGAGATTATGGTGTCGAAAACGATACCGCGGCAGTGCTGTCGCACGTCCTCCACGACAGCGTTCGCCAACTTGAGGCGCGAGTCGTACATGGTGAGCAGAATGCCCTCTATGTTCAGGTCGGGGTTCATGCCCTGCTGTATGAGGCGCACCGTGTTCAGCAGTTTTCCAAGTCCCTCGAGCGCGAAATATTCGCATTGTACGGGGATGATGACAGAGTCGGCAGCCACGAGCGAGTTTATCGTTATCAGTCCCAACGACGGCGCGCAGTCGATAATTATGAACTCATAGTCCTCTTTCAGCGGTCTGATAGATTCGCGTAGGCGGAATTCGCGTCTTTCAAGCGAGATCATCTCCACTTCGGCGCCGGCGAGGTCATCAACAGCGGGCAACAAATCCAAGTTCGGGGTTTTTGTTGTGAGGATCCCGTCTTTCGCTGAGGCGTTTCCCAAGAGATAGTCGTAAACGCTGTAAGAGACGTCGCTCTTTTCAAACCCGACCCCTGATGTGGCGTTGGCTTGCGGGTCGGCGTCAACGAGTAGAGTCTTGTGCTCCAACACTGCCAACGAAGCCGCAAGATTGACCGCCGTGGTCGTCTTGCCCACGCCGCCTTTCTGGTTCGCTATTGCAATAATTTTTCCCATCAGATTATAAATCTCCAAAATTCAAATCATCAAAATCGTCTTTCGCACCACCATTGTCAAACAATGAGTCATCAGGAACTTTGCCGGTCTCAATGAAATCCAAAACAGCGCCCAAGGCATTTTGGAATTTAGTGAAATCTTCTTTGTAAAGGAATAATTTATGTTTCTCGTAAAAGAATGAGCCGTTGTCGGCATCGAATTTGCGCTTGCTTTCAGTGATTGTCAAATACTTCTCTTCATTCTTGGTCGTCTTCACGTCAAAAAAGTATGTCCGTTTTCCCGCTCTGACTGCTCTCGATAACACTTCATTTTTTTCTAAATTTTCCATCAATCTACTTTTTTAAGGTTAATATTATATTTGAACTTGCAAAGATATAAAATTTGAGGTGATTTTCAATAGTGGGTTTAATAAAAAAAATTGCGCTTTGAAAAATATTTTCTTGTATCTTTGCAGGTCAATTTGAAAATAACAATTATCGGAATGTAGAAAGTTACACTCATTAAAAGGAAGGAGGTTATCGTGGTCGATACCATATCATTCGGGAAGCTCAAGTGGCATCACATCACCAATCCTACGGTAGATGATCTGGATTTTTTAAGAGATAATTTCCATTTCCATCCTTTGGACATAGACGACTGTTCGAGTTTTGTGCAACGTCCGAAAATTGACACATACAACGACTATTATTTCATGGTCCTTCATTTCCCGCTTCTCGACAAGCGCACGAATTTGGTTAAAACTGAAGAGACCAAGATTTTTTGGGGGCACGACTATCTCATCACTGTCGGAAATTCGCATTATGTGGTGCAAGACCTTTTCAACCTCACAAAAATAGATCCGGAGGAAATAGAAGAAGATGAGCTTGCAATATCCAGTGACTCAATTCTTTATAAGGTGATGTACAGAATGATGAAAGAGACATTCCTCCTCATAGAACGCCTTGGAAGCGAAATTGACATTATCAGCCGCGAGCTGTTCGAGCAGAAGTCGGAGCGGATAATTGAACAGATTTCGCGATACAGGAAGAATATCATTCAATTAAATACAATTTTCCGTCCGCAGCTGCGACTTTTCCACACTTTCGAATCCGGCGAGGTGAAAGGCTTTGCGGAAGACATGGAAGATTACTGGGGAAATATCCTCGACTTCTACCAGAAGATGTGGGATATGATTGAGGACTACGGCGAGTTGGTCGCGGGGCTTTCGAGCACGTTCGACTCTTTGCAGGCCAACAAGACCAACGAGATAATGCGAATGCTCACCATAATCTCCACAATAGTACTCCCATTAACCTTTATATCAGGACTTTACGGAATGAATGTGGTGCTGCCCTTCGCAAACAACAGTGCCGCTTTCTGGCTGTTGATAGGCATTTGTGCTGTAGTTGTCATCGTATTGATGATTTTCTTCAAGAAGAAGAGGTGGATGTGACAACAAGCGGAAAATATCTTTACGCTATCGCTCTGCGTGAATGATACCATTTCAGGTACGCCGGCAGGTATTGCAGCCCGCGCCCGCGCAACTCATCGTACAACGGATTCTTGGTGTACTCCTTGTCGAAGCAGAGCATGTAAATCTCAGGAAGACAGTTCAGCATGCCGATACGCTCAAATTCGTCAATGATGTTTTTGTCGGTGTCTTTTCCTTTCATCATTATCTCATTGTAAATGAAAAGCGTGTAGCTGTTGATGTGCACCAACATTTCCGGCAGCACGTCAAACGGTGTCTGGTGGTATTTGCGGGCGGCGTCTATCAGATTGTGAATGCTCTCTTTGTTTTTCGACAGATACTCTTCCGCCTTGATACATAACTCATAGTAAAGGGTCTCGGCATTGGCTGGCCGGTTACACAGCATGTTGGCGGTGCGCGTCAGGTACAGGTGGTACTTCGGAGACTGCGGCAGCGCAAAGCCCTTCAGAATCTCTTTCTCAATGGATAATGATGTTATGCAGAAATGATCATCATAGTATGAATCACTATCGGGATGTACATCTTCAATATACGTAAAGTATTGTTTTATAAGCTGGTATATTTCTTTGTTGTATATTGCCTCCATTCCGGTTTTAAATTGCGCTTGTTAATACGCCTCTCTGTGAAAAATGTTACAAAATATTGAAATTAATTGTCTGTCTTGAAAAAATCATCATATTCCATTCCGATATTTTTTTTACCTTTGCCTGCTTAATCTGTACGAAAAATAAATGGTACTTTTATCGTCAAATTAATCTGTCCTGCGTATGAAAAACATCACCCTTATCAGCGACTGGAAATTAAGAGACCCGTATATAGCTATATTCAAAGGCTTGATATTGAAAGAGATAGAAGATGTGAATTTTATAGACATATCACATGCCGTTCCGCTTTGCGACATCAGCCAGACCGCTTTTCTGCTTAAATGGAGTTACCCTTCATTTCCAGATGGAACGCTTCACATAATTCTTACCGGAGCTGTCAACGACCCCGACATAATGCCAGTGTGGGTGAAATGCGGGAATCACTATTTCATCGGTACAGATAACGGGATTTTCTCTCTTCTTTTTGGAATTGAGGACGATGTTGTGGCACGGCAATACGACAATAAAACACCAGCGGGATCATTTATTGATAAAGTCATTAAAATGGTTGTCTGGCATTTCAGCGGAAAAATAGAGAAGAACACCACGCCTCACGATGATTTCAAACCGGTTTTGAGGCAGGAGCCGCAAATAGACACAGCCGCGAAAAAGCTCACAGGTCACATCGCTTACATAGACTCGTTCTGTAATGCTGTAACAGACATCCCCGTGACGATGTTCAAGGAATTCACAGGCGGCAAGCCATTTCAAGCAACCGTTTCAGCATCGCAATACATAACCATAACCAAATATTACGACTATTACAGGAACTCTGGTGATGAGGTCTATTTTGTCGCCAACCAGTTCGGATTTTTGGAGCTGACGATGTTCCGTGCCCACATAGCGATTCTCGGAGACATACAGGTTGGGGACAAAGTTACAATATCATTGTAGAATTGGACGGACACATTCAAAAGATTGTCTCTGAAAAATTTGAAACAAAAAATGCGCTCATACAAGCGCCTTTTTTTGTGGCTCCTCTTGGGCTCGAACCAAGGACTCCCTGATTATGAGTCAGGTGCTCTAACCAACTGAGCTAAGGAGCCTGCTCTTTTAAAGCGGTGCAAAAATACAATTTTTTTTCATTCCGAAATCAGGTCAGCGTAATTTTTTTTGAATTTATTCAAAAGTCGCATTAAAGATTTTTGCTATTTTTGCATTAACAATATATACTACTATAACATTATAATATTATGAACAAAAAATTGACACGAAGCTCCACCGACTGCAAAATTGCAGGCGTTTGTGGTGGCATAGCGGCATATTTCGGCTGCGACTCAACCCCGATAAGAATTGCTTTTTTGGCAGCGTTGCTTTTAGGATGTTGTGGCGGTTTGCTATACTTAATCTGCTGGATAGTAATGCCTAAAGACAATGTCCTGATGCCATAATGAAACGGAAATCCCAAGAGGTTAAAGATGCGGAAAACGAGCCGCTGATAAGAAGTTTTAGGGATTATCTGCGCTTGGAGAAATCTCTTTCTCCGAATAGTATTCTTGCCTATAATTCAGATATTGTGAACTTTTTTATTTTTCTGAAAAAGCAAAATGGAAAGGGTTTGTGCGATGTTACTTTGGAGGATTTGCAGGAGTTTATGGCAGAGCTTTACGACAAAAAAGTTGATGTGCGCTCGCAGGCGAGAATTGTATCAGGTTTGAAGGCGTTTTATGATTTTTTGTTGTTTGAAGGAAAGATAACAAAGTCCCCAACCGAGTTGCTTGACGGCCCGAAACTCGGAATGCACCTGCCTGACGTGCTTTCGATACCGGAAATCGAAGCCATCATCGGTGCGATAGATTTAAGTTCAGACGAAGGGCACCGTAACAAAGCGATAATAGAGGTGTTATACGGCTGCGGACTCCGTGTCAGCGAGCTCGTGAACCTCAAAATATCGTGTCTGCATTTCAACGAGGAGCTGATTTCTGTTATCGGCAAGGGCGACAAGGAGCGTATTGTGCCAATTGGGCAGTCGGCGCGGAAAGCAATCGGTTTCTATATGGAAGACCGCGACAAAATCATTCCGAAAAAAGGTTGCGAGGATATTCTTTTCCTGAACAGGAGGGGCGGAAAACTCTCGCGTGAGATGATTTTCATCATTATAAAGAAATTGGTGGCGGCGGCAGGCATCAAAAAAAATGTCAGTCCGCACACATTCCGTCACTCCTTCGCATCGCATTTGGTTGACGGCGGCGCCGACCTGCGCGCCGTGCAGGAGATGCTTGGTCACGAAAGTATCACTACCACAGAGATTTACACTCACCTCAACAAAGATTATATCCGTGAGACCATGCAGCTGTTTCACCCAAGGTACAAGTGAGGGTAGGGTGCCCGCAGATTGCGCTGATTTGCGCAGAAAATGAAGTGATTATCTTTATTTCTTTTTTACCTGCTCGCCAGTTTTGCCGAAACGCCGCTCCCGGTTTTGGAAATTTGAGATTATCTCCCACAAGTCCTGCTTGCGGAAATCAGGCCACATTATCGGAGAAAAAAAGAGTTCGGTGTAGGCGAGCTGCCACAAAAGGAAATTGCTAACCCTGCACTCGCCGCCGGTGCGTATCAGTATGTCGGGGTCGGGAATGCCCGCCGTGGACATATTGTCAGAAATGGTTTCAGCAGTTATTTTATCAATATCTAAAACATTATCTTTCACAGATTTACTTATCTTCTTCACCATCTCCACACATTCCCATTTTGAGCTGTAGCTTATCGCCAAAACAAGGCACAGCCCTTTGTTGCCGCTCGTCTTCCCAATGGCGTACTGAAGTCCGGTCCTGCATTTCTCCGGAAGGCTCCCCATATCTCCGATGACACGCAAGCGCACCTGATTCTTCATAAGGCCATCTAACTCATTGTTTATGGCTTGAACAAGCAAGTTCATCAGAGCATCCACCTCGGCTTTGGGACGGTTCCAGTTTTCTGTGGAAAAAGCGTATAATGTGAGGTATTTCACACCGATTTCGCCAGCTCCCTCTATCACGCTTCGCACCGCCTCAACTCCGTGCCGGTGCCCGAAAACGCGCTCCTGACCTTGCTTTTTCGCCCAACGCCCGTTGCCGTCCATTATTATGGCGATGTGGGCTGGGACATTACTTCTGTCTATGTCAAGCATATTCAACGATTGTTACTTTTTGCCTTTATGCCCCATTTTCCGGTTTGTCCTGCGTGGGGCGTAGTCAACATTACAAGTCTTGTCCTCATTGCCAATTCTGAACGTAAGTGTCAGTCCGACAAGAGAATACCAGTCTTTTGTCTTCACATTGCCGCGCCCGCTACCCGCCTCGTGCAACACTTCCGAGCGGTCTGCCAACGCTGCGACTATGGTGCCGCGCTCCTCTAACAAAGTCTGGTTGTCGAAGTAGTTACCGCTCACATCATCAAGATAATCGGTGAAGGTGTAGCGCATACCCCATTCTATGCCCAATGTCATCCATTTTGTGACATTGTATTTGAACCCAATACCAAATGGAATCGCCACATTGGCAAGGGAATAGAACTTCTTTTGTCCCGCGAGTCCTTGGCCTTCTGTGCCGAGGTGCTGCAAAGCGTATGTTTTGCCGTCAAGTTCTGCCTGCGGGTTGAAAGAGAAGACCCCGATACCGGCAAAAATGTAAGGTGCGAAGTGGTTCGCCCCCGTTTCAGTGTAAATTCTCAGGAAGTTAAGCTCCACCGTTGCCGAAATCTCGGTTATTGGCGACTTAAAACTCAGGTTGCGCGGGTCTTTCTTGTTTGTCTTCGCATCGCTGGCAGTGACTTCGGCGAAATTGATATTGGCACGCACCGCCCAACGTGGCGTGATGTTGTATCTGTAAACAATGCCACCCGCAGGGCGCGACATTGCGAACGGCACATTCGGGTTCAGCTCACCAAGGTAGAAAGATGCGCCGCCAAACGCCCCGATTTCTGAGCGCTGCGCATAACCGCACAACGCCGCAAAAATTATTAATATGCTTATTAAACTCCTCCGTATCATTTCATAAAATGATGAATCATCAATAATAACGGCAAAGATACTATTTTATTTTTGATACTGCACCATATTATAATCCAAAATTTTTATGTAAGTTTGCAATCTTGTTTTTCAAATTTTAACATACAATAATATTATTATGGCATACGAAACAAAACAGGAAAGCGGCGCAAAAAAATTCTGGCGCATAGTGTTCGGCACAATGGTCGGGCTATTCTTCTCTTCAATTATAGTCTCCATCATGTCAATTTTCTTCATGATTGGCATTGTGGCGGCTGTGTCATCGGGGACAAGTTCCACGGTGATAGATAAAAATACGGTTTTGAAAATAAAATTAGACTGCGACATTACCGAGCGCACCGCCGACAATCCGTTCGAGAGCATGAACTTGGGAGCGTACAACACCACATCAATAGGATTGAACGACATACTGAAGGCTCTTAAAGCCGCCGCCACCGATGACAGAATTTCGGGAATCTACCTCAACGTTTACGATGTTCCAGCCGCGTTCGCCACAGTGGAGGAAATCCGAAACGCAATCATAAAGTTCAGAGAATCAGGTAAATTTGTATATGCTTATTGCGAAGGATATTCACAGAGAGGTTATTATCTTGCCACTGCCGCCGACAAAGTCTTTCTGCACGAAAAAGGAGAGATGGACTTCAGAGGTCTGGCAATGCAGGTGATGTTCTACAAAGGACTGCTCGACAAGCTCGGTGTGGAGATGCAGGTGATTCGTCATGGGCAGTTCAAAAGTGCGGTCGAGCCGTATATCCTTGACAAGATGAGCGAAGCCAACCGCCTCCAGATGGAGACATTGTGCAACTCGCTGTGGGAAACAATGTCAGGGAATTTGGCAGAAGCAAGAGGTATAGATATTGACTCTCTCAACTATTATGCTGACAATCTCATTCCATTTAATGCTCAAGATGCTTTGAATTATGGTTTTGTAGATGGCATTCTCTATTCAAGAGATTTTGAAGATACGCTTAGAAATCTTCTGAATATTGAGGCTGACAAAGATATAAAATCAATTTCTCTTTCAGAATATGCGAAAAATTGTCCTGCTGAAAAGGTTAAAGGAAGTGACAAAATTGCGGTCCTGTATGCTGTCGGTGAGATAAAAGACGGCAAGGGCGGCGATGAGGTCATCGGTTCGGAGACGTTCTGCAAAGCCATACGTGACGCTTATCAGGACAAAGACGTGAAGGCAATCGTCTTGCGTGTCAACTCCCCTGGCGGTAGCGCGTTAGCTTCAGAAATCATCTGGCGTGAGATAGAGACCGCGAAGGCTGCGGGTAAGATTGTCGTTACATCAATGGGTGACTATGCCGCATCGGGCGGGTACTACATCTCCTGCAACTCTGACCTTATTTTTGCGGAACCTAATACCCTCACCGGCTCAATCGGTGTATTCGGAATGCTGCCGAATGTCCAGAACTTCCTGAAAGACAAGCTCGGCATCACCGTTGATGTGGTGAAGTCGAACGCCCATGCCGACAGCTATACTGGAATGAGAAAACTTGACGCCGTTGAGACAGCGAAACTGCAAGCCACAGTTGAGGAGTGCTACGCCACTTTCACTGGACGTGTCGCAGCGGGCAGAAAAATGACTGTGGAGGCAGTTGACGAAATCGGACAAGGACGTGTGTGGACAGGAAAAGACGCCCTGCGTCTCGGCTTGGTTGACAAGCTCGGACATATTGACGACGCCTTGACTGCGGCCGCAAAAATGGCAAAACTCACCGACTATTCCGTGGTTACATATCCCAAACAGAAAAGCTGGTTCGAGAATATTTTAGACACTGACGACAAGAGCGCCCAAATACTTCAGCGCGAACTCGGCGACCTCTACGAGCCTTACACAGCACTGCGCAACATAGTGGAAGCCAAGGGAATACAGGCGCGTATGCCAATGGAACTTATCATAGAATAAAAAGACTTTCAACAGATGACAGCTTTCAATATCTATCTTTATGTGATGATTTTCATCGCGGTGTGTGTGTACATCGCATTGCATTTTGTAAATGCTGGTTACGGATTCGCAACATCGCCAAAATGGGGAAAAAGCATAAACAACAAACTCGCGTGGTTTTTGATGGAATTCCCTATTTTCGTCAGCATGATAATCATTTGGCTCGTTTCTGACAGAACATACGATATTGTGCGTGTCATCTTCCTGATTATCTTTGAGATACATTATTTCCAAAGAGTGTTCATCTTTCCTTTCCTTATAAAAGGGAACGGGAAAATGCCATTGGCAATAATGTTTATGGGAATGTCTTTTAACGTGTTGAACTCAGCAATGCAGGGCTACTGGATATTTTTCGAGTCGCCGGCGGAGATGTACAATTTGGCATGGCTCACCACGCCGCAGTTCATTATAGGCACGGTGATATTTTTCACGGGAATGTACATCAACATACATTCTGACTACATAATACGCCATTTGCGGAAATCGGCGGACGACACCAAACACTATCTGCCGCAGGGCGGGATGTTCCATTATGTCACCAGCGCGAACTACTTTGGAGAGTTGATGGAATGGCTCGGATTCGCGATACTCACATGGTCGTTGGCGGGCTTCGTCTTCTTCATCTGGACATTCGCAAACCTCGTCCCCCGCGCCAACGCCCTCTACAAGAAATACCGCAACGAGTTTGGGGCCGAAATGCAAGACCAGCACATCAAACGGGTGATACCGTTTATATATTAATTCATACAATAATGGGCAATTTCAAGAATTGGCTTAAAAGCCTTATTGGAAATCTCAAACAAGTTTTTGTCAGGTTTCCCCTCCCCTGCGGTTTATTATTGATAATGTCAATAATATGGTCTGTTATTACCATTTATGAAAAGACAGATTTCATGGATTATAACATGACACTTTTTGCTTCTGCTGTCATTTTCGGGTGCGCTGTTGCAGCAGTTCTGCTTTTTGCCTTCGCTTTATTCCTACAAACACATAATACAAAAAAATGGCACCGCATTGCCGGCTATTGCACCGCATCATTGTTTTCTGTAGCAAGTGCTATCATCCTTGCTATAACTATTGACAATGACTATGCCTTGTACAACATTTACACAATTGTTTTCATAGCATTGCTCACATTAGCAGTGCTGCCGATGATTGGGAAACGCCCTGAACAAATATGGAACTATCATGCCAAATTAGTATATTCCTGTCTCGTATCAATTGGGTTTTCTTCCGTCATTGCATTGAGTGTCAACCTAATCCTCGCATCTTTTTGTTTCCTTTTCGATTTTGACTTTTATGAAATACAACACAGCTCATTTTATATTTTCATATTTGCATTCTTCGCCCCCTGCTGCGCAATGTCGTTGATGCCAACAGAAGAAAGCGAATACGACAAGCCCCTGAAATACACAAAACCGACTAAAATACTTGCTCTCTACATTCTGCTACCGCTTATATGCATTGAAAGTGTCATAATATATGTTTATGGCTGCAAAATATTGATAAATTGGCAGTTGCCAGAAGGCAGTGTCGCATACTTGGTATTGTCATACGCAATAATAGGCACATTAATATGGTATCTTCTCATGCCGGTTTACTATTCTGAAGAGAAGCGTCCCGCCCGTATTTTTGAGCGCGGCTTCTTCGGCTCGCTGCTCCCACTGTTAGGCCTGCTCTTTGTTGGGCTCCACCGCCGTATAAGCGATTATGGCTTTACCACGAACCGCTACATCGTACTCATTATTGCCTGCTGGTTTGCAATAATATCAATATATGCGCTTTTCAAAAAATCAAGAAAGATAACGCCTCCGCTTATCGCACTCATAATCATATCCTTCCTTTCAATGTTCGGGCCATGGAGCATATTCTCTTTCCCTTACACCATGCAGGCACGTCATTTTGAAAAGATAGCGACAGAATACAATATTCTTGTAAACGGCAAAATAGAAAAGCCCACCGAACCTTTGACTTTTGAGCAGAATGCTGCCCTGAGCCAATCCATTGACTTTTTCTACTACAGCCCTTACCAATACAAATTTGTGGAAGAATATTTTTCCATACCTGAAGATTCCATTGTGAAATATTCATATAGCGATAAATTGATGGCCGAAATGAATGGTGAATACCTTGACGAGTGGGAACGTCGCGAACCGGCCGAAGATGGGGAAGGGGTTATCGAAGAAGCTCTAAGTTACTACTTCACAAAAAGCGACTCTCACAGCCAAAAGATGAGTGTAATCACCGGGTATGACTATGCGTTATCATTAAAAGAACACGTATCCCATGCAACAGACCATCTGTATAAAACAGGAGGAACAGAGTTAATCATCAAGACAAATTTCGAGGAAACTCCCTATATTATCTTCAAACTAGGCAAACACACATTTTCTATTAATCCTATTGACTCGCTGCGTCTCCTTGACAAAATCCAAGAAGCGAATAATTACTATATTCCTTTACAGAACAGCGAAATCCGCCATGAAGACGCCAAAGTAAAACTTCTGCTTGACATCAACAGTATCCGTATAGAAAAAGATTCCGGGGCAACAGATATAGAAAGCATTCACTTTGAGGGATATATAAAGATAAAATAATGTAAAAAAATAAACCAAAGGATAAGACAGACTATGAGAATCATTAGCGGGAAAAACAAAGGCAGGAAGATAGTTGCGCCGGCGAACCTGCCAGTGCGCCCAACCACAGACCTCGGCAAAGAGAGTCTTTTCAACATTCTGAACAACTATTTCTACTTCGACAGAATCACCGTCCTCGACCTCTTCGCGGGCACGGGCAATATCTCGCTTGAGTTCGCTTCGCGGGAGGCGGTCTCCGTAACTTCTGTCGATAACTTCCAAGGCTGCACCGACTTTATCAGGAAAATGGCGGCGACACTGAAATACGACAACCTCTCCGTCATCAAAAGCGACGCTTTCGCGTTCCTCGAAAAGAGCCGCCAGCAGTATGACATCATCTTCGCCGACCCGCCATACGACCTTGAAGGCATTGAGAAACTGCCGGAACTCGTGTTCGGGAAAGGACTGCTGAAAAAAGAGGGCTGGCTGGTGCTCGAACACTCAAAGGTTTACGACTTTTCGGAGCACCCGCAGTTCTACCAGCACCGCAAATATGGTAAACTGAACTTCACATTTTTCGTGAACGGGGATTTCAAGCCGGAAGAGGAGGAGGAAAAATAGCCGCATTCGCGGGCAGAGAGGGAAGCGTGAAAATCATACACATCATAAACAAATCCATTGGCGCAGTGATGATATTCCTTATAAAGGTCTATCAGTTAACGCTTTCGCCGCTCATCGGGCGGCAGTGTCGTTACACGCCGACATGCTCGCACTATGGTATAGAAGCCATCAGGAAACACGGTCCGTGGCGCGGCGGCTGGCTCACGTTCAAACGGATTCTGTCGTGCAACCCGTGGGGCGGCAGCGGCTACGACCCTGTGCCGTGATATTGTGGTGACGTTCCATGGAACGTCTCTACAGGGTGTGGATTTTACGCCAAATTTTACGCGGATAAAACCAAATAACCGCCGCCAGTGTCAGGAATGTGTTCAGCAGCGAAATACGCATGAAATCTGTGAATGGGCGGAAGTGGGAAACTCGATCGTTTTCAGGGGCATAATAGACAGAAATGGGGATTGCCATGACGGGAATGAACCGCCATGCCGCCCGCACAAGCACCTCCAATTCTGCCTCGTAACGTCCTGAGATAATGTGTATTGCGTTGATTTTTTCGACAGGGTATAGCCGGAATCCCGATTGTGTGTCGGGGAGATTGATGAAAGTCTGGGCGTGGAACCAGAAATTTGAGAACTTGTTTGCGGCGATGTTCTTCTGCGGAACGTCATTATTGGTTTTCAGCACGCGGCTTCCGACAATAACTGTGTCGGGGTGCGCCGCCGCCGCCGCGACAAACTCCGGAATGTCGCTCGCAAAGTGCTGTCCGTCAGAGTCCATCGTGATTGCGTATCTGAACTTCGCGGCGGCGGCGCGAAGTCCTTTCGAAATGGCGTGCCACTTTCCCCTGTTCCGCTCCGTCTGTCGAACCGTCGTTTACCACAATCAGCTTTGAAGTGTATGGTAAAATGCTGTCAATCACCGCAGAAAGCGTCTTGACATTGTTGTAAGTCGGGACTATGACACAAAAATCGCTACTGCTCATACGAAAACTCAATTTTCATTTTGGCGAAACTCTTTTGTCCGTCACGCACATTCACGCGCCAGAGCAATACATCACCATCATTTTCAAAATCAAAAATCACTTCAGGTGTCACTGCCGGTTCTATCACACTGACAAATTTTACACTTTTTATCTCTTTGATAATCAAAGATTTGTTTAAGATTTTTCCAACTAATTCCCGTGCCATTTCAATGAGGCAAGAGCCGGGAACAATCGCGCGTTCGGGGAAATGCGCGCCCAAAATCTTGGAGCGGGCATCGAAGCGCACGACCGCTGATTTCTCTGAAAAACTTACAATATTATATATGGTGTTATTTTTCATTCAAAAGATTTGTCAGAAATCTGGATATTTGTCTTCGTGTCTGTAAAAAACAGTTTTGAGATGTCGCCCGAGCTCTCTTTCATCACTATTTTTTCAGCAAGAAAAGATTCCGCGTTAAAATACATTTCTATAGAGGAATATATCTTTTTCAACTCCCTTGTCACAGGTGTCATTTTCACCATAATCTGCTTCCCATTAGAATAATAGGCGTTGGTGAAATGCTCGCTGTCCTGAACCTCGCTGCCATTAATAAAGCCCACAATCATCTCAATCAGCGATTTGAAAGCCTTACTTCTGCCGGTATTGAAATCCTTGGTCTTGCCATCAGCCTTAAAAGTGATCTTGTCGCCATTGATAATGAACACCACTGGTTTGGGCTTTGTGAATTCCCATTTCAATTTTTTAGGCTGTTTGTAAAGCATTTTGCCAGAAGATTTTTCCGTTTCAGTAAGCAGGGAGGAGCTGCGTTCCTGCGTGAAGTTGCATTGCAGGCTTTTCAGAGACTGTGATGTTTTGGCAATGCTGCTTGCCGCCGTGCTCTTTTGCGCAGCGGTCATCAGCTTAAAATTTTCGGGCTGCGCTTGCGCAAACCCGAAAACCATAATAATCAAAAAAGTGATCCTGAATCTCATCTTTTATTAGCGTTCAAATTATTCTGCCTTAAGAGTTTTCTCAGGTACATGTTTGTATTTGAAGAAGATAGCGAACATGATAGCCACCACCAAAGCGTATGCCGCGAAGATGAACCATGTTATTTGCCAACCCTCAGGAGTGTTCCCGACAAGCAGTCCCGCTTCGTTCCAATGACAGAATTGGTTAACCACAGCCTGCGCGCTCAACGTGCCGATTGTAGCACCTAAGCCGTTGGTCATCAGCATGAAAAGACCTTGGGCTGAGGAACGGATTTCTGGAGCCGTCTCCTGATTGACGAACAGTGAACCGGAAATGTTATAGAAATCGAAAGCGAAACCGTAAACAATCATCGAAAGGATGATAGCCCACACGCCGCTGCCTGTGTCACCGATACCGAAGAGGCCGAAACGGAAGAACCACGCAATCATAGCCATAAGCATGACTTTCTTGATTCCGAAACGTTTCAGGAAGAAAGGTATCAACAGGATGCAGAGTGTCTCAGCTATTTGAGAGATAGAATAGATAATGACAGAATATTTCACACCGAATGTGTCAGCAAATTCCGGATAAGCGGCGAAAGATGAGATGAATGGGGTGGCGAAACCGTTTGTGATTTGCAGCGCCGCGCCCAAAAGCATTGAGAAGATGAAGAAAATAGCCATCTTTTTCTCTTTGAAAAGAGCGAAAGCTCTCAAGCCGAAAGCGTCAACAAATGATTTTTTCTCATCAGATTTGCTGGTTGGGCACTCAGGTAGTGTGAACGAATAAATTCCAAGGGCAATGCCGAGGATACCGCTCAACAAAAACTGATAAGGTGTATCGGAAATGTGGACGAGGTCAACAGCCCACATAGCGCAGATGAAGCCGATAGTGCCGAAAACGCGGATTGGCGGGAAGTCTTTGATTGTGTCCAATCCGCCTTTCTCCAAAGCGATGTAAGCCACTGAGTTGGAGAGCGCGATAGTCGGCATGTAGAAGGCGACACTCACAGAATAGATTGTGAACAGAAGTGCGAAACTTGGTTCTGGTGTTGACAATCCGTAGAAGCAGGCGGCGACCATGCACGCGCCGGCGATGGCGTGGCACAAGCCGAGTGTGCGCTGCGCCTGAATCCAACGGTCGGCGACAATGCCCATAAGAGCTGGCATGAAAATGGAGACGATACCCTGCATGGCGTAAAACCAGCCGATGTCGCCGCCCAAGCCGCATTTTCCCAAATATTTGCCCATACATGTCAAATAGGCGCCCCAGACTGCATACTGGAGAAAATTCATTACGATTAATCTTATTTTCAGTTTCATAATTTATTGGTTTTGTTATTGTTAGATTAATTATTTTATTCTGAAATCCAAAAATTTCTCATCTTCTATAAAGCCCTGCAACCGGTCGTTAATGTTCACCGCACCGATTCCAGCTGGCGTGCCTGTGAAGATTATATCGCCCATTTTCAGTGTGATAAACTGTGAGATGTGGGATATTATCTTGTCGAAATTGAAAACCATATCTGCTGTGTTACCCTGCTGAACCGTCTCTCCATTTAGCAAAAGGCTGAAATTCAAGTTGTTAATATCTGTGAAATGTGTTTTCGGAACAAATTTGCTCACCGCTGCGGAGCCGTCAAAGCCCTTGCAAATCTCCCATGGCTCGCCCTTTTCGCGGCACCGCGACTGCACGTCACGCGCTGTAAAGTCGATGCCCAAACCTATTGAATCGTAATATGTGTGCGCGAAACGCTCCTGTATGCACTTCCCGACTTTGCAGATTCTGATAAGGATTTCCACCTCATAGTCCACACGGCCGAGATGGTCGGGAAGGAAGAACGGGCGGTTGCGCACTGTAAGCGCGGTGTCTGGCTTCAGGAAGAAAAGCGGTGCAGTCGGAACGGTTCCGCCGAACTCTTTCACATGCCCGATATAATTCTTGCCTACGCAGATTATTTTCATTTCACGATTTTAAACTGCAAAAGTAATATTTTTTAAACGATGAAGCAAAAAAATTGAGGCGATAAAATAAAAATTTCCCGTAATATTATTTCAGCAATGAGATAAACATTTTGATTGCCGGTTCGATGATGGCATCAGGAAAGTCGTAGTCGGCATGGTGAAGCCCTGGGTGTCCTTCTCCGCTACCGAGCCC
>CACYHL010000004.1 GCA_902774205.1 uncultured Bacteroidota bacterium | reverse complement strand
TTAAGCACATCATCTTTGGAGGCCGTCCTTTTTTGGAGATTCAATAATTCTTTTTGTATTATAACCTGATTTGAGAAAAGAATGTCGTTTATTATTACATTTTCAAAGTTTGCTATTGCCTGATTGGCGACTGTTCCTGTGCCTGAAAATATATCACAGAATGTTTTAGCATTAGGTGCAAATTCCTGAATAATTTGCATTATCCATTTATTAAGTTTGGTTTTGTTACCAATATACCTTCTGTTTTCTATCTGGTATTTCTGGCTCATACATTAGCAGTTTCGAATAGATTGCCTATTTTAAAAATGGGTTGCTGCGGAGCATTCGGATTTCGTTGTATAAAAATACGGCTGTACATGCGTTGTCCGTTGATATATCCACGACCGCCTGAAATATTAAGTGAATATTCATTTCCTATAAGAATGTATTGCGCAGGATTAAAGTAATCCAAGTATGTGATTGGCACTCCCATAAGACCATCATAATCAAATGGAATGTCTTTGGTCTTGCTTACGTTAATCGCATCGATTTTGTCAAATTTATGATAACGTTCAGGTGTGTATTCTCGTGTGAGTTGTAACCATTTGTGTCTTCCTTCATAATCAATATTTGTAAACCATCTCACACCTTTTACACGTATATATTTGTTCCCTGATTTATCAATCCTGAAACCAGCGGCTTCAAGTGGGTAATCGTCAGGGACACGGAATTCTCTGTCTCCGCTGTGAATGCTTCTTCCTAACCACATTTCATTGTTTAGTATATGATTGAAACACACTTTGTATGATATTGCGTTTACGTTGCCAATGATAAGAAAATCTTTTTTGTATTCAAAGAGTAGATTTATAAAAGAACGAAACAAAGAAAATGGAGGATTAGTAACAACAACATCTGAATCACATAAAAATTTAATGCATTCCTTGCTTCGGAAATCACCATTGCCTTTAAGTTTTTTAGGTCTTAAACTATCAGATGTACCATTGTATTCTATGTATGTTGCATATTCTTGAATGTTTGGCATGAAAAAGTCATGGTAATTAGGTTTGTAGCAGGTAGAGATGAGTTTTTTTAATCCATATTCTTGGAAATGCGAAATGAAAAATTTGGTAAAATTGCTTACAAGCGGGTCGTCACAGTTACAATAGACGACCTTGCCTTTAAAATATGATTTATAGTATTTTAATTCAGCTTCAATATCCGAAATCTGAGTATAAAATTCATCTTTCTTATTAGCTTGGGCAGTATTTAATCCTATAGTTCCAGTTCCGTTCATAGTACTTTGTATTGGGCTACAAAATTACATTTTTTATGAATATCCTCCGTTTTTTTTGCCTGTGGAATTATAAAAATTTATAATATTTTAATTTGTTTATTCTGTTCATTTATTTTACTGATATTCAGTTAATCACTCTTTCGGTGAACAGTTTACAGTTTGTTTCTCATGTTATGCGCTTCTTACCCCCTCAAGCGACTTTCGATTGCAAATACAGAATTTTATGAGTATGCCCGAATACAGATTGCGCAATTTTGATTACTTTTGCCGTGAAATTTATGATGTATTGATTTTTTTGATAACATTTTGATTAGTAATTAATTAGAGAAATAATATGGATTTGGAAAATTTAAAAGTGGGCACACGTGTTTCGCACCCGAAATACGGTGAAGGTATTATTAGTCAGCACAATGCGCTGTCATATAAGATTATTTTTGTCCGTGGAGGAGAAGTGGAGTTCTCAAAACTGAATCTTCAACTTGAAGTCGTTGCTGAAAATGAAGATGGCGATGAAAAACGTCCGGAAATGACAATCAGTGACATTGAAAAAATGTTAAAACATATACTTAACAAGTATAATGGACTTGAAAACCGTGTCGAACTCGGTAAAAGATGGATTGGCGGCACAATGGTGCTACAGCCTGCGAATCAGGATCTTAAGCCAAAAGAGATGCCAATTGAGACCTTCTTCCACAAAATAGTTATGATGCGTGACCGACTCCGCGTGCTTGAGCAGAATATCAACAGCAGCGACTCGCTTACCGATGAGGAAAAAGTCCATTTGCAGCAATACATCACACGCATTTACGGCAGTATGACAAGTTTCAATATACTTTTTGAGAATAAGGAGGATTACTTCGTAGGAGCGAAATAGTCTTTCTATCAAGTGCTTATGAGTTCCCATGTCGAACTTGTGCAATGTCATGTTTTGTCCGCGCATAGGTATTTCAAGATTTTTGTGTAACTTTGCCGATTGAATCAACACCCTGTTATCATGAAGCGGTTTCTGATTTTTCTGTTCTGTGTCACTGCACTTTTCGGGTGCGGTCGAAAACAGAAAGAGATAGTTATCGTTCCTGATATTGAGAAAAACCATCTGCAACGTTCACATATCTTTGGTCAAGTTAAAAGTATTGAGACAGAAAGCATTGCACTTATTCCAGATTCCACTGACGGCTTTTCTGAAGGAGAAAAACTTTCAACAATAGTGCAGAATTACAGTTCTGACGGCTATCTTACAAGCATTGTCAGACTTGGAAACGAAAATGACACCACCTATAAGGAAATCATAACCTATTCTTCTGAAGCAAAAGAACTTGCACACGAAACATATAATACGGCAAATTCACTGATAGGCAAAACTGTTTTTGAATATAACCGTTACGGATTCAAGTCTAAAGAGTCGTGTTACAAAATGGATTCGCTTATCTATTTTATTGATTATAAGACAGATGACAAAGGCAATGTTGTAGAGATGACTCATCACAGGGGCGGTGTCGCGATGCGCAGCCGTATTGCATACAACAAAGCCGGACTCGTGGCTCGCATTGAGGAGTTTGAGCCCTCCGGCAAATTGTTCAAGTACGCCACTATCGAGTACGACAACTACGGTGATGAGGTTAACAGAAGGGTTTTCAAGACTGGTGACGAGTTAATAGAATACACTTACACCGAGTACAATCAGCAGGGACATGTTGTGAAAATAATTTATGAGGACCGGCTTCACCAGATTCGCGAAAGCTCTATGTTCAGCGATTATGATAAGCATGGCAATTGGACTAAAGAGGAGAAAAGCGTGAACAATCGTCCGCTTTATCTTCGCAAAAGGAATATAACATATTATTAATCAAACAAATAAAACTAAAAAATGGATTTAAGCAAGGTATTATCAATCACAGGCAAAGGAGGACTTTTCAAATTGGTTTCTAAAGCCAAAACAAGTTTTATAGTTGAGTCATTTGCTGACGGCAAGCGGTTTCCTGCATTTTCGAGTGACGGGGTCGCAGTATTGGAAAACATATCAATTTTCACCAACGACGGCGATGTCCCGCTCTTGAAAGTTTTCCAGTCTATTTACAAAAAAGAGAACGGCTGCAAGGCTCCCAACATTTTGCATGACAGCGAAAAACTGAAAACCTATTTTTCTGAAATTCTGCCTGATTATGACCGTGACAGAGTTTATGTTTCTAACATGAAAAAGGTTTTGTCTTGGTATAACATCTTGTTAGAGAATAATTTAGTTGATGATAAAGAAGAACCTGCGGAAGGTGAAGCTGAACCCGCTGAGGCAAAACAGGAATAGCGGGATTTTCATTCAATAAAAAGAAATCAAACCATTAAAAATATAATTTATGTCAAAAACTCTTTTATTAGGCGTTGAAGCCATAGCTCAAGGAGCTTTAGACGGCGGATTGTCGGGGGTGTATGCCTATCCGGGGACGCCATCTACCGAAATAACAGAATTCATCCAACAGTCGAAGCAAGCTGTTGAGGGCAACGTGCACCGCATTTGGGCGGGCAACGAGAAAACAGCGATGGAGTCGGCGATAGGAATGTCGTATGCTGGCAAACGCGCCATGGTCTGCATGAAGCATGTGGGCTTGAATGTCGCTGCCGACCCGTTCATGAACTCCTCAATCACAGGCGCGCACGGCGGTCTGGTTGTCGTGGTCGCCGATGACCCATCAATGCACTCCTCACAAGACGAGCAGGACTCTCGCTACTATTCCAAATTCGCGCTGATTCCGACTTTCGAGCCATCGAACCAGCAGGAAGCATACGACATGGCATACGAGGCATTCGAGTTTTCAGAGAAATACAAGACCCCTGTGCTGATTCGTGTGACCACGCGTCTTGCCCACTCGCGCGCAGGCGTGGAGCGCAAAACCGCGAAACCGCAGAACGCACTCAACCCGAACACTGACCCGAAAAAGTTCATCTTGCTGCCTGCCAACGCCCGCAACCACTACCGTGCACTTTTGGCAAAACAGAAAGATTTTGAGAATGAGGCTTTCAATTCAAAATATAATAAATTTGTTGACGGGACTGACAAGAAAGTCGGCATAATTGCCTCTGGCATAGCGTATAACTATGTTATGGAAAATTATGTCGGGACAAAATGCCCGCACCCGATTTTGAAAATCTCGCAATATCCGCTTCCGAGCGCGCTTATCGCAAAGATGGTTGACGAATGCGAAAGCGTCATTGTAATTGAAGAGGGTTATCCGTTCATTGAGGAGCAGGTGCGTGGAATTTTGAACCGTACCGGCAACATAAAAGGCCGCATGGACGGCACCCTTCCACGGGATGGCGAACTTAACCCCAACCTTGTCGCCCGCGCACTCGGCCTCAAGGAGCAGATTGGCTCACCTGTGCCGTCAATCGTTGTTCCGCGCCCACCCGCGCTGTGCAACGGCTGCCCGCACGTCGACTCATACCTTGCCCTGAATCAGGCGATGGAGAAATATGGTCCCGGAAAGGTCTTCGCCGACATCGGTTGCTACACTCTCGGCGCGCTGCCTCCGTACAACGCCATCTACTCCACCGTTGACATGGGTGCGTCAATCACCATGGCAAAGGGCGCTGCTGACGCGGGGCTGCTTCCGGCGGTCGCGGTCATCGGCGATTCAACCTTCACCCACAGCGGCATGACCTCTCTCTTGGACGCTATATACGAACACACGCCGATTACCGTGCTGATTCTCGACAACAGCACCACAGGTATGACCGGCGGACAGGATTCGCACGCGCTCGGCGTTTTGGGCAACATCTGCAAAGGCTTGGGCGTTGAAGAAGAGCACATCCGCATCATAAAACCTCTCAAGGCAAATCAGGACGAGAACGCACGGATTATCACAGAAGAGCTTGAATATCAAGGTGTTTCTGTCATCATCCCGACACGCGAATGTATTCAGACCTTGAATAGGAGAATGAAGGCTAAAGCCGCAAAAAAATAATGTTGAATTTAAAAATTTGAAACTATGAAAATAGATATAATATTAGCGGGTGTAGGCGGTCAGGGCATTTTGTCAATCGCCAATATTGTGGGCTACGCAGCCATTAAAAAAGGCTTGTACATGAAGCAGGCCGAGGTTCACGGCATGAGCCAGCGCGGCGGTGACGTGCAGTCGCATTTCCGCCTTGCCGATTACGAGATTGCCTCCGACCTAATTCCGATGGGACAGGCTGACCTCATCATCTCGGTTGAGCCGATGGAGTCGTTGCGCTATCTTCCGTGGCTCGGACCTGAGGGCTGGCTCATCACCAACGACCAGCGTTTTGTGAACATTCCGAACTATCCTGACGAGGCGCTCCTCAAAGCCGAATTGGACAAACTTCCGCGCAAGGTTGTCATCAACGCCGACCAGATTGCGAAAGACCTCGGCTCAGCGCGCTCCGCAAACATGGTGATTTTAGGCGCTGCCTCACCGTTCATCAAGATTGTCTTCGAGTCGATTGAGAACGCTGTGAGAGATGTCTTCGGCAGAAAGGGCGAAGATGTTGTCAACGTCAACCTCGCCTGTCTGCGCGCAGGCCGCGAATATAGCGAAAAACGATAAATCTGAAACGTTTTTTTGGAAAAGGCGAGCCGCTGGCTCGCCTTTTTTGTTTCCGGTAAAAAATCACAACCTCCCTATCGCCCGCTCTATCTCCTCCAAAAAACGGCAGGCGTGTACACCGTCCATGATGACGTGGTGCCACTGGAACGACAGTTTCTGCTTCGTGCGGAACCATTGCCGTGTGCTTTTGCCCCACGCAAGGAACGGGTGGTCGTAAATCGTGTGGTAGAGGTTCACAACACCGTCAATGTCATATTTCACAAGCGCTGATGTGCAGATTATAGACGAGTCGGTGATGTACATGTTCTCTCCGCTGTCGCGCACGGCAGCGGTGCGTTCCAAATAGAGCCGGTTAAACTCTTCAAGGTCGTCAACGACTGGCACGTCGCAATAGCCGAGCGCGCCGCTTTTTGTCCCCACAATGACGTCTATCGCAAACTTCTCGTATTTCAGCATCGTCTTCTCACTGATTTGGAAAAGCATCTCAGGAATCCGCTTCGCCGCCTGCCCTATGCAGTAGCACATCAGCATATTGTATTTGTAACCTTGCCTGCTTTTTTTCACGAGGCGTGTCACATCTATCGTTTTAAACAGCGTCACCATAGGCATTGGCGCGTTAATGAAATCCTTGTAACTTTGCGCGCGTGGTGTCAATTCGGGGTCAATTTCAAACATCATAGTGTAAATTATCAGTTGTCAAGTTTTAAAGATTAATAAGAAAAGGGGACAGTTTCCTGCCCCCTCAACATAATTTATTAACCATTGCGTTTTACAGTCTGTTAGTACGCAACGCCTTGAGCGATCATAGCGTCAGCAACTTTGATGAAGCCGGCGATGTTAGCGCCCTTGACATAGTTGATGTAACCGTTCTTTTCAGTACCGTATTTAACGCAGTTGTCATGAATGTTCTTCATGATGTTGTGCAGTTTAGCGTCAACTTCCTCAGCTGTCCATGAGAGGTGTTCAGCATTCTGGCTCATTTCGAGACCTGAAGTAGCAACACCACCGGCATTAGCAGCCTTGCCAGGAGCGAATGACACTTTCTTCTTCTGAAGAGTTGTTACAGCGTCAGCTGTGCAGCCCATGTTGGAAACCTCGACAACATATTTAACCTTGTTCTCGATAAGTTTCTTAGCGTCGTCAGCGTTAAGTTCGTTCTGGATAGCGCATGTCATAGCGATTTCGCAAGGAACTTCCCATACTTTCTTACCTTTGACGAATTTGGCTGTTTTGAACTTCTTGGCGAATGGCTCAACAACATTGTTACGTGTTGCGTTGAGTTCGTCCATGTAAGCGATCTTTTCAGGAGTGTTGATACCTGCCTCATCGATGATGTATCCGTCAGGACCTGAAATAGCGACCAACTTGGCGCCGAGTTCAGCAAGTTTGAGAGCTGTACCCCAAGCCACGTTGCCGAAACCTGAGATGATGCAGCGTTTGCCCTGGATTTTGTCTTTCTTTGCAGCGAGCATTCCTTGGAGGAAATAGACTGCGCCGAAGCCGGTAGCTTCCGGACGGATGAGTGAGCCGCCCCATTCAAGACCTTTGCCAGTGAGAACGCCGGTGTGCTCGCCGCGGAGTCTCTTGTATTGGCCATACATGAAGCCGATTTCACGACCGCCAACGCCGATGTCACCAGCCGGTACGTCTGTGTCAGCGCCGATGTATTTCTGGAGCTCTGTCATGAAGCTCTGGCAGAAACGCATAACTTCGCCTTCTGATTTGCCTTTCGGATCGAAATCAGAACCACCTTTGCCACCGCCCATCGGCAATGTTGTCAGTGAGTTTTTGAAAGTCTGCTCGAAAGCAAGGAACTTCATTGTGTCTTCCGTTACAGTCGGATGGAAACGGATACCGCCCTTGTACGGTCCGATTGCCATGTTGTGCTGAACACGGTAGCCGCGGTTGATTTGAATCTTGCCGTTGTCGTCAACCCAAGTAACCTTGAATTTGATGATTCTTTCAGGTTCCAAAATTCTCTCAACGATTGAGTATTTGTCATACTTCGGATTCTCATTAACAAAGTCGTTAATGGTTTCGAGAACTTCAGTCGCTGCCTGAATGTACAACGGTTGGTCAGGATTTTTTGCCTTTACGTCGGCGATTAATTTTTTAAGATCCATAATATTTATTTTTAATTGGTTGGTTTTTTGATTTTGAAATCGGGTGCAAATATACACAGAAAAAAAGATATTTTGAACAAATAAAATCTTATATTTGCAAATATTTTTCACATTTATTTTTAAACAGAATTATGAAAAGGAATTTATTTGGATTATCATTGTTTTTTTTGATAATTGTTTTGCTTAACGCTTGTTTTTGGAAATCAGATTATGGCTTTGAGACGAAGCTGTTTCCCGTGAAGGCGGGCGACAAATGGGGCTATATCGACCATAAAGGGAAATATGTGATTAATCCGCAATTCGAGGATGCGGGGCTCTTCCGTTGCGGCCTCGCCCGCATTGAGAACAGCGACGGCAAAATCGGCTTTATCAACGAAAAAGGCAATTATGTGATTCTTCCGAATTATATTGATGCCACCCCGTTCTCGTCTGATGTCGCTTTTGTGGTTGAGGAGGGCGGCCATATCACCTGCATCGACAAAAAAGGAAATGAAAAATTCAAACTCCAAGAGGCTAAAAGGGCGAAATGGTTCACCGAAGGGCTCGCCGCGTTTGTGAATAAAGACGGAAAATGGGGCTTCGTGGACAAAAGCGGCGAAATCGTTATCAATCCGCAGTTCGACAATGTACATCCGTTCAGGGAAGGCCTTGCCGCAGTTTGCAACAAAGATGGCCAATGGGGCTTCATCGACAAGTCGGGCGCATTGGTGATAAACTATCAGTTTGAACAAGTTGACGATTTCTCGGAAGGTCTTGCGGCTTTCTCAAATGGCGACAAATGCGGATATGTTTCAAAGAAAGGTGAGTATGCCATCAATCCGCAGTTCGACGGCGCTTTCCGCTTCCACTCCGGCAAAGCGGCGGTGTCGCAGGGAAAACTTGTAGGTTTCATCGACAAGAAAGGCCAGTATGTGATTAATCCGCAGTTCGATATTGTAATTGACCCGACTTTCATGGACGGACTTGCGGCTGTTTCATCGGGTGATAAGGCAGGTTTTATAGATGAAAAGGGGAAATATGTGATTAATCCGCAGTTCGAATACACATATCCGTTTATAGACGGGCTCGCGGCTGTGGCTTGCGGCAACCAAATCGGATTCATTGACAAGAAAGGGAAATATGTGATTAATCCGCAATTCAAGGAAGTTTTCACCGATTTGTATGAACTGTTCCCGTCTATCGCGCCATACGTCGTTTCTGATTATTATAACGCTGATGAGTTTGTGAAACGACTTCTTGAAAGAAACGCAACGACAACATGCTTCGACACTTTCTGCGCAAAATCAACTTTGAAAATTATTAGCGAACGTACAAAATATGAAAAAGCTTCCCTCTATTCACGCTCAGTAATTTACTCTGAAAGACAGAATATTACAGATGATATTGACATCTCCTCTGTTCATTTTTATTTCGACAGCGACACATATTATTATGATTATTGGAATTATGAGCGCCATCTTAACGAGACTGTTCCGATAAGCGCGATTTGCTACAGGTTCGACTTGAATGGTGACGCCATCGGAAAAGGAAATCTGATTGCAAAGGCCTTGAAAAAAGGTTTTGCTCATAATTACGATATTTCTTTCAATGAGTCATCAAAAGATAAAAACATATCATTTGAGGCATACGAAGGAGACGAGAAATTGAGTTTTGTGATTTTGGCTAACCAGTACAGCTGCGAGTTGTGGGTTGGAACAAGTTCAGACTATCTTCTGAAAGACAAAATTAAAGACAACAGTTATTTCAGATCAGAATTTGAAAGGGATATTGTTGTTGAAGAAGAAGAAATGGAAGAACCCGCAGAGGAAGAGGCGGTTGTTGCGGAGTAAGTGAGGAATGAGGAGTTACCGTTTAATATATTACATATCTTTTTACAAAATCCTCTATCTCATTGACTAACAAGTCTTTCTTCAGTACTTTCTTGTCTTTGTCAAGGAAGAAGATGTATGGAATGATTCGCAAGTCGAAGAGTTCTTTGTCCTCAATCTCGTGCTGGTAATCCCAGCCGTGCATGTAAGCGGGATTGGCTTTATCTTTGAGATAACGGCGCCACAGTGCTTCGTCTTCCTCGAAATAGACAGTCAGAACTTTCAGTTTTCCAGAGGCGAGGGCCTTGTTCAATGTCTCCATTTTCGCCATGCGATTGCGGACTTCGGTGCAGGTTGGGCAGTCAGGGTTTTGGAAATAGAGAATCAGAAACTCGCTTTCCACAGAGTATAAATCTGTTATAGTGTCGTTAGAGAGCATGATTTTAAAGTTCGGAAGTGTGGAGCCACGGAGGTTTTTGTCAAGCCGTCCGAGCTGGTCCTTGTAACGGATTGAGCGGGCGTTCTCCAAATTCGGACGCGCCAAGGCGTCTTTCAACATCAAAATATACAGGTTCTCCGACCAGAACGGTGATTTCAATGAGCCTATTGTCCTCTCCAAGTTGTCAAAAAAGAAATAATAGGTCTTGTCAGAAGAGTTTGATATTTTTTTCAGAAGTTTTGTGATGTAAGGCTCGCCTCCGTTGCCTTCAAACTGATAGAGTGTGCTGCCGTACTGTTTTATCTTGTCCGATGCTATTTTTGAGTTCAGAAGTCTCTCATCTTCAAAAGGATACGTATCGAAAGCATGATCAGCGACATACTGCAGCATGAGACGAGGATTCTGGTAATAGGCTTGCGGCGGTATCGGCAACTCAAGGTCACATTTCACAACTGAAGCAAGAAGCATGCTCTCATTTTCCGTCATCAGTTTTTTGAAATATTCGTTCTTCTCTTTTTCAGTCTTTTGCGCGTCAGAGACAAGATTGCTGATAATATTCTGCTTCATGTAGTCTGGAAGATTGCCCTTTTGAGTGTCGCTGAACTCTTTCTCTATCTTTTTGATTTTCAGTGCAAATTCTGCTTTTTTAGATAGATATTCAGCATATTTGTTATTTTCCTCACTATTGTCGAATGCTATAAAATCAGAACCGAAAGTGATTCTGAATTTCTGGTTTTTCTTGTCAGAAATCAGGATTTCAGCAATTTCGTTAGTGTCGGCTTTCAGAAGATATACCCCTGGTTCGAGCGCAGTTTTCGACTTGAAGACTGTCTGTTTTTCAGTTTTCGACACAGAAAGCGCAAGCGGCTCGTATTTCGAGAATTTATACTGGCATAGCGAAAGAGAATCCGTTTTCACTGTTGGTATCACCGTAATTTCCATCCCCTGCCCTGCGGCAAACAATGGAAAAAGAATTGCCAGTATAGAGAATATTTTATGTAAGTATTTCATAACTAATTATTTAACGCTTCAAGAATAATATCTGTATAAACCTGTTTCAAATCTTTTCCTATATGTTCAATTTGGTGAGGTATAATACTCAGAGCTGTTTGTCCCGGGATTGTGTTCACCTCAAGAAAGAACGGTTTGTTGTCAGGAGTTATTATATAATCCATTCTAACAACGCCTTTCATACCTGTTTTATGGTAGAAAATTTCAGAATAGCGCATTATATCATTGAGAACCGGCTGGGGAAAATCGGCAGGTGTGACCATTTCGTGCAGGTCTGCTTTGTATTTCGACTCAAAATCGTAGAACTCGTTTTTGCTGATGATTTCCGTAACCGCGAGTGACGTAGCTTTACCACTGATTTTTGCCACGCCGCATGTGACCTCCCGTCCCGGGATGAATTTCTCTATCATCACATATTCGTCCACATCAAAGGCAGTTTTAATGGCAGCGACGAGTTCATCTTCAGCATGCACCTTCGTCACGCCAACACTTGAGCCTGAGTTACAAGGTTTTACAAAGCACGGATAGCCACATATACGCTCAACTTCCTTTTTTTCTATTGTGTCCTCTCTTCTGTAACAGATAGAAGGGGATATAGGAAGCCCGAAGTGCGCGGCGGTGAGGTTGCAGAAATATTTGTTGAAAGTCAGTGCGGAGGTCATAAGGTCGCAGCCTGTGTAAGGCATTTTCAGCATATCGAAGTAACCTTGCAGTTTTCCGTCCTCGCCCGGGTTGCCGTGAATGGCTATAAACGCCGCATCGAAAGTTATCTTGCGGTTGTCAATAGTCAGGGAAAAATCGTTCTTGTCTATGTCGTGAACAATCCCGTTCTCATCAGTATAAGTCCACTCAATTCCTTTAAAATGAATAAAATAAGGGTTGAACAGAGTTCTGTCCAACACCTTACATATATTTGCACCTGTTTTCAGTGACACTTCATATTCGCCAGAGTTTCCACCGGCAATGACAGCAATATTTTTCATGTTTTTGTTTTTTTAATACGAATAACAAAAATACACATTTTTTTAATGAATATTGCTATCGTATTATTTTTCCTTGTTGAAGAACGCGAATTTGCCGTCTTCAAGACTGTCAATGACAATGGTTTCCGACGAGTTGAGCGAGCCCTCAAGAATGATTTTCGAAAGTTCGTTCAAGATGTGCTTCTGAATGACACGTTTCAGCGGTCGGGCTCCGTAGATAGGGTCGTAACCCATTTCAGCCAAAAGGTCAAGAGCGTATTTCGTAAACTCAACATGAATGTCCTGCTCAGCCAAAAGCTCATTCAACTTATTGATTTGCAGTTTGATAATGTCTTTAATCTCTCTTTTTGAAAGCGGCTGGAACATCACAATCTCATCAATACGGTTGACAAACTCCGGCTTGAGAGTCTTCTTCAGAAGGTCAATCACCTCGGCTTTTGTGCGCTCAAATATCTCTTCGTCAGAGTAGTTGCTTCTGTTGGAGTAGTTGTCCTGAATGATGTTTGAGCCCATATTCGAGGTCATGATGATAATTGTGTTCCTGAAGTCGGCGGTACGTCCTTTGTTGTCCGTAAGCCGCCCATCATCAAGCACTTGCAGAAGAATATTGAAGACATCGGGGTGAGCTTTTTCAATTTCGTCAAAAAGGACGACACTGTACGGTTTTCTTCTCACCTTCTCAGTCAGCTGGCCGCCTTCATCGTAACCCACATACCCTGGGGGCGAGCCGATGAGACGCGAGACAGAGTGGCTTTCCTGAAACTCGCTCATGTCGAAACGCACCATAGCGTCTTCCGTGTTGAACAGATATTCTGCCAGGGCCTTCGCCAACTCAGTTTTACCAACGCCCGTCGTTCCCATGAAGATGAACGAGCCAATCGGGCGGCGGCTGTCTTGCAAGCCCGCGCGGCTACGGCGGATCGCGTCGGCGATTGCCGTGATGGCTTCGTCCTGACCGACAACGCGCTTGTGGAGTTCTTCCTCAAGGTGCAGCAGCTTTGTCCTCTCGCTCTGCATCATCTTGCTGACCGGAATTCCTGTCCAACGCGCCACCACCTCGGCGATGTCGTCCGCACCAACCTCCTCATCAATTATCGCACCGGCTTTCTGAATGTCGGTGAGCTCGCTTTGCAGTTTTGCAATCTCGCTTTCAGCGTCCTTTATGATTCCGTAGCGCAACTCAGCAACACGACCATAATTGCCGTTTCTCTCTTCCTGCGCCGCCTCCAACTTATATTGCTCAATCTGTTTTTTCTTCTCCTGAATATTATTAATGACATCTTTCTCGTTGCGCCATTTTGTCGCGATGACATTGCGCTGTTCCTGAAGTTCGGAAATCGTCTTGTTGAGCTGTTCGAGTTTTTCCGGGGTATTTTCACGCTTAATTGCCTCACGCTCAATCTCCAACTGTCTGATTTTCCGTTCTATTTCGTCCAATTCGTCAGGTACGGAGTTTATTTCGAGTTTCAGTTTCGCAGCGGCCTCGTCAATAAGGTCGATAGCCTTGTCGGGGAGGAAACGCTCGGAGATATAACGCTGCGACAGTTCGACCGCCGCGATTATAGCTTCATCGAGGATTCGCACCTGATGATGGGTTTCGTAACGCTCTTTCAGACCACGAAGGATTGAAATTGCGTCCGCGGTGTCGGGCTCGTCAATCATCACTGGCTGGAAACGGCGTTCAAGCGCCTTGTCCTTCTCAAAATATTTCTGGTATTCGTTGAGTGTTGTCGCACCGATTGCGCGGAGTTCGCCACGCGCGAGGGCCGGCTTCAAGATGTTCGCGGCATCCATAGCCCCTTCGCCGGAACCGCCCGCACCAACCAACGTGTGAATCTCATCAATGAAAAGGATAATCTCGCCATCAGAACTGATGACCTCTTTGATGACACTTTTCAGACGCTCCTCAAACTCACCCTTGTACTTTGCGCCGGCGACCAACGCGCCCATGTCAAGAGAATACAACTGTTTGCTTTTCAGGTTCTCAGGGATGTCGCCCTCCACAAGACGGTGCGCGAGTCCTTCGGCGATGGCTGTTTTTCCGACACCCGGCTCACCGATGAGAATCGGGTTGTTTTTAGTACGCCGCGACAAAATCTGCAGCACCCTTCTTATCTCATCGTCACGCCCGATTACGGGGTCAAGTTTGCCTTTGCGCGCCGCCTCGTTCAGGTTTGTGGCGTATTTGTTAAGAGCGTTGTAGGTTCCTTCGCTCGAGTCGCTGGTCACCTTGCTTCCTTTGCGCAGCTCGCTGATTGCCGCTTTCAGGCCTTTTTCAGTGACACCCGCGTCTTTCAACACCTGCGATGTCCTATCGTTGGCGGCGAAAATACCATAAACAAGGTGCTCCAACGCGACAAATTCGTCACCGAGCTCATTGCTGAAAACGATAGCCGACTGCAACGCCTTCTGTGCGCCGCTCGACAGGTAGATGTCGCCGCCCTCCACCTGTGGGATAGTCTTTATCATACGGTCTATCACCTGCTGAATAGCTTTGGGGTTCACACTCTGCTTTTTTAGCAAAAATGGCACGACATCGTTGTCAGTGTCCAACATTGATTTCAATATGTGAAGCGTGTCAATCTGCTGCTGCCGGTTTTTAACCGCAATCGTCTCAGCGTTGGCTATCGCTTCTTGCGCTTTGATTGTTAAATTGTTAAGGTTCATTTTTGTTTTCTTTTTAACTGGTTATTCTATATTTAAAAATTCAATCTTTTAATAAAGACAAAAATCTTATTGCAACAACTTTGCCAAACTATACAAAAAAAAGAAAGGCAACCGAAATTATTTCCGATTGCCTCCCTTAAAATTTCAAAATGACTGATTATTTTTGCGCTGTATAAGCAATCATGTCAAGGACTTTGTTTGAGTAACCCCATTCGTTGTCGTACCAAGCGACCAATTTCACGAAGTGGTCATTCAGCATGATTCCGGCGGTCGCATCAAAGATTGATGTGCGGGCATCGCCAACGAAATCTGTAGAGACGACAGCGTCTTCTGTGTAACCGAGAATACCTTTCAGTTCGTTTTCAGAAGCCTTTTTCACAGCTGCTTTTATTTCTTCGTATGTTGTGGCTTTTTCGAGACGGCAGGTCAAATCGACAACAGAGACGTCAAGAGTCGGCACGCGGAACGACATACCAGTAAGTTTGCCTTTAAGTGACGGGATAACTTTTGTGACAGCTTTTGCTGCGCCGGTTGATGATGGGATAATGTTTCCACCAGCCGCACGACCGCCACGCCAATCTTTCATTGAAGGACCATCAACAGTCTTTTGTGTCGCTGTAGTTGCGTGAACCGTTGTCATAAGACCTTCCACCAAACCGAAATTCTCATGGATGACTTTCGTCAACGGAGCCAGACAGTTTGTAGTGCAAGAAGCATTGGAAATAATCTTCTGTCCCGCGTATTCTGTATGGTTGACACCCATAACAAACATTGGTGTGTCATCTTTTGAAGGCGCTGACATAATCACGCGCTTTGCTCCGGCGCGAAGGTGAGCCTCAGCTTTTTCCGCTGTAAGGAAAAGCCCTGTCGATTCAACGACATATTCAACACCAACCTCGTCCCATTTCAGGTTCGCAGGGTCTTTTTCTGCCGTCACACGAATGCTATTGCCATTGACAACCAATTTCCCGTCTTTCACTTCGACAGTGCCTTGGAATTTGCCGTGAACCGAATCATAGCGAAGCATATATGCCATATAATCGACATCCAATAAATCGTTAATTGCGACAACTTCTATGTCGTCTCTTTCAACAGAAGCACGGAAAACCAACCGCCCAATGCGGCCAAAACCGTTAATACCAACTTTAATTTTTTTCATAATCTTTTGTTTTTTAACAAGTTACATTTTTTAATTCAAACTTGCAAAGGTAAAAGAATTTTCAATAGGACGTACACATTTTGTGTAAAAAATATCGTTAAAAATTGCCAAAGCTCTAAAACACAAAGAATCATCATAGTTCTGTGAAAAAATTCCCCCCACACCTTCCTATCCAAAATTTCTGTAATTTTGTTTTCCGTTTGATTATTTTTCATTTTATTGAAAATCAGTATAATATGGAATATTTCTTAGATATGGAGCCTGAGTTTTCAAAACTTGAGAACTCGAAATATGTGCTGATACCAGTGGCATACGATGGCACAAGCACTTTTGTGAAAGGCGCTGACAAAGGCCCGCAAGCCATTATTGACGCTTCCGACAGCATTGAGTTATACGATGTTCCGTTGGAAATTGAATCTTATAAGGTTGGCATTCACACAGATAAGCCAAAATTCTCATTTGCTTCGCCGCAAACTATGGTCGCTGAAGTTTACGACAGGGTAAACCATTTTCTGAACATGAACAAGCATATTGCCCTTTTGGGAGGCGAACATTCCGTTTCTGTCGGGGCAATAAAAGCGATGAGTGAACGGTTCGGCGACCTGTCGGTGCTGCAAATTGACGCGCACGCCGACCTCCGCGACGAATATCACGACTCGCCGTACAACCACGCCTGTGTGATGCGGCGCGCACAGGAATACGCCAATGTGGTGCAAGTCGGAATCCGCAACGTCTGCATTGAGGAAAAGCCAAACATTGTCCCCGAAAACATTTTCTACGCTCACAAAATCCACAATGACAATAAGTGGATGCAGCAGGCAATAGACCGCCTCACCGAAAATGTATATCTCACCATTGACCTCGACGGCTTCGACCCCTCTGTTGTCCCTTCGACAGGCACACCACTGCCCGGAGGCCTCGGCTGGTATCAAGTGCTTGATTTTCTGGAACTTCTTATAAAATCACGGAAAATTGTCGGCTTCGATGTCGTTGAACTCTGCCCCAACCCAGCGGAAAAATCTTCCGATGTCCTTGCTGCGGTCTTGGTTTATAAAATCATATCTATGTTGGAAGTGTGGGGGAAATCTGTGCGCCATTAATTGCATTTCCACAGTTATCCATAAATTCAATTCGACAACTAAAAATAGTTAAAATAATTGTATTTTTGCATTGCGGCTTGAGAATGGTCTCAGCTGTTGAAACATCGTGTTATTCTGACAATTATATAACCAAAATAAATTTAAAAAAATGAAAAAAGTATTAATGTTATCAATGATTTGCAGTGCTTTAATCCTATCATCTTGTAAATCCTCAAAAGAGAATGAAGAATCTGTCGGGCGCACATCGGGCATTAAATTCGAGAACCTCGACACGACAGTGAGACCGCAGGACGATTTCTACAAATTCGCTTGCGGCGGCTGGCAGAAAAACAACCCGCTGAAAGGGGAATATTCACGCTACGGCAGTTTCGACCAGCTCGCGGAAAACAACCAGCTTCAACTTAAAGAACTGATTATCAGTCTTGCAGGCGAGACTCACGATGAGGGCACTGTCGCACAGAAAATCGGTGATCTCTATAACATGGGTATGGATTCTCTCACACTTGAGGAACAGGGCGCGGAACCTATCACCGAGCTGCTTAAAGGCATCGCTGACATTAAAGACAAAAAAGAACTTACAGCCAAGTTTGTGGAACTCAACAAAATAGGCGTCTCCCCGTTTTTCGGAATCTTCGGCGAAGCTGACCCGCAAAACAGCAGCATGACAATAGCATGGCTCTGGCAGACAGGTCTTGGCATCGGCGACCGCGACTACTATCTTGACCCGGAAATGGAGAATATAAGAACAGGTTATGCCGATTTTCTGACAAAACTTATGGCAATGTCGGGCTACAGCAAAATGGCTGGCTTCGAAAACAACGAACAAGCTAAGGCTCAGGAAGTTCTGAATCTCGAGAAATCCATGGCTGATATTTTTATGGATAAAATCGACACCCGCGACCCGTATAAGACATACAATATGACTTCTGTTGAGGATTTGCAGAAATCCCTTACAGTCATTGACGTGAAAGCATATCTCACAGGTCTTGGACTTGATATTGAATCACTTAATGTCGGGCAGGTTGAGTATATCAAAAATGTGAACAAACTTATCTCAAAAACATCTCTCGACATTATCAAAAACTATATCGCATGCCAGATTATAAACAATGCGGCGGGCTACCTCAGCAACGAATTTGTGGAAGCGAATTTCGATTTTTACGGCAAACAGCTTTCCGGCAAAACTGAGATGAAACCGAGATGGAAACGCGTTGTGAGCACTGTTGACGGAGCAATGGGCGAAGCGGTCGGACAGATGTACGTTGAGAAATATTTCCCCGCTGAGGCAAAAGAGAGAATGCTTCACCTTGTGAAAAACCTTCAGTCGGCACTTGCTGAAAGAATCAGCCAGAACACTTGGATGACCGAGGCGACAAAAGAGAAAGCCCTTGACAAACTCTCCGCTTTCATTGTGAAAATCGGCTATCCTGACAAATGGAGAGACTTCAGCTCATTGGAGATAAAGAAAGATAGTTATTACGCTAACATATTGAGAGCCACCAAGTTTGAGACTGAATACCAGCTCTCGAAAATCGGCAAACCCGTTGATCCGATGGAATGGCTGATGACACCGCAAACGGTGAACGCTTACTACAACCCCACTACCAACGAAATCTGCTTCCCTGCAGGCATTCTGCAACCACCGTTCTTCGACATGAATGTTGACGATGCCTTCAACTACGGAGCCATTGGCGTTGTAATCGGTCATGAGATGACTCACGGCTTCGATGACCAGGGCCGCAACTACGACAAAACCGGCAACCTCAACAACTGGTGGACAGAAGAGGACAGCAAGAATTTTGAGGCCAGAACAAAGGTCTTGGTTGATTTCTTCAATGGAATCGAAGTGCTGCCGGGCGTTTTCGCAAACGGACAATTCACTCTTGGTGAAAATATCGCTGACAACGGTGGATTGAATGTCTCTTACGTTGCCTTGCAAAAGGCAAAAGCTGAAGGCGGAATCCAAGAGGATATGGATGGCTACACCGCTGACCAGCGTTTCTTCATCGCATACGCCGGCGTTTGGGCTAACAATATCCGTGAAGAGGAGATTCTCAGACGCACGAAAGAAGACCCACACTCTCTTGGCGAAATGCGCGTCAACGCGACTCTGAAACACATCACCCCATTCGTTGAGGCGTTCGGCATCAAGGAAGGTGACAAAATGTGGATCGCACCCGAAGAAAGGGCAAACATCTGGTAACAAATGCTGTTTGACGACACATATAAAACCGTACAAGGCCGCTCGGAAGGTCTGTACAAGGAGAAGGGAAGCCGGTTTATAGCCGTTGCGTTCCCCGTGTGCAGCGAAGATGAGGTAAAGGAGCGGCTTGCCGAACTGCGCAAGGAGTACCACGACGCGCGCCATCATTGCTATGCGTACATCTTAGGGCCTTCGAAAGACGCTTACCGTATCAATGACGACGGCGAACCTTCGGGAACGGCAGGGCGGCCAATCCACGGTCAGCTGATGTCTAAAGACCTCACCAATACACTCGTGGTGGTAATCCGCTATTTCGGAGGGATAAAATTGGGTGTCAGCGGGCTCATAAACGCATACAAAACCGCGGCGAAAGATGCCCTTGACAACGCCTCGATCATAGAGAAGACTGTCAACGACAAGTTCCGTATCCATTTCGAGTTCAGCGACATGAACAGTGTCATGCAGATTCTGAAAGACAGTTATGTGCAGATTTTGGAACAGACTTTTGAGATGGATTATGTTATAACTTTCACAGTCCGTCACCGCGAAGCCGAGCGCATTGTCACAGCTCTCAAAAAAATCACAACGGTTAAAATCGAACCTATATATTAAATGTGTAACCACTTAATCTTAAAATAATTTAAAAATGAAAAAATATAAGATTGCGGAAAAAGACGAGGTTTTGACTCTCGACATAATAGAAAGCATTCTTGAAGAGAACAAGAAACTGGAATTGTCGGAAAACGCGAAAGCAAACATAGAGCGTTGCCGGAAATATTTGGACGAGAAGATGACAAAGAGCAAAGAGCCGGTTTACGGTGTCACCACAGGATTCGGCTCTCTGTGCAACACAAAAATCTCGTTGGAGGATCTTTCCAAGCTGCAACACAACCTTGTTGTCTCGCACTCTTGCGGTGTCGGCGAAGAGGTGCCGCAGGAGATTGTTCGGCTGATGCTGCTTCTGAAAGTGCAATCGCTTTCATACGGGAATTCCGGAGCACAGCTCGTTACTGTTGAAAGGCTGTTGGAATTTTTCAACAAGGGAGTCTATCCTGTTGTGTATCAGCAGGGTTCTCTTGGCGCGTCCGGCGATCTTGCCCCGCTCGCGCACCTCTGTCTCCCGCTTTTGGGTTTGGGCGAAGTATATTATAAAGGTAAAAAATATCCTTCCGCTGAGATAAATAAGAAATTCGGATGGGAGCCGATTACGCTCAAGTCAAAAGAGGGGCTTGCGCTGCTCAACGGAACGCAGTTCATGAGTTCATACGGTGTATGGCTTCTGCTGAAAGCGCGCAATCTCGCTTATCTCTCAGATGTTGTCGCCGCCGTCTCTTTGGACGCGTACGATGGTCGCATAGAGCCGTTCGACTTGTCGGTGCATTTGGTGCGCCCGCACATCGGACAGCTTACAACCGCCTCGCATATCGCCTCGCTGCTTGAAGGCTCGGAAATCATCACGAGGAAGAAAAAACACGTTCAGGACCCTTACTCTTTCAGGTGCATTCCACAGGTTCACGGTGCTTCGAAAGACGCCATCTCATACGTCATCTCAGTATTTGAGACAGAAATCAACTCTGTGACAGACAATCCGACAGTTTTCCCTGAAGAGGATAAAATCATCTCGGCTGGCAACTTCCACGGACAGCCGCTCGCACTTGCCCTCGACTTCCTTTCGTTAGCGATGTCAGAGCTCGGCAACATCTCGGAACGCCGTATCTATCAGCTCATTGCGGGAAAAAGGGAGCTGCCGTCTTTCCTTGTGAAGGTGCCGGGCTTAAATTCGGGGTTCATGATTCCGCAGTACACCGCCGCCTCCATTGTTAACCAGAACAAGACCTTCACAATGCCATCGTCATCAGATTCAATTGAGTCGTCGCAGGGACAGGAAGACCACGTGAGTATGGGCGCGAACGCCGCGACAAAAGCGTACGTCATCGTCAACAATGTGGAGAAAATCTTGGCCATCGAATTGCTGAATGCGGCACAGGCGCTTGAGTTCCGCCGCCCGCTGAAATCATCTCCGTTCATTGAGGATTTGATTGCCGAATACCGCAAAATAGTGCCTTTTGTAGAAAACGACACCATTATGTACGAGCTTATCGCCAAGTCAATAGAGTTTTTGAGACACGTTCCTTGCACTAATATCCTGTAAGGATTTTAGTCACTCCTACTATCTCTCTGCCCGTTTCTTCCTATGTAGAAACTTATATGTGCTCCAACCAAGTACTTTCCTCTCACCGTATTTTTGATTTTGCAGCATTTGTTTTATTTGCTTGCGGTATTGCCTATAATCATCAATTGCCTGCCAACGTTCCGGCACCATGTAGCCGTATCTTTCCCATACGACGTGGATTAAAGCCCATGTGTCATCAGTCACTTTAAAATTATTCCATGTTTCCAGCTTTTTACAGTCAACGGCATTTTCAATATCATTCATAAAGACATCAACATATATTGTATGTTGCAGATAATATTTAAGCTGTCCTGAAACTATCTCAAAGTATTTTTTACGATATTTGGCCACAAGATATAATGTGTCTTCCGACTTTTCAATAGGTAGTTGGAAAGCCAAAGCGCTTGTTTTCAGTTTGGTTTTGCTGATATTATTTGCAGAATCTTTTGTTATGCAATAGACGGATATTTTTTTCAAAGGTATTTGCCTGTTATCCAAACGGAATTTCAAGCGTGTTGAATCTTTCATTGATTCATAATACTCGGTCAAAAATTCCTGCTGTTTTCTTGTATAAATGATGCGTTCAAAAAAATTACACAAATTCGCGCAAAATTCCAATTTTTCCGCTCGTTCAGCCGAATCAATTGTAAAGTACAATTCTGGCGTAGTCCACAAATGCCATGAATTTTCAAACAATTCAGTTCTGACTGAATCACTCAAAGCATCATAAAACAATGTGTAGTAGTGTAGTTTCCTGTTAAAATATTCCTTGTCGTGTAGTGAATCATTTTGGGTTGACAAAATCTCACGCATAACATCGTCAAAAAGAGGTGCGTCATACACAATATTCTGTTGTCCTTTTATCATTTGAATATCAAACAGCAGGACAATAGTGGTGATTAAATATTTGAACCATTTAACGGCATTCATTTATTTTATTTTCAAAAAGTTATTAAAGGACAATTTCCCATAACAAGAATTATTATCATAAAAATATACCGTTTTATCTTTCATGCCAAACACTGCAAAAGTTTTACCTTGTGATGATAAATTACGTTGTGCACTATTAGACAAATCAACCTCGTTTGGCATTTGAATCCAGCCTTTACCTGTAGCTTCACAAATACCACTGCCATGACTATGATAATCAAAAGTCGTTTGAAAATTATCCGCATTTATCGTATTACAATCAAAAGCAATTAACGAATTTGGTGTACAAGTATCACCTTGGTTACCATATATTCCCCATCTAATACTTTGTTTTTCATAACTTTGCTTGGATTGATTCCAAGAATTGCCACAAAAGCCGCCCCATTCTGCATTGGGATTATTTGAATCAAATTCAGTAAGTTTATTTACAATTTCTTCTCGACAATTAATGTCAGGCAATAAAATAACGCTATTGGTGTTATTTACACATACAATACCATTATCAACAGAAATCCCTTCTGTATTTCTCACAATATATGTTTTATTGTCATCAATATTATCTATCCCTATACAATTGCCATCCCAGTCATAATAATTTCCAAAATTCATCCCTTTCGGGTCCACCAATTTCACCGGATTGTCCGCACAATAGGTGTACGGACTCAAATTCGGGTACTTGTCCGAGAGCGGATCAACGCTTATCCAAATGGAGAGGTCGGAGTTGCGGTTCCTGAGCGGAGCCGAAGGATAGTACCGTGCCGAAAGGGAGGGATTTTGTCCTTGCATAACAAATTTTTTGCATTGCCAAATATAACATTTTTATCATTTTGTTATGCAACCGCAAAAATTATTTCACAACTCCCACTTTCTATTGCAAATTATTGTCATTTAGGCGTTTGCAATATAAACCCCATTAAAATCGGGTCAAAATCGTAACAGAATCGGGGCAGTTTCGTAATTTTCTTGGGGACTTTTTCAAACATTTTTAACAAGAAGAATAATCATGACACAAAATCTAATCAACTTCAGGCCAGCGGAATACCGCCCTGGCAAAGAGGCCTGTGTGGTCTATTATGTGCTGAATCCGGGCAGCGGCAAACTGGTACGGAAACGGGTCAAAATAAACCGCGTGCACGGGGCGCGGGAGCGTGCAAGGTACGCCCTTCACCTGTGCCATGAGATAAATGTGCGGCTGTTTGACGGCTGGAACCCGTTCATTGAGGGCTCCGAGTTCTACAGCGGCATCACCGTCAAGCAGGGCATTGACGAGTTCCTGAAGTCGCGCCGCGGGCAGGTCCGCCCTGACACCATGCGCAGCTACAGGTCATACCTGAAATGGACGGAGCGGCAGATGACCGCACAGGGCAAGCTCCTGCTGCCCGTCAGGGCGTTCACCGCCGCGGACGCAGAAAAGATGGCCGAAGCCCTGTCGCACAGGCCGCATACCGCCACGCGGACATACAACAGCTACCTGCATTTCCTCAAGAGCCTCTTCAACTTTTTCATCTCCAAAACATGGCTGAAGGAGAACCCGTTTGCAAGGATACCGGTCAAAAAGGCGGAGGAAAAGCGCAGGACGACAATACCGATAGAGGTGAGGACACAGATAGCGGGGTATTTCATGGAGCACGGACTTACACCGTACCTCTATGTGATGCAGCTGTGCTACAAATGCCTCGTCAGGCCGAAGGAGATACTCATGCTCCAAATCAGGCACATCGACTACGCGGAGAAACTGCTGAACATTCCGGCTGAAATAGCCAAGAACCACAAGCCGCGAACCATCGCGATACCGCCTGAGATAATGGGCTATCTGGACCTTGTGGCGCACCACCGCCCCGAGGAGTACATTTTCTCGGAGCACTACCTGCCGGGGCACGAGATGAAGGACTCGCGCTACACCGCAAGGACATGGGCGAAAATGCGCAGCGACCTGAAGCTGCCGCCGTGCTACCAGTTCTATTCCCTCAAGGACACCGGCATAACCGAACTCCTCGAATCCGGAGTGCCCGCAAAATATGTCAAGGAACTCGCCGACCACCACTCCCTTTCCGTGACGGAACGCTACATGCACAGGACATCGGCAAAAATAATATTGAGCCACAACAACCTCAGGCTTTACAATTTTTTGTGAAAAATTTTTCAAGAATATGATTGTTGTATTAAAAAAACATTATATTTGCAGGCATAAAATGACTCGCCCGTCACTGGTGCCACTGCCTGATTAAACAGACGGGAAAACCAACCGATAAATATCAGCATTATGAGAAGACTTTTGGTTTTTGTGGCGGCGGCGGTGTTTTCAGCGGGGCTTTCCGGCCAGCCTGCCAGTGATTCAGTTGCCGTGTGGTGGCGCGCTTCAGGCAGCGCCGCAGAGATGAACTTCAACCCTGCACTGGCAGTGCGTGGCGACACGGCGCTTGTTTTCGCGATTCCCAATACCGGCAGCGATGCCGACATGATTGTCGTTTACGGGGCGGCAGACTCCTCAGCTGAGAACGGACTGTGGCAGCTTGAGGACAGCCTCGGCGCAAGGATAGGGCTGACCACACAGCGCATACTTGGAGGGGACTGCAGTCTCCGCTATGGCGAGGTGAACGTGCGTGGCGGAGTGATAAACTACCTGTCGCAGTCATGGGACGGGACGCCAGCCGGTGACACGCTCCTGCTGACGGTCGGTCGGGCTGACATTCTCACGCTGGACGGCAGCATTGCGGAAGCGGTGTGTTTCGAACACAGGATAACAGCCCCGCAGATGACACAGTGGATGAGCTACCTCGCCGTGAAATACGGCGTCACGCTCTGGCACACGGACTATAGAGACAGCCGCGGCAACTGCGTTTGGAGCTATGCGGAGGCGCCTGACATGTCGGATTTCATCGCCGGTGTCGGCCGTGACGACCATTTCGGGCTAAACCAGACAAGGAGCCGTTTTTTCGACAGCCGGATTATCTTTTCCATTCCCGATGGTCCCGAAATGGAGGACGGGACGTTCATACTGCTCGGCACGGACAGCGTACCGTTAGCCACACCAAGCGGTGTGGTCATGCGGGACGACACCCTTTGGGAACTCTTTGGGGTGACGAGAGTGCAGGTGACGGGCATGGGAGCAAGCGAATACGGGACACAGATTGCCATTGGCGACACCCTGTCCCTGCAGGACAGCCTGCCCATGTTCCTGCTGGTTGACAGAAGCGGCGCCGGCCTCTTCGATGAGGCGGAGTGGGTCTCACCGTCTGGCAGGGACAGCGGCGGGCTGCTGCTCTTTGACGGCCTGCGCTGGGACACGGACAGAAACGGCGCAGACATGTTCTGCCTCGCAAGGAAGTCCCCCGTACAGCCAAGGCACACAAGCTCCCTTACGGCAGGGATTCCCGTTCCTGCAGATGATGACGGTGGAATGGCTGACGCGGCCGGCAAAAATCACGCTGAAAAGGGCGGTGCCGTGTCTGTTGGTGAGCCCGAATACACCCTTTACCCCAACCCGAACAACGGTAGCTTCACCCTTGACATCCTCTATCCGGAGCAGTCGCCCGCGAGTGTCAGGGCATACACACAGGACGGCAGGCTTCTGCGCGTATGGGAGTGTGACGGCGGGAAGGCCTACAAGGTTGACGGCCGGATTGACAGCCCTGGCTACTACCTCCTTGAGATACGCAGCCCAATGGGAAACAGGACTGTACAGATGGTGGTGAACTGACAACGCCGCCACAGCGCACAGACTCACACATTCCTCCCTGAACTTCAAGTGTCTGTCAGATTTTGAACAGGAACATGACAACATAAATATATTGTATATGGACAGGAAAAAGACAATAAGGATAATGCTCATATCACTTGTGGCGGCGTGCACCACGGCGCTTGCCGCAGGCTATGGCTACACCGTCATTTCCGGACATGTCGGAGATGGTGATTCACAACACGCCGAGGGAGTTGGGACTGTGGCGGCAGCGATGTCTGAAATGCCGCTACCGCCGCTTGCGGAGGGCATGGTCAATGTGACGCGCGGCGGGCGTGTGACGCTTCCGGCAGGTTTCACAGGGGAGGTGGCTGTGCCATACGACACGGCCCTGCTTCCGCGCGGGTACACGGCGGAGGACATCTCGACATACAGGTACGACCGCGCCGCCGGCGCATGGGAGCGTCTTGAGCGGGGCGGCTCCGATACCGCCGCCTGTGTCCTTACGGTGCTCTGGCAGCCGAAAGAGGCGGACGGAAGCGGCGCGCCTGACGGTGATGGCGGCAGCGGTGGGGAAAACTCGCCGATTGATTTCATCAATGCGGTGATAACGGCGCCGGAGATGCCGGAGACGCAGAACTACACGCCTACCATGATGTCGGACATGAAGGCTGCGGAGCCGTTGGAGGGGCTGCGGCTTATAGAGCCTCCTGTGGCGAACAGCAGGGGGACGGCGGAGCTCAGCTATCCCATTGACATACCTGCTGGCCGCAACGGGATGCAGCCGTCGCTTGCGCTGACATACAGCAGCGGTGGCGGCAACGGCTGGCTTGGTGTGGGCTGGGACATAGCCATCCCCTCCATAACCGTTGAGACCAGGTGGGGTGTGCCGCGCTATGACCCCGCGCTTGAGAGCGAGGTCTATCTTCTTGGAGGGGAGCAGCTGGTAACAAAGGACACGTCTGGAAATGCGCGTCCCATGCCGCACCGCACCAACAAATGGACGGGCAGGCTTCCTGACAGCACACGCTTCTACCCGCGCAGGGACGAGGCGCATGACAGTATAGTGAGGCATGGAAACTCCCCGTCTGACTACTGGTGGAGCGTGACATCGCGGGACGGGGTGACACACTACTATGGGAAAAGCAAAACGGCGGACACCGTGGACTTCGGAGGGGTGCTCGCCGACGATATGGGTAACATCGCCAAATGGATGCTGACGGAGAGCGTTGACCCTTATGGAAACAGCGTGAGATACCACTACAGGACGGATTCCGTGAACTCCGGCAGGCAGATATACCCCGACAGTATAAGCTACACCTGCTTCAGCGGGGCGGACAGCTCCGAGGCGGGGGCATACTCGGTGGTGTTCCGTCTTAATGACGGTCGCAGCGACCCCATGACCGACTGCCGCCACGGTTTCAAGGAGGTGACGGCGGCGACATTGTGTAATGTGCAGGTCAAATACAAGGACACTGTTGTAAGGGCATATTATTTCTTCACGGAGAACAGCCGCGCGAGCGGCTTCAAGACACGGCTCAAAACGTTTGTGAGGCATGATGGTGGCGCTTTGGACGTTGACTGCGGCAACATACAGTCGCTGCTCAGGCATGGGAAGGACAGCTACCTGCTGCGCTATGACTTTGACTACGAAGACTATCCGTCAGCGGCGGAGATGTTCTCACAACCAGTCACAATCGGCTCGCTGCCTGACGACGGTCTTGGGGCTGGGTTCATCAGCACAGGGGTCGATGGCAATGGGGACAAGGCCACCGCATTAGGCGCCACACGCGGCAACAGCTGGAGCGTTGGCGGTACGGCGGCTGTCGGCACGGGGGCGCTCATCTGCATGACGAGCGCAAGTGTCGGCGGCAACTTCTCATATTCAAAATCGGGGAACGAGGGGGTCTCAACACTTATAGACCTCAACGGTGACGGTCTTGCCGACAAGGTCTTCAAGAGCGGTGGGCGTGTCTATTACCGCCCCCAGACAGCCACAAGCGACAGCACGTTCTCGTTCGGGCCGCGGGTGGAACTTGCGGGAGTGACAGATTTCCTGAAAGAGAGCGGCAGGACAACAGACTGGGGACTGCAAGCCTCACTCGGCCTGACGGCAAGCGGCTCATGGCCGGTGACCAAAACCACGACCTCCACCTATTTTGCGGACATCAACGGCGACGGCCTGCCTGACCTTGTGACGGACAAAGGGCCGCTGTTCAACTCATTGGATTCAGCGGGGCGTGCCACGTTCACCCCCTTGAATGTGATAGCGACCACACCGCCTGACGCGCCCAATGCGGGGAACATTTTCGTGTCCACCTCGGCAACTCCGTGCGGCGGCATCATATTTGACGGCAGCGTGAGCGACAGCATAGGATGCGCCGTGGGTTTCATTGAGGGGGAAACACCATACCTTGTGTGCGCGTTGGAGCAGGATGACCCTGAACTTGAGGCGGTCCGTGTCTGGGTGGCCCCATACAACGGGTTCATCCGCATACTGTCCAATATACGCCTTGAGGAGGACACCTCCGAGGCACGCACACAGTCCCACTATGCGGACGGCGTAAGCTACACCGTACAGCTTGACACACTCGTCACCCTTGCAGGGGACACGCTCCGCGCAGGTGCGGAGACAGAGCTTCTGCGAAACGACATACCCGCGGATGGCTACGGGCTCCATACCGACACGCTCCATACACACGTGTCGGAAGGTGACATCATTTTCTTCAGGCTCATGTCAAAGGACTGCCGTCTCTTTGACATGACTTCATGGAGGCAGAACATCATCTACCTGTCCGGTGCTGACACAACCGACATGTACGGGCTTGACGGAAGGGTGTACGATTCGGGAAGGGACTTCTTGCTGACAGCGGAACCGTACTTCCAGGCATATCGGAACGGGAGCGTTGACATGGCAGGCACTCTTTTGGCGGACAGCCTGACCGTTCCCGCCACACTGCGTGTCATGCATGGCGCACAGTGCATTGACTCGGTGCGCATACCCGCTGACACCGTGTTCGGGACCATTGTGGCACTCACTGGCAGGAGCGTCTCCGCTGGAGATGAGATAAGGTTCGTGGTGTCCGCTGACAGCGGCGGCAACACCAGCTGGGGAGGGATACGGTTCGTTTCCGAAGTGGCGTACTCTGCCCTCTTCGACTCTGTGCACACAGACACCCTGTCAGGGAGGTTTGTCCCAAAGTTTGATGTCAGGAACTACAGGGGGACACGCCTCGACACATTAGAGCACAGGCTTTTTGGCGCATTGTACCGTGGCTGGGGGCAGTTCGCCTACCGCAACGACAGCACTCTGCGCGACACCCTGATACCAATAAGCACCCTGCTGCTGCCGAAGCATCTTGCGGCGCAGTCTGTGACCGACTGTGACACCGCATCACTTCACCTGCAGTATTCGCAGCTGAGTGACAGTATGGGCAGTGCAGGGATGTCAGCCATGTTCGACTCCGCATACAACCCGTTGTCATCAGCCACGCGCTGGGTGGAGATGACCGCCAGCGGCGACCACGGCTGTTATACGGGATACGGCGGCACCACGCTCATTGGGGACACGCTGCACGCCAACACACGTGCCGCCACGCCGCCTACAGGCACCAACGTGCCGGGAACGGCGGAAGAGATAACCGTTTACGACCACCCCGTGCCTGTGAGCGTGAACGGCGGCCCTGTGATGACGGTGCGCAAGCAGAGCCGCTCAGCCCTCACCAACGGTTCGCTGGCAGCAGGGACGTTCATAAGCATGGGTGCCTCCAAGTCAACGGGGTACAGTGAGATAGTGACCGACTACATGGATTTGAACGGGGACCGCTATCCCGATGTGGTCGGGCGTGGAGCGGTGCAGTACACCATGCCATGGGGCGGTATCGGACCGTTGGGCATGGTGCAGGACGCAGACGCCGCGGGCATATCGGAGACTAACACCTCCTCAACAGGCAACACCTTCGGGGCGAGCTACCCCCTTCCCAAACGGGGCGCCTCCAACAACCCGAAAAACGCAAGGTTCTCTTTCGAGGGCTCCGGCTCACCGGGCTGTTCCAACGGCAGCGGAGCTGATGACGCCGCATTTTCGCTATTGGACATCAACGGGGACGGGCTGCCCGACAGGGTGCGCTTTAACGGCAGTGTCCGCCTAAACCTCGGATACGGGTTCTTCCATCCTGAAAATTACGGCAGCTATGCGTTGCGGCAGGGTGGCAGCACAAGCGAGGGGCTCTCGATGGGTGTGAACTTCAGCATATCGCAGTACAGCATCAGCGGCGGCATCGCCGTAAACAAATCGGCAAACGGCGGTGAGGCCATGCTCTCCGACTTCAACGGTGACGGCCTGCCGGACTTGGTCTCGCACTCACCGGCGGGGATAATGGTGAGATACAATACCGGAGGCGGCCATTGGAGCGCATGGGACACGATACCATTCCACGGCGGCATAAACAGGGGCGCGAGCTACAGCGAGTCCATCACAGGTTCGCTGACGGCGGGGTTCACAATATTCGGTTGTGTGAAGGTCACGGCAGGGGTCAGCGCGACACCGTACAGCCGCTCATTCAGCAGGGACAGCCTGCAGCTGGCTGACATCAACGGTGACGGCTTCCCCGACATCGTGACCTCCAACTCAGAGACCTCTATGACGGTGCGGTATAACCGCGCGGGGAAGACAAACCTGCTGAGGAAAGTTACCAATTTCACCGAGTCGGTGGTTGAGCTTGACTACACGCTTTCGCCGGTCTCATACGAGCAGCCGCAACGGGTATGGAACCTCACGGAGGTGAGGACAAGGGACCGGCTCTCCCCTCTGCCGGACAGCCTCACGCTGACACGGTTCGCGTACGCCCATCCTCACCATGACCGCTATGAGCGCACGGACTTCGGCTACGACTCCGTGACAACGCTGCACTGCAACCCCGCAAACGGCTCGGTGTACAGGTATTTTGTGGAGAAGTTCGACAATATGCACTTCAACAGGATGGGGAGGAAGACCTACTCGTGCAGCCATGACGGAGCCGGCCGCAGGTACGTGGAGACATTCTATTACGCCTCGATGATGGACGCTGCAGGGACGCCGGTCGGCGACCCGGAATGCCCCTCCATGGTTTATACCTCGCGTGAGGTGGAGATAACGAACTACTACGAGGGTGCCCCGTCCCCATCAATAACAACCGCCGTGGAGCGCAACTACGACCTGCACAGGAACGTGACGGGATACACATATTATGGTGACACGACAAACACGGAAGGCTACGTGCGCGCAGACATCTCATACGCTGCAGGGATGGCGCACAACCTCATATCACTGCCCGTGAGCGTGGAGGTGCGCGGCCATGACAACGCGCTGTTGCGGATGCGGACGGCGGCATACGACAGCCTCGGAGGGCTCATGACCGTGTTCATGCAGCACAACGGGAACGGAATCCATCCCGCCCGCCACGACATGCTGCGCGACCGCTACGGGAACGTGACGCGGCTCACACTGCCCGAGGACGGGGGCAGCAACAGACGTTTTGTGGTATATTCATACGACACAGTGGCCCACACATATCCGGCAGAGGTGTCGGACGTCTTCGGGCTGCACTCGTATGCGGATTACGACTTCCGTTTCGGGAAGCCGCTGCGCACAGTTGACGCTAACGGCGCGGAAATGCGCTACGTTTATGACAACGCCGGCAGGTGCACCCGCATTATCGCCCCATACGAGATAGAGGCGGGGGGCACATACACCATCAGGAGTGAATATTGCCCGCACAGGCTCGGCAGCACCCAGAACGGCACGCACCCCGTATCCTACTCTGTGACGGAGCGGTTCGATCCGCAGCACCCGACAAACCCGCTGCAGACGGTGGTCTTCTGTGACGGCTGGGGACGCGTGATACAGGAGCAGCGCGATGCAGAGGTGGACGGCAGGGCAAGGACAGTCGTCTCAGGCAGGATACTGCGCGACCCCTTCGGACGGATGGTGCGGCAGTGGCACCCCGTCTCACTTCCTTTGCAGACATCTTACGCTTATGTGGACTCCGCACTTGCGGGGACACTCACTGAAACCGTTTACGACATCCTCGACCGCACCACGAAGGTGACACTGCCGACAAACGACAGCACACGCACCGCCTACGGCTTCGGGCAGCACGGCGGGAGGACATACTTCCAGACCTCCACGACAGACCCGCTCGGCACGACGGTGCGCACGCTCAGCAACACGATAGGGCTTACCGTTAAGCAGAGCGCGCCGCTCGGTGCGGTTACGACATTCGTGTATGACCCGATAGGGCAGCTGCTCTCAAGCACCGACCCGGGCGGGTTCACAACCACGCACACCTACGACCTGCTCGGGCGCAGGACGCAGCGCACGCACCCCGACGCGGGTACCGACAGGTGGACTTACGACCCCGCGGGGAATATGCTCACACACCAGACACAGGCACTGTACAACAGCAACAAGAGCATAAACTACCATTACACTTACAGCCGCCTTGATTCCATAACATACCCCGACAATCCGCGCAACAACGTGCGCTACACTTACGGTGATAGCACCGCAGCGGACAACGCCAAGGGAAGGGTGACACTTTTAGAGGACGCATCCGGCTGGCAGAGTTTCAAATATGGGAAGATGGGTGAAGTTATTGAAAATAATCGTACCTTTGTGCTGCCGAAAGAGGACTCGGTATATTCTTTCAAGATGACATACACATACGACAGCTGGAACCGCATACTGAATATACGCTATCCCGACAATGAGACGGTGTACTATACCTACGACCTCGGCGGGAATTTGGACAGAGTACATGGCTATTACAACAAGATATTTGTCTTAAAGGGCGGTGATGACACTACGGACGACGCAGGCTATGAATCAGATGATATAAGCGATGAGATAACAGCCACAGAAAATAATGGTGAAGATCCTCTGAGAATTTCAAAATACTACTATTATTATATCGACAGTATCCACTACGACAAGTTCGGCAACAGGACAGACGTGTGGTACGGTAACGGTACGTGGGCAGGCTACGCATACGATGTGCTGCAACGTCTCACCAACCTCGGCCTGAAAAACCGCAATAATGCATTCTTGCAGAATATAGCATACACATACGATAAGGCGGGCAACATAACAAAGGCACAGAACACGTCAGCATTTCAGAACTCGCTTGGAGGCTCATATTCGCACACTTACACATACGACAGCCTGTATAGGCTGACCTCCTCTGTCGCCTCAAAAAAAAGTGCGACTCCTTACACTCTTAAC
>CACYHL010000003.1 GCA_902774205.1 uncultured Bacteroidota bacterium | reverse complement strand
CGACGAAGATACCAACAAAGCGGTTTTGGAGAAACACGTGATGCGCTATCCGCAGGTGTTCGGCACGCAGGCCATCCGCCAAAAACTTAGCGAAGGAGTGCGCAGCGGCATCATCTGGCACACGCAGGGCTCGGGCAAAACGGCCCTGTCCTATTTCGCCTCCCGCGTGCTGACCGACTATTACAAGAACAAGGGCATCGTGCCCAAATATTACTTCTTTGTCGATCGTCTCGATCTGATGGAACAGGCCACCATTGAATTCTCCAATCGTGGGTTGAAGGTCATTAATGTGGATTCGCGCGACGAGCTGATGAAGACCTTCCAAACCACCACGGCACAACAGGGCAACGAGGGCAAACCCGAAATCATCGTGGTGAATATCCAGAAACTGAAAGACAGTGATGGCAATGTGAATATCCCGGACTATGCCGTCAACATCCAGCGCATCTACTTCCTTGACGAAGCCCATCGCGACTATAATCCGCAAGGCTCTTTCCTCGCGCGGCTGTTCGAAAGCGACCCGAAAGCCATTCATATTGCACTTACCGGAACTCCGCTTATTGGCGACGAGGTGAAAAGCCGCGATGTGTTTGGCGACTATATCAGCACCTACTACTATAACCGCAGTATTGAGGACGGTTTTACAAAGAAAATACTCCGCGAAGACATCGAGACCTCCTACCGGCTGCGACTGCAGGAGGTATGGGAGCAGCTCAAGGAGACCATACAGGTAAAACGGGAAGATGTGCGACGCGAGCGGATATTGGAAAATCCGCGTTATGTGGGCGCCTTGCTCGACTATATCATCGCCGATTTCAAACGCTGGCGTATCCAGCAGGCCGACAACTCGTTAGGTGGCATCATTGTATGCGAAACCAACCCGCAGGCGCGGATGATGTTCCGCCTGCTGAAGATGGGGCCGGGACCCGACGGAAGCTATATGCCTGAACCAGATGCGCAAATCCCCGAAGATGACCTTGAGCAAACTCCGTGGCAGCATCACGATATTTCCGCGGAACTTATCCTTCACGATTTTTACGACAAAGAGACGAGAAAGGGCATTTGCTACCGGTTCCGAAAGAAAAACCACCCCGACCTGCTCATCGTCAACAATATGCTGCTGACGGGTTTTGACGCCCACCGTCTGAAACGGCTTTATTTGGGCCGTAAGCTGAAAGACCACAATCTGTTACAGGCATTGACCCGTGTGAACCGCCCCTACAAGCAGATGCAGTTCGGCTATGTGGTGGATTTTGCCGACATACAGGACAATTTCGACCAGATTAACGATGCCTACGCCAGAGAGCTGAACCAGTTTGGCACTGGCGAAGAGGGGAAGACAATGACCGAAACGGTGCTGGTAACGCCTCACGAAGTGAGGGAGATTATGGCGAATGTTCAGGAGGTGCTGTTCGATTACACGCCTTCAAATGCCGAACTGTTCTCGCAGGAGATGGAGGAGATTGAAGACCGTGATAAGTTGATACAGATCCGCCATCGTTTGGAGGAGGCGAAAGCGGTGTGGAACGAGGTGCGCACATTCGGAAGCCCGGAACTGAAAGATTTGGCACAGGAGATGAACCCCGGCGACTTGCAGAACCTGCTGAAGGTGGTGAATGCACGCATCGACAACCTGAATCTGAAAAGCATGTTTAGCCACGAGGCCGAGGTGAGCAGTATGATTAACGAGGCATTGGCCACCATTGACTTCCGGTTCCGCAAGCGGGGCGAAAACGAGTTGGAGATAGGCACCGACATCAAAGACGAGATGCGCCAGAAACGGAAAGCTTTGAGCAATGAAATGCAGGCTTGCATTGACCAGGATGATGAGGAATACATCTCGCTGATGCAGTTGATACAGGAGCATTTTGCCAAGCGCAATTTCGAGGTGGGCAGCATGGCCGACGCCAAAGAGGATATCGGTTTTATGGATATGGCAATGGAGCGCATTCGGGAGATTAACCGCCGCAATGCCAATTTGCAGAAGAAATACCGTGGCGATGTGAAATTTGTGCGGGCGCACAAGCGCATACGCAGCCACGAGCAGGAAAGCGGCAAAACGCTGCTGTCGCCACAGGAGGTGGAGCAGTGCAGGGCGCTGAACAATGTGAAGGATGCCATCGACCTGCTGATCATGAACCGCGAGCAATTGATCTGCAACGAGGCCGATTTCAACGCGCAGGTCATCTACGCCGTGGCAACGGCATTGAGGGACATTGACGTGAAGGCCCAGCCCGACGACCGCCGCTACATATCCAACCTCATCGCCGGAGAGTATTTAAGGGAATATAATGTTTTGAGATAAGAGATGAAGAAATGTAAATTGAATGAAGTCGCATCTCTTATAGCTGGTTTCCCTTTTGATGGACACAAATACTCATCAGAAGGAATTAGAGTTGTAAGAGGAGATAATGTTACCATCGGTAATCTTAGATGGGATATTGATAAAAGGTGGAATTATCCATTTAAAGAAATGAAGATATTGTTATAGGAATGGATGGTTCGCGTGTAGGGAGAAATAGAGCAATCGTATCTGAAAGTGATTTGCCGCTTTACCTTGCTCAACGTGTTGCATGTGTGCGACATAACGAAAAATCTATCCAAAAATACTTGTATTATGCTATCTTTAGCGATAGATTTGAGCAGTATATCAAAACAATACATACTGGCACATCAATACCTCATATAAGTTTAGAACAACTTGGAGATTTTGAATTCATACTCCCAAGTATTTCTGAACAAGAGAAAATTGGGAATCTATTATTTGATATTGACCAAAAGATCTCCCTCAACACCCGCATGAACGCCGAGTTGGAGGCGATGGCCAAGCAGCTCTACGACTATTGGTTCGTGCAGTTCGATTTCCCCTTCGACTTTGCTCAGGGCAAGCCCGATGAAAACGGCAAGCCCTACAAATCCTCCGGGGGAAAGATGGTGTGGAACGAAAAACTGAAGAGAGAGATTCCGGAGGGGTGGGAAGTGAAAGAATTAAGTAATATTCTAATTTTAGAAGACTATCGACGGATACCATTATCAAATAAGGAAAGAGAAAATAAAAAAGGACCATTCCCATATTATGGAGCTACGGGTATTATGGATTATGTAGATGAATACATATTTGATGGGGATTATTTGCTGTTGGCAGAAGACGGATCAACGTCCGATGAAAATGGCAATCCCGTTGTTCAATATATTTGGGGTAAAAATTGGGTGAATAATCACGCTCATATTATCACATTGAATAATAAAAAATGGTTAGAGTACTGCTATTTCTTATTGAAGACAATACCTGTGGTGTTAATTGAAACGGGTTCTATTCAAAAGAAAATTAATCAGGAAAACTTGATGTCCTATATAGTTGCGTTTCCTCCTGATAAATTGATAGAAACCTATTGCAATATTACCAATGCTTTTAGAGAAAAACAAAAACAAGTAACAGATGAGAAGAATCACCTCACCCGCCTTCGAGATTCGCTGTTGCCGATGCTGATGAACGGGCAAGTTGAGATAGAAGAATAATCAAATTAGTACGAAAATATAAAATACCAATAAATATGGCTAAATTAGTAAAGAGCGAGAAGATATTGCTTAAAAACCATCCTGAAATCAATGAAAAATCAATACAGGAGTTTATTTTTACAGACCCTTCTGTGCTTGGCTTGGGAAACTTAATTCCAATCCAACGAGAAAAGAGGCAGCCCATGGGAGGAATTCTGGATATTCTACTTTCAGATCAGGACGGTGTGGAAAGATATGAAGTCGAAATTCAGCTCGGCAGTACCGATCCAAGCCACATCATTCGCACTTTAGAGTATTGGGATACCGAGAAAAAACGCTATCCCCAATATAACCATTGCGCTGTTATTGTTGCTGAAGAAATAACGGGCAGATTTATGAATGTCATTTCCCTTTTTAATGGAGCAATACCGTTAATTGCCTTGCAAATGTCTGCCATCAAACACGGAGATGATGTTGAACTTATTTTCACAAAAGTCTTAGACAGAATTTCTTTAGCTAATGATGCTGACTTTGAAACTGCAGAGGTTACTGATAGAAATTACTGGGAAAAGTCTAGTACCCCAAAAATCATAAAAACAGTAGATAGTATTTTTACTGAACTTAAAGAAATAATAGGTGATTTTGAATTGAAGTTCAATAAGTTTTATATCGGGATAGCAAAAGATGGAGTTGCAAAAAACTTTATTTACTTTAGACCTCGAAAGAATTTTGTATTCTTATTTATAAAACTTCCCGAAGATGAGGAGACAACTCAAAAAATAGAAAATACAGGGTTGGATGTCTCTTATATTTCAAGTGATAATGTTTATAAAATCTCTTTCCCTAATCATGATGAATTCAAGAAACATAAAGATGTTTTTGTTCCTCTTGTAGAAAAGGCAAAAAAAGTTTATTATGGCGAGGACTAAACGTCTAATTTCAGCAATGTGTTGTTGAGGAACGGTCAAGTAACGATAGAATAAGTATGTCCCGCATTCTCTACAAATATTTGGACATTGTCGGAGCTAAATGCATGATTGGGAACCAAGATCTCCAATTCACCAATGCCTCCCAGCTAAATGACCCTTTCGATTGTCATCCCAAATTGATAGACTACTCGAATGTGCCCGCCTCAAGATTGCAAGGTTGGATACCAGAGGATTGGTGGATTGAGAAAGAAGAACTCGATGCCCTCAATTTGCGCAACGATACCTGGCTCTGCAGTTTATCGAAAATCAATGATTCAATACTGATGTGGAGTCACTATTGCTATAACCACAAAGGCGTTTGCATCGGGCTGGACATGGACAAAGTGATGAAATCTGTTCCTCCTATGTTCGGTTCCCTGTATCTTGAACCGTTTATTTTAGAGGTTCAATATCAGGATATAATTGAACGCCCCAATGCTTATCATAGTGCAGAGGATATTTTCAGTTATCAATGGCGTACTAAAGCAAAAGAATGGGCGTATGAACAGGAGGTCAGGTTGGTCATGCCCAAGCCGGGTCCTATGTACGCGGCCTTAACACCCGAACAAGCCGAACGCTCCAAAAGCAATGAAGTTATGGATTGGAAAGAGGTTCACCATTATATGCCGCTGAAGGGCGAATGTTTTGAGTCGATATACTTTGGTGTGAACACAGATCCGACTGAAAAAGAAAAAATAATCAAATATGCCCGCAAGAAGCTGAATCCGGAAATCAAACTTTACCAAATGCGTGTGGACGGCAATGCCTTCCGGCTGCAGGCGGAGGTGATATGAACGGAGTGATGTAGAGAAAAAATAAAAAAGTTACCATGATATGGTAATTTTTTTGTATTTTTGCACTCTCAAAAATATCACATTATGATTGTTGATTTTGCGGATATTGACTTACAAGAATTAATAGAGTATGGAAAAAACAATAAATATAAGAAACTATCTAAAGATAAAGTCTTCTGCGCAGCATTAGTGTCGGTTTACAATCGTTTGTTATCGGTGGAAAACACAGAAGAATTGAAACAATTCAGCTCTTTACACTATGAGAAACTCAAATTCGATCGGTCTGGACAAAGCTCCGTAAGGATACAAAATGGTCGAGTAGAACGGTTAATATTCGAAGAATTTGACGAAGGCATTAGAATATTATTGTTAGAAATAAACGAATCCCATTATGGAAGAAAAAAATAAAATAGTACCCTTTATGGCAGTCGCGCCCGGAGCGACCATTAAAGCCGAACTTGAAGCGCGCAACATCAAGCAAAAGGATTTTGCCAAAGCCATTGGTATGCAAGCCACCCATTTGAGCGAGCTCATAAAGGGCAAGCGTGCCATTTCCCCGAAAGTTGCCGACGACCTCGAACGGGAGCTCGGCATCAATGCGAAATTCTGGATGAAGTTGCAAGCCGAATACGAGTATGACTGTGAAGTCATAAAAAAACGCAGTATCAAGGAACAAAAAGCACAATTGTTATTAAACGAGTATGACGAAATGATTAACATCAATTTGATATTCAAGCGAGTTGGTGTTGCCTTTGCTTCGTGTGTCGAAAAATTGAATTTTGTTGTCCACCAATTGCTTTTGCCCAAACCTGCTGAGCTGAAATATAATTTGGGCAAATTCCGCAAATCTGAGAAGTCAGGTACGGATCAGCGGGCTATATTCACTTGGGAAGTCCTTGCCCAGTATGCTGCACGTCAACAGCAAACCACTCAGGTGTACAACCCTGAAAAGAATGATTATATACAACAATTGGCAGATGTTTTTAATAAAAATGAAGATGTCATTGAAAGCACCAAAAAAATATTGTCAGATAATGGTATAAGGTTTTGCATTGTGGAAAAAGTCGATAAGGCGAGCATCGATGGCTATTCATTCTTAGACACAGATGGAATCCCTTCCATCGTTGTAACCAAGCGATATGACAGAATAGACAATTTTGCTTTCGCTGTGATGCATGAAATCGGTCATTTAAAGCTTCATGTTTCAGAAACCGAAAAGAGGTTTATCAATCTGATGGAGGACACAAAAGAAGAACAAGAGGCCAATACGTTTGCTTGCAACCACCTTATTCCCGAAAAGCTTTGGAAATCCACTACCATTCCTCAAGTGCAGCTCAACAAACCTTGGCTGATAGAAAAAAAATATAGCCAGTGGGCAGAAGAGAACAATTTGCACAAATGGATAGTTCTGGGTCGCATTTCCCACGAAACCGGAATGTACAAATTCAAAAACGACGAATCTCGAAAAATACATTGAATTCATAATTCAAAAGAATAAGATTCTATGGATACAAAACAGCATATAGAAAAGACCGAGGCGTTGATTGACGCCCTTCGCGCCACCTGCTCCGCCTACGGGTTGTCGGGCGACAGTAGCGAGTACAAAATCATCGTACAAGTGTTCCTGTACAAATACTTGAACGACAAATTCGGCTACGAAGTGAAACGTGCCGACACGGATTACCGCGACAGATTGCGCAATGCCGAGCACTGGGAAGACGCCTACAAGGCACTGACGGATGCGGAACGCGAAGACCTGCAGGATTTTGTGCCTGAAGCTCCGCGGATGAAGCCCGAGTTTCTGATAGCTTCCCTCTATAACCGTATGGCGGAAGACGGCTTCGCTGGCACCTTTGACGACACGATGGTGTCGCTGGGACAGGCCAATGCCGACCGTTACAGTATCAAAACCTCTGGCAAGAGCAATGTGGCTCTGTTCGAAGCCATCACCACCAATGTCACCGATGTGGATAAACGCGACGACTTCGCGAAAGCGCTGGTGAACAAGCTTATCACCTTCAACTTTGAGGAGGTATTCGACCAGAAATACGATTTCTTCGCCACCGTGTTCGAGTATCTGATTGCCGACTACAACAAAAACGGAGGCGGCAAATATGCGGAGTATTTCACCCCGCACGCCGTGGCCACTGTGATGGCCCGTCTGTTGGTGGATCAAAAGGAAGAGCTGAAAAGCATCACCTGCTGCGACCCGTCCGCCGGTACCGGCACGCTGTTGATGGCCTTGGCCCACCAAATTGGCGAAGACCGCTGCACCATCTACAGCCAGGACCAAAGCCAGAAGAGCACCACGATGTTGCGGTTGAATCTGATTTTAAACAATCTGGTGCATTCATTGCCCAACGTGGTGCAAGGCGATTCGCTCATCAGCTGGGGCCACGCCGGCAAAAACGGTGAGATGATGGGACAGTTCGACTATGTGGTGAGTAATCCGCCATTCAATGTGGATTTCAGCGAGAGTGTGACGCACAAAGCCTTCCAAAACACTGACCGCTTCTTTGCAGGAGTTCCAAACATTCCTAACAAAAAGAAGGACAGTATGGCCATCTATCAGTGCTTCCTCCAGCACATCCTCTACATCCTGAAATCGACCGGCAAGGCGGCGGTGGTGGTGCCGACCGGGTTCTTAACCGCCGGCAGCGGTATTCCGCTGAAAATCAAACAACGCATCATTGACGAAGGATGGTTGCGAGGTGTCGTTTCTATGCCCTCCAATATCTTTGCCAACACCGGCACCAATGTTAGTGTTATCTTCATCGACAAAGCAAACAAGGATGGTAATGTGATCCTGATTGACGCTTCCAAACTCGGCGAGAAAGTCAAGATAGACAACAACCAGAAAACTGTCCTACGCGACTTTGAAATAGAACAAATCATCGATACGTTCAAGCAACAGAAAGAGGTGGACGATTTCTCGAAAGTGGTCACTTTCAAAGAAATAAAGGACAAAAAATATTCGCTTTCAGCCGGTCAGTACTTCGACATCAAAATCGAATACGTGGACATCACTGCCGAAGAATTCAATTCCAGGATGGCAGAACATAAGAAGAAACTATCGGAAATGTTCTCAGAGAGCCACGAATTGGAGGGAGAGATTCTGGAGCAGTTGGGAAAATTGAAGTTTGAGGAATAGCAATGAACAGAATCATCCTCATCGGCAACGGTTTTGACTTGGCACATGACTTGAAAACGGGTTATGAAGACTTCATCAAGTGGTATTGGACAAAGCGTGTCTATGGATTCAGAGGTCTTTTAAGTAATATATCCGATGATGGACTTTGTTCTTTTAAAATCAATAATGAATCGATTTATTGGAGTGTTTGGGCGTATAGTTGTATTTCATCGTATTCAAAAATTGATGGCAAAGCAATTGTTGAGGAGATTAGGAAAAATACCAACAGTTTTTCAATGGAGTTTACTCCAATGTTTCACGAAATATGTCTGAATATTGAGGCAAAAGGTTGGGTTGACATAGAGGAGATTTATTACAAACATTTGAAACGTCATGACAGCATACCCCGCCCTGCTAAAGATGTCAATAAGGAATTGGATATTGTCAAGTCCAATCTGATAGAGTATTTGTCAGAGATACAAAAGGAAATAACTGATAGCATTGTTATTCCCAGTATAAAATGGAAAATTTTATCACCGATCTCTCCAGACGACATCGCCATTGGTTCAATGGATCAATGGAAGGATATGATGAAAGAGCGGTTGGATTACAATGATGATCAGTGGGAACACCTCTTTGCTGCGTATAATGCAATTTTAGGGGGCTCAAGTTATTCTACCAATTCTATTAAAAGCTTTAAACATGAATTCGAAGTTGCTATTCGTTATGGCGATTTCAGAGATGAATATATAGGAAAGAGTTGTCCCGCATATCGGCTTCCAGACAAAATTATGCTGCTAAACTTCAATTATACGAATACGGCAGATATCTATTTGCAAACCAATGATTTGTTTTCAGTCAATCACATTCATGGTTCTCTGTCAAATCCTCAAAGTGTGATTTTTGGTTATGGAGATGAGCATGACGATGAATATCAACCATTGATGAAGAAAAATAATAACGAGTATTTGCGCCACATCAAATCTTTCCGCTATTTGGAGTCCTCCAATTACCGAAAAATGCTTGGGTTCATTGAGCTAGGGCCATATCAAGTTTGTATAATGGGGCTCTCCTGTGGCATCTCTGACCGTACACTTCTGAAAACACTCTTTGAGCATAAGAATTGTGTTTCCATCAAGCCCTATTACTACAGGGATAAAGACGGCAAGGATAATTATTTTGATCTCATTTGCAATATCGCCCGCAACATTTCCGACCCTCGTCTTATGCGCGACCGTGTGGTGCGCAAAGAGCGTTGCCAGCCGTTGGGGTGAAAAAAGCGAGTGGACGACAACGCCTTCTCTTTTATTTGAATTCATTTTATTGTATTCAAAAAAAATTTATCTTTGCAGTTCCAAAAAAGTCGCATGGAAAAGTGTGTATGTAACCAAAAAACTCGCCCCGAAAAGTGTGGAAACAGATTGAAAAGTCGGCGGGAAAATTGCAATAAAAGGGCGGAAACAAATGGGAACAATGGCTATGTATAAACGAAAAATAGAGAAGGTTTTAAGCCAGTGGAAAAACAAGAAAGGGCATAAACCGCTGGTGATAAAAGGATGTCGCCAGTGCGGGAAAACCAGCTCGGTTCTGGATTTTGCCCACAGGAACTACAAGTATGTTGTCTGTATGGACTTCCACGAGCACAAGGAATACAAGTCATTCTTTGCCGGAGCACTTGACGTGGATACATTGACATTGGCCATCTCAGCAGGCATACGAGGTGCACGGTTCGTAGCGGGCGAGACATGTCTGGTACTTGACGAGATACAGGAATGCCCCAATGCTCGCGCATCGTTGAAGTTCTTCAAGCTCGACGGGCGCTATGATGTCATTTGCACGGGCTCTCTGCTGGGAGTCAACGGCTACCGCAGCAAGGAGGAACAAGAGGAAGAGGAACAGGCATCCGTCCCCGTTGGATTTGAGCAGATCGTCACAATGTACCCAATGGACTTCGAGGAGTGGCTGTGGGCTAACGGCATTGAGCAGCAGCACATCGACTATCTGCGCAACTGTCTGGAGAACGAAACACCGGTCAATGAGGGCATTCACCAGAGAATGTGTGAGTTGTTGCTGCGCTATGTGGTAGTGGGCGGAATGCCTGAGGCTGTCAGCACTTTTCTTGAAACCAACAATATGAACGATGTGTCGGATGTGCAACACGGCATTATCGAAACCTATAAGGCAGACATGCTGAAGTATGCCCGTCAGGAGGACAAGCCCCGCATACGCGAATGCTTTGATTCCATACCCGCACAGTTGGCCAAAGAGAACAAGAAGTTTCAATACTCCGTGATACGCAGGGGAGGGCGTTCAAGTCAGTATGCCGGAAGTCTGCAATGGATTGAGGATGCCGGCATCATCCACCGGTGCCACAACGTCGCCATCACAGAATTGCCTCTCGACGGCAATGCCATCCCCGATATCTTTAAAGTCTATATGACGGATATTGGCCTGTTGGTCAGTATGTTGGAAGAGGGTACGGCTTGGAGTATCTTGCAGGGGAACCTTTTTGGCTACAAAGGTGCAATTTTTGAAAATCTTGCCGCAGACATCTTGTGCAAAATGGGACGGAAGTTGTACTACTTTCAGAAGGAGGGCGGACTGGAACTCGACTTCCTCACTCGATACAAGGGAGAATGCTATCCGTTGGAATGTAAGGCCCGGTCAGGAAATGCAAAGTCTATGCAAACCGTACTCAAGCATCCTGAACATTACCATGTCCGTCAAGCCTTGAAATTCGGCAATTACAATGTCGGTCGCAACGGACAACTACTGACGTTGCCGTTCTATATGATGTTCCTCTTGTCAGAGGTATAATAGCACGGTGACCACAATTTCAGTATTATATTCAGAATCAGCATCACAAACCAATCATCGAAATCGCACATTAGATTATGGATACCAAACAGCATAATAATTAACAAATACAAAAAAAACTTCCCATCATGAAAAAACAGATCACCCTTTTCATCGCCTGCCTTATGTTTGCAGGCAGCATCTTCGCCCAGCAACACCTTTCGTTTAAGGGCGTGCCCATCAACGGAACACTGAAGTCTTATACCGACGCCATGGTGAAAGCTGGATTCCAATACGAACTCACCCAAGACGGCACCGCACTTCTGACCGGTGACTTCGCCGGCTACAAAGGCTGTACAGTCGGCGTGTCCACCCTGAAGAACCTCGACGTGGTCAGCCATATCGCTGTCCTCTTCCCCGATAAGGACACTTGGTCGGCAGTACTGAGTGATTACGAACATCTCAAAGCCATGCTCACCGAAAAGTATGGCACCCCGTCAGATTCAAAAGAGAAATTTACCGATTATAACGGCAATGACAATGGTCTTATCATGTACGCATTGAAAGATGGTGAATACGTGTGGTACACCACTTTCACCACGGAATTGGGTGATATCGAATTGTCTATTATGGCTGGTTCAAAATACCATACGGCTTGCGCCCGCCTTTCCTACTACGACAAGGTCAACTCCGATAAGGTGCGCAACGCCGCTATGGACGATCTGTAACCTTTGCTTTGAGTTTATGGGGAATCATCCTCCCCCCTCTTCCACGGCAACCACCTCCCCTATTTTCCGCACCTGTGTCTTGTCGCCCCTAATGGGGTGCGAATTCGTCACAATATTATGATAAATAACTGAAAATTAATCACTTAACTTCTTTATAGTGTATTAAAAAAAACACTACTTTTGCAGTATCAAAGAAAGTCGCCCCCAAAAGTGAGAACCATGTATATACCGCCATTCACGATAACAGACGAAATAACATCTTTGGTTGCAGAGACTGCTGAGCAAGTTGGGCTTTTGACAGCCACAACAACAGAACTGCCATCCCCACATCTGCGCAAGGGAATGAATTTGAATTCATCCATCCCTTTGCCGACGGGAATGGACGAATGGGACGTATGTGGCAAACACTCTTGCTGATGCAATGGAAGCCTGTCTTTGCATGGATTCCAGTAGAAACCATTGTCAAAGAACACCAACAGGAGTACTATGCCGCCATCGCCAAGAGCGACTCGGAAGCCAACAGCACTGCTTTCATAACATTTATGCTACAATGCTTGAAACAGGCCTTACTGGAAATGAAAGGAAGTAACCAAGAAAGTAACCAAGAAAGTAACCAAGAAAAAGTTCGTAAACCTGCATTGACAAAGACACAAAAGGATATTGTGAATTTCTGTTCTGTTCCGAGGTCTGCACAAGAGATTTTAGCCAGATTGGGACTATCCAATCAGTCTGTCAATCGCAAAAGACTCATCCAAACTCTTGTGGATATGGGCGTTTTGGAAATGACCATTCCAGATAAACGCAATGACAGAAATCAGAAATACAGGAAACGGGAAAAATAGAGGGCATTTGTATTTCCCAGAAAAATTTACCTGCTATGGTACCCCGAATAGCTGTCAAGGAAACCGTATGCGAAGCCGAGTTCTCCTACGGCGGTCTTTAAGGCGAATTTGTCAAACGCTTCTTTTACAGACATTTCCGACTGTTTCATATACTCAAGCTGGGCATAATTGTCATCATTGGCAAAAAGCTGTTCGGCGGCATTGCCGTACCGAATCGTGGCATTGGAGGGACGGAAGGTGCGGATGCCGTTTTCATCGCGTCCTTGCAACAGATAGAGTGTCTCACCTGCAGCATTGGCGGATTTTAAATCATACCCAAGCACATCTCTCTCATACATAGCCACTTCCGCAACCAATCCCCCGCCATCAGTCACTTTTCTGTTGGCTCGGTTAAAGCAGACCACCATTTTCAAAGAGGAATATTCCGTGCAGAAATTAAAGTCGCCAGACGAGTCCATAAAACCAGCCAGAGGTCCTTTCCCACCATATTTTGGTCTCAACACATTATCAATCGCAGTAACCTTGCCCGCAGCGAGTGTTTTCGCCATAGTCGGAGCATTGTCGCGCCCCCAAGAGTTGACATGGGATACGAAGGCAGTGCCATCATAATTGTACTCTGGCAGATATTTCCCCGCATCATCCAATTTCATTGTCATTCCAATCACACCCGTACAATAATCATGCAGCCCGAAAGCGTCAACCGCAGCCAATATCTGCTGAATTCCTGAAGCGGAGCAGACCCACACATCAAATCCGTTTTGGCTCAAGTCTTTCCATAACTCCTTGATATTTTCCGTAACCTGAACCCCAGAAATATACTCATAACTGACCGCACCGACCGAAGAAGCGACTTCTTGCGGTCCTTCTATAACCTCCTTGGAAGTCGGCAACGCGGCGAACTTTTTATGAGAACGGTATGCAATGTCGTAAACCTCCTTTTCTGTCATTCCCGAAAACCACGCCAACACCCAGCTGTAAGCTACTTCAGAGCCTGCACACTCATCAACTTTATCATACATGCAAGCCATTTTTGAAGCGAACTCCCGCCACATAGGGTCAGCCTGCACCACACTTTGCCGCTCACTTGGAAGCCCAGCCGGAACAAACGGGCCATATTCATCATATAGGAACTTATACGCATTATAAACATCTGTCACCCAAGGCGTTAACTCGCCCATAAAATCTTCCAAGCCACTGCTTACTGCCAACTTCAATTCGTCTGGAGACATCGCGAACCCCATTATCTGCAACTGATAAACCATCAACTGCTCCTCAACATCAAAAATGGAAGAGGTGTTGTCAAAATCAAAGACAACGTACGCGTCAGGTGCATTGGAATATAAGTCGAAAAAATCATTTATAGCAGATTTCACGTCCGCCGCCCAATCCGACCTTTTCAAATGGGCAATCTCATCTTTAGACTCCTCCTTTTTATGACAAGAATTAAAATTCATTCCAAACATGCACGCGATAAAAATTAAAACAATTCTTTTCATAATGTTGAGTATCAAAAATTTAGTCTTCAAACAGAATTATATTTTAATCTCTTCCTTAAATGACGGAACATAATTTTTATGGAAGCCAGCCTCATTGAGGTGGTTGCTATAGTGTCCACGCACCTCGTCCTCACCATGAACGATGAAAATATTTCTGACCTTTTTCTTGTCCTGACATGAGAGATAGCGTATCAGTTCGCTGTAGTCGCCGTGCCCCGAGAAGGCCTCAATCCGCACCAAAGTCGCCTTCACCTTGTAGTTGACACCGAAAATTGAGACCTCCTTGTCGCCACGCATGATTTTCGCGCCGAGCGTTGTTGGCGAGCAATAACCGACACAAAGTATTGTGGTGCGCGGATTCTCGATATTGTTTGCCAAGTGGTGCTTGATACGCCCCGCCTCCATCATCCCCGAAGCAGAAATAATGACGCATGGTCGGTTGTAACTGTTAAGATTCTTGGAATCCTCTATCGAACGGACATAGTGCAGATTCTCGAATCCGAACGGGTCAGTCTCTTTCGCAAGGAACTCCTGCATATCCTCGTTAAAACAATCCGCATGAAGTCTGAAGATATTTGTTGCCGACAACGCCAACGGGCTATCGACAAAAATGTCAATATCGGGTAGATCGCCCTTGATTTTCAGCCGGTGAAGCGCATAAACAATCTCCTGTGTTCTTCCGATTGCGAATGACGGTATCAGCAGTTTTCCCCTACGTTTCGCACAAGCATCCTTCACTGTCAGCAAAAGGTCCTGCTCAGCGATTTCCAATGTGGAATGCAACTTGTCGCCATAGGTTGACTCCGTGATGATATAATCAGCTTGCGGGAACGGTTTGGGGTCGCGTAAAATACGCTTGTCATACCTGCCAACATCGCCCGTATAGCACAAACTCCGCTTTTTCCGGCCTTCCTTAAATTCAATGTAAACAGCAGAACTTCCGAGCATGTGCCCCGTATCAATAAAAGTCACGGAAAAGTCTGGTGTCAGGCTGTATTTCAAATCGTATGGAACACTGATAAACTGCTGCATACAGTCAGCCGCATCTTTCATCGTATAAATAGGGTCAACTGGCGGCAGACCGGATTTGGCACGTTTTTTATTAAACTGCACAGTATCAACCTCTTGAATCTTTCCCGAATCTGTCAACATTATTGAGCAAAGGTCACGTGTGGCTGGTGTGCAGAAAATCTTTCCCCTAAAACCCAATTTGTAAATATATGGTATGAGCCCTGAATGGTCGATATGCGCATGTGAAAGCAGCAAGAAATCAATTTCAGTAGGCTCGAAACCCAAATCCCTGTTCATAGCATCCGTTTCAAGTCCCTTTCCTTGATACATACCGCAATCCAAGAGAATTTTAACTCCTTTTGACGTGGTCAACAAAAACTTGCTGCCAGTAACTTCAGATGTCGCTCCCAAAAATTGAATTTTCATAACTACAATATATTTACTTCTGTTTCAAGCATAATACCAAATTTGTCGGACACCGCCTGTTGAACCTTTTCATAAAACCTCACTATCTCTCCTCCTGTGGCGTTTCCATAATTAACGATAACCAACGGTTGAGAAGGGAAAACCGCAACATCACCCTCCCGCCATGACTTACAACCTGCAAGATCAATCAATTGGGCGGCAGACAACTTAACAAGCTGGCCATCAATATTATACGTCTGCAATTCCGGATAAGTTTGCTGGAGTCTCACAACACTTTCAGCAGGCAGAATCGGATTCTTAAAGAAACTACCTGCACTTCCAACTTTACCAACTTGCGGCAGTTTCGAATTTCTAATGGACTGAACTGTTTCAACCACTTTCGCCAAAGAGAGTTCACTGCAATTCTGAAGCGCGTTTTTCAAAGGTGTGTACGTCAAAGTGAATTTTTTCATCTTAGAGAATTCAAAAACGACACTTGTAATCAGGACTTTATTTTTCAGTGCTTTCTTGAAAATTGAATCCCGATAGCCGAAACAACACTCTGGATTAGAGAAAGTTACTTGCTCACCCGTATCAAGTTTCACAGCACGCACCTCGGCAATGACATCTTTAACCTCAACGCCATACGCTCCAATATTCTGCACGGGACAGCTCCCGACATTTCCTGGGATGCCAGTCAGGTTCTCAATTCCATAATATCCATTCGCGACCGTGTATGCCACCAAGTCCTCCCAACTCTCACCAGCCGCAGCCTCAACGCGCGCACTTTTCTCCGTCTCCCCCACCAATGATATGCCACAGAAAGCGGGATGAACAACTGTCCCATGAAAATCTGACGTAAACAAGATATTGCTGCCGCCGCCCAAAATAAGGAACTTTCCAACAAAACACCCCTCTCCGACAGCTTTTTTCACATCACCAATAGACTCCAGCACCACAAAAGAATCACAGTGCGCATTAACCGCAAAAGTATTATGACTCTTAAGCGAAAAAGCCGAGAACTGTTTCATAACCAACTATTTTCCAAGCAGTTCCTTAATTTTGTTTTCCAAATCAGGACCATGCAAATTCTTTGCTACTATGCGTCCCTCCTTGTCAATGAGGTATGTTGTAGGTATTGAATGTACCCCATACAACGCCGCAGCCGCGGAGGACCACTGTTTCAAGTCGCTCACATGATTCGGCCAAGTCAACTTATCAGCTTCAATTGCATTCTTCCAACTGTTTTTGTCCCTGTCAAGTGACACGCTGAAGACATCGAAACCGGAGTCCTTGTACTTATTGTAAATAGCGACCACACCAGGGTTTGCGTTACGGCACGGGCGGCACCACGAAGCCCAAAAGTCGAGCAGAACCACCTTGCCGCGCAAATCGGAAAGTTTCATGATCTTCCCGTCAGGATTCGGGAACGCAAGCTCCGGAGCAATGCTGCCCCCAGACGTACCTTTATACACATTCAGCTGGTCTTTATACGACTGAACGAGCTGATGTTCAGGATAACTCTCTGACAATGAATTAATTATCTCCGTGTAAAAATCGATGTTTTTCTCTTTCGGGAAATAGGAATCGAGGAAAATCATAACCGCAATATCCGACTTGTTTTGCCGCATAAGAGCCACCAAACTGTCATTCTTGACACGTTCCTCAGCATTATACATATCCTGATACTTTTTCACCACGGCATTCGCCCCCTTTTGGGCTTCCGATTGTACATTCTTCAATGCCGAGATGCCTGTCTCAACATTCATTTTATAGAGTTCAGTCTGCCCATCCTTGTTCGGGTTATTTTCCATGACAAAAGAGACAATATCATTGCATAAAGCCGTTTTTGTCTTTTTATTTTCCAATTTGCCTTTATCATTCAAATCTTCATACTTCTTTACAAGTTGTGAGCATTCGTCCGCATATTTTCCCAAAGCCGCCTCGGCACTTTTATGCCGAAGTTCCAATGCCTCAATATAACTGTCAACATGTGCGTATAATTGTGAATATTTCTTATCCCTATTTGAAGAAAAGTCATAGTAAGTTCCAACGTTTTCCTTGTAATTGCGGTATGGCTGATAATGGTCTGTTATGCTTTTCATCAATGCAACGGCGCGGCTCAAAAAGGAACCCGACAATTTCTGGTTGACAGCTTTCCCGTCAGAGCACTCCATTGTGAGTTTGTATAAAGAATCCGCATCCTCGAAAGTCTTCAAAATATTATTGTCAACAGTTTGGTTCGTCTGATGATACTGGTCAAATTTCTGAGCCAAAGAATAATAGAACTTTTGTTCCTTGTCGTCCTGCAACCGTTTGTTCATCTCAGTCAGATAGTCATTTTTCGCTTTAACCAAATCAAGAAATCTCTTTTGGAACGCAAGTGACGAAGAACCAGATGTGGTGATGAAAAACTGCAAATTAGATGCATCTATCTCTATCTCAACATTTTGATTAGGTTTCAGGCAAATCAGCAAATTATATTTATCAGCAAAAGAGAGTTTGAATATATCATCTTGAGAAATTGTAGCCGAAAGCGTAAAAGAGCCGTCAGCGGCAATAGGAGATTCCGCGTATTTTTTTGCGCCCTGTCCATAAGCGAGTTGAAGTACAACTTTTGTAAATTTAGTCTGCTCATTATTAATGACATGCCCTTTCAAAACAGTCATGGCAGATTGCTCTTCACAAGAATAATTGTGTGCGTAAATATTGCATACGGATAGGAAGAAAAAGCTGAGAATAATAGCGAAAGCAAAAAAGAAAAATCTGTTTTGCATCATAATCGTAATAATTTTCGTTTAAATCCTACAAAAATACATCATTTTCCCATATACTCATCACTTTCTTCCAAATTATCATTTCTGCTGATATTCAAAAGAACACCTATCATAATCCCTGAAAAGAGCAATGAAGCTCCGCCTCGACTGATGAAAGGCAGTGTCTGCCCCGTGGCTGGTATCAGCTCCGTATTAACCGCAATGTGTACAAGTCCCTGACAGGTAAACCAAAAGCCTATACCCATCGCCAGCAACATTCCGAATGTGCCTTTGCTTTTCCTTGCAATCTTGTAAGCCCTCGTGTATAAGACCAAGTACAAAAACAAGACAAGCAATCCGATTAAAAGACCGGCCTCTTCAAAAAGTGTCGCATAGACATAGTCCGTCTCTTTTTCCGGCAGCGATTTTTTTATGACTCCCTGCCCAGGTCCGGCTGGTGTCAATCCAGAGCGCGCTATGGCTGCTTTCGCCAATATCATCTGGTCTCCGTAATGGTCTGTATTGTCCTGTGTCAGATAGTAATGTATGCGCCCCTTGAATGTCTCAGCGCGACCGATACCAGTAACCCACAAACCTGCGACTCCAATAATGACTATCGCGAACAAGGTAAGGATATATTTCGGACGAACTTTGCCCAAAAAGAGGACGACCACACTTGTAAGGAAGAGAATTATGGAAGTTGACATATTGGTGTAAGCGATTCCTGCACAAAAGAACAATATTATACCCACCAGTGTCCACGAAGCCCGCGGTGACAACTCAATACCTCTGTTCAACTGCCGCGCCAAAAAATAAGAAATGACATAAATCACCAAAAAGCCTATAAGATAGAACGTCTGAATGTCAATTCCGCCAATGGAAACGCCACGGTTCGCCTCACCGCCACTAAGCAATGTCCAGAACAAAAGTATCAGTGCAAGCAGCAGCAGAAAAGGCGCTGAAACAGATGCCTTCACGTAATTTATGTGATAGAAAAATGCCATCGCCGCATAGCAGACCAAAAAATGTTTAAGGTGCCCCCAAATAACGCCTGTCGAACTATAAACGACTATAAATGAGATTAATGACAAGATGATTGTTATCGCCAATACGATTTTATCACCTTTGAAATTCAATTTGGATAATATTTTTGAAAAACGATTTTCCATACTTTGATATTTTGCTTTGCAAATATATTCCACTTTATTCCCATTTACCTTTGATTGCCGTCTTAGAAATCAACATTTTTTTGTTCATAACATTATCAGACGGCACCTTGAACATCAATACTTGACGAAGCGTGCTACCGCATTTCCAACTTTTATCACATACATTCCGCGAGGCAAGCCAGAAACATCAATTTTACAGTCACCGCTCAACGTACAAGTGCGCACAATTCCGCCTGCAGCGCCATATATCCCCACACGCGCCCCCGCACAAGCCCCGCTGAGCGTGACCTCCGCCGAAGCCGGATTGGGATAAATCAGCAATTCCTCTGCCCTACCCCACTTATCAAATGGGCTCTCGCCCACCTCTCCGCAAACAACAGAACCACTTTCAGCCGAAGACAACGTCTCATGAACCACATGACCTCCTGCCACAAACTGTGACGACAAGGCCACCGCCGAACTTAATCCCGCCTGATTGCGCGCCACAACCCGCACAACATAACTTTTTCCTTTGTCGAACGCAGAAGTAACAACGACCTCACAACTTTCGCCAACATCCATCCATTTCGAAGCGACAGTCTTGCCTCCAACACCGGTCTCAGTTATCTGGTAACTGTATTCAACCGGCGCCGAATGAATATCACTGACACTCTCCCATGTCACTTTCACAGGACTGTTATCATACACGCTCAAATTCGTCTGCCACGGCTCAACCTTAACCCATTTCGGCTTCGGCGGAGCAGTGTAGTCAACAAGCACCTTCTTCTCCGACAAGGAGGAAAAATTGTCATTTTCATCAATAATTATCGACTTGACTTTACATTTGGAGACACCGCCAACAGCTTGTGATGTGACATCTTTCTGACTTCCAGAGCCGACAGTTACAACGACATTGTCACTTCGGGAACGATATGCCCGCAAATTGTCAAACGCGACACGACAATTATTCGTTTGAAGCATAAAAAAGCCGTTTGAAATTGCTGGAGGAAAGCCGTCTCCAACCTGCATTAGCAGATTATTGTGACGGAAGACCTTTATGATCCCGGTTTTCCTATCATGACAAATCCTATATAAATAGTTCTGATTCAAGTTAGTTACAATATTATTCAACGTCTTCAAAACAGTGGTCACGCCATTGCGCAATCTGTAAAGTTTCATCTTTTTCTCTGTCGGTAGTATCTCCAAATAATAGCCGTTTTGAGGAGAATTTTTGTTATCGGCACAGAAGTATATGCCCACGCCGCAAGCCCCCGCACCATTTTCAAGCACATTTGCATAAACATCGTAAAGAGAAACATCGCTTTCTGTAGGATTAAACGGAATTGCAATGACAGCTACCTCTGCCGACACATCTGTTTGCTCAAGCCTGTGGACCAGCACTTTCCAATTTCCTGAAACTGTCTTCCAATCGGTATTTGCAAGCGACTGGTCGAAATTTGAGCATAGAAATCCACGCTTCCCGTTGGCACGCCATTCCGAACCATCATTTTCAATGACCTGATAAAAACTGTACTTGACACCGGCCGTTGCGACATCCTTAAATTCGACGGAAAAATCCTTGGTCTGCCATTTGTTTTCATCAAGCCATATTTCGGTCTGCGGCGATGTGTCATATACCACCTCCTCCGCGTCAAATTCAGCTTCCCATAACGCTTTCCAACCGGAAGCCGTTGTCGCACAATCTGAACGGAACTCCAACAGCAGCGCATTCGAAGATGAAGTGACGACTTCCGGTGAAACGCTGTTCCAACGTCCTAATAACGGTGAATAGACAGAGTTGCCATCATAAATCCACAAAAAGTCATAGTTCTTTTCCAAGTCAAAATTTGTAAATTTAAGCGCAATCCGCTTCGCATCAGGGACTTCTATCAGATACAAAATTCTTTCATCACAGCCATAATCCCCGTCTTCGCCGCCGCTGTCTGTCAAAACGCCCGTAGCAGCGGTAAAAGTATGCACTTCGGGATTGGGATTCAACAACTTATAATAGTAGTTCCAATCCCAGTATGGTCCGGGGTCAGTATGTGTCTGGTTCGGGAAATGCTGATGTCCACGGATTTTGGTACACGCGGCCTCTCCACCGAGACTGTGCACACCAACATTCAAACATGTTCCGTCATCAAGAGTGTCCCTATAAAAAGTGCGATGCGGGTTAATTTGATAGCGCGCACAGATGTCGCGAACAAGCTCAGCCGACGCATTATACATCGCTGGCGTGAAAAAGCTATAGACATTGCCGTAGGCTTCATGTTCAATTCCAATTGTGTAGCCGTTTTCCGTCCTCACATGCCACGCCTTGTCTTTTTCCCTTACCATCTGCGTAATCTGCCCATCTGATGAGCGGATGACGTAGTGAGCCGACGCCTGCGCCCCCACCCCATTGTATGTGCAGTTTTGAAACCACGCTATCGAACCCGCGTATGTGCCTGATGTATAATGGATTGTAACCGCTGAAATATTCCGCGACTGCATTGTGGTATAGTTACATGAGCCAGCAGGATTCCAAATTGCCAAGTCATAATCGGGCACCGCACGCGCATCATTCTCCGACATCTGAATTTTCGGCGCGCTGTGCAATTCCAACCGACTTCCGAATATTTTTTTCATATCAATATTTCGCCGCGGCACCCCATATTTCGAATTTCCCGCATAATCCGACATAAATTCAAAAACAGAATAGAGATAACTCTGCATGGCGAAATTTTCCTCCAAGTCATCATCAAAAGGAAGCTCTGAAAGTTCCAGCAAAATAGGAATATAATCTTCTGGCGAATCAGAATATACACCCATCCGTTTCTGCAATTCTGCAAAAGCGGCGGCGTAAGCTGCAACACTTTTCTGCGGAGAAGATAAGATGTCGGGCAAAGGCACACCTGAGAGTTCGGAAACCAGAATGAGATTGTTCCTGAAAACGCCCTTCCCATCAAGTGTCAGCCCCATAACTCCGTATGTCTTAGGTATTTCCTCCGCGCCCCCAATGTCTCTCTCATCAAAAGGCACAAAGGCAAAACGCGTATAATAATACGACACCGCCTCAAGAAACCCGCGTGGGACAGAGGGATACAAAGTGTATGCCCGCCTGAAGAACGGCTCCACCACTGCGTATGCCGAATCGACACTACGCATAACCGACTCCTGCCGCCGCCGGCACTCCCTCCTACATTCTTCTGAATAATTGTTGTTGCTGATTGATTGCGTATGACAAATAACTGTTTCAGTCATAAGCAATAAAATTAGTGATAATTGTTTCATCTTGTTCATGGTAGTTGGTTTTAGTTGTTACTATTTATCAATGCAAATATAATAAACTATTAATTAAAAATCAATAGATATTACAAAAATTTAACAAATATTAACAAAATCACAGCAACTATCTGAACAACAGACAGTATGAGTCATACCTGTTAATTACAATGTCGGCATAATTTACAGCATGACGTCCCGGATAGTAGCCGCACCTGACAACAGGATCTGTGTAAAACTCTTTTTCAGCCTTCAATATAAGGTATTTTGAAACGTCCTCCCATAAATACGGATTATCACCATATTTCAAGCAAAGCCGTTGCGCATCCTGAATGTGACCGGGCCCCGAATTATACGCGGCTGCCGTAAATTTCATCTTCTCCCGCTCATCATCAATATTAGCAAAAAAACGCTGAATCGACTTGATATGCCTTACTCCGGCACTTATCTGCTCCTCTTCTGAAGAGTTCTCGTCAATGCCATACTTCTCACACGTTACAGGCATCATCTGCATAAGCCCAAAACTACCGCCAAGCCCGTACAAACCGCTATAGAACTTCGATTCCTGATACATAATCGAGAGTACAAAACGCCAATCAACACCTGCGGCCGCTGAATATTTTCTAACAATGTTATCGTATGGCGAAATATGATGTGTCTTTCTCTTCGCCTGAGGGACATTCTGCACATTCGATCTTTGTGAAAAATATTTTCTGCAAAGCGAATTATATTTTCTTGAATTAACAAAATCCCCCAACCAATTATTAATCACCATGTTAAGGGAATCATTTTCAAACCTGAGAATCCATTGCCTCGAATAAGGATGTCCAATCTGCTTTACAATAGACAAATCGGGATAAAACTGCAAAAGAAGCGCAGCGGTATGATAATCAGAAGCCATATAGTCAATACGGCCTTTGTCAAGCCAGTCGAAAAGATCCTCAACTGTGGCGTAACTGCTCTTCTCAACCGTCCATTTAGCCGATTTCGGAAGGGAATCGTATGAAATCGCAGCAGCAAAATTCGCAGGCAGATAAAGCGTACATGCGCTATCTGTAGTAAGGAGACGCTTGCCGCCAACCAAAACAGGATAAGTGGTATCGAATGGCAAAGACCAACAGACCATTGAGTTAAGCCATTCACAATGAGGCAGTTCCATCGCCACGACATCATATTTTTTCCCTCTTGGCTCACATACTATATTATAATAGTCGCACTCCACATCAATATTCAAATCCAAATGCAGAGAATCCCCCAAAATTTTCAATAATTCATACTGAAAACCAAGAGGAACTCCACGATAGACAAAATAATCGGAATAATTCGCAAACAAAAAAACGTTTAACGAAGTGCTGTCAGATTCACAAACATTCTTATAATGTTCTGTTTTATAATTATTTGCTGGAAAGCACCAATAAATTATAAGAAACAGACACAAAGAAGAAAGTCCAAGTAGAAAAAAGGCTGACTTACTCTGTTTCAAAGCCACAACCCGAGGCTAAATTACTCAGGCAGAACCAAAACCGTAACCTCAACAGTCTCACCCGGTTCCAGTTTCACCTGAGACGTGCCCTTATACGGCATTTCAACCATAGTAGAGTCATTTATAAAAAACGGGCGCGTGGTAGTAACCACGATATCGAGAGAAGCCTCGTACTTGAATGTCCACTCGAAAACGCCGTCAGCATTAGTATACCCCTCCGCTTTAGCGAAATCAGCATAGTTGGCGTTAGTACCGATTTGCACGAGCGCGTCAGTAGCCGGCTCCTCCGCATCTTGCCCATTTTCAGAGAAATAGACACGAATCAAAGCACCACAAGAAGTGTCTTTTTTACAAGCGACCGCCAAAACGACTACCATTAAAACAAATATCGGAAGATAAAAAAACTTTTTCATTGGACTTTATCTTTAATTTTTATGAATTGCAAAGATAATAAAAAAAGAAAACATCTTACAATCGAAGATGTTAAAAAAAACTATTATTTGCAATACAATCTATTGATTACTCGCTTTTTATAATTTTATGTGTTTTGAAAATTTTTCCAGACTCAGCAAAACGGAGAAAATATGCCCCTGCTTGAAGCCCGCTTAAAGAAATACGCGTATCATTTTCCGTCAACTTTTTCTCCATACATTTTTGCCCATACATATTATATATATACACATCAACATTTGTGAAATCACTTTTCACATCAATATAATCATGCGCAGGATTTGGAGAGATTCTAATATCTTGCGAATCAATATTTTCCTCAATTCCAATTGTCGGGTCATAAATTGTAAGAGCGAGAATTATAGTGCTGTCACAGCCTTCATCTGTCACAGTAGAATAGCTATATATACCTGATTCCGTGTAAGTTACCCCATTCACTGGCCACGTATAGGTATATGGCGCATCAATCTCCTCGTAAACCTCTATGTCTGGTTTGATTGTAAGATGAAGGTATGCCATGCTGTCTGTGTTTGTTGTAGAGAAATGCTTTGTGTACAAATGCATTCCATCAGAAATCGTATCAGAATCTATTGTGAACCCCAATTGGCTGTACATTTCACCATTGCAAATCGAATCGTAGATATCTGTTCTGATATATGTGTGTGCAATGGTTGAATCTATATGATCTATTGACGTATAAGAATATGATATTCTGGCATATCCATTACCACTATGTCCTGTCTCTGTATTTCCAGAAACAGTGGATGGGAAAGATGTGTTACCAGATGAGTTCTGATAATTTGTAAGTAACGATGTATTCACATAACCAGAGCCGCCGCCGCCTGAGCCACGTCTATAGGAGCCGCCGCCGCCATAGAGTCCGCCGCCGCCGCCGCCAGTGGCATACCCTGAACTTGAGCTGTAATAACTTCCACCATAACCAAAGCCGCCTGCGCCATACGATGAGCTGTAACTTGAATGTCCCGCACACGATTGGCTTCCACCATAACCATAGTATGAATACCCGCTACCGCTTCCACCAGACGAACCGCCACCATAACCGCCCTGATACGCGTATGAAGAACTTGTGGACGCATAATGATAACCGCCGCCGCCACCGCCTGCAACCAAAAGTATCTTTGATTTATTCGAAGTGCCAATATTCTGTAGCAGACCACTCATTAAGGATATATGAGTAGCGCCACCGCCACCAGCACCGTAATAATAACCCGCACCGCCACCATTATAACCACCGCTGCTTGAGCCGCTATTGCTGTTACTATACGTGCCTTCCGCCCCCACACATACATACAAGGTCGTAGGTGCATTTACAGTATAAGTACCTGATGCATAGCCTCCATAGCCTCCATAACCATATCCATAACTACTTGACGAATAATACGCACGACCGCCTTGTGCACCCCATACCTCCAATTTGTATGTTCCTGCACTCACCGAGTACGTTTGAACAGATCCCGTGTAAGAAAAATTCTGTACAGAGTTCTGTGTGTTGTAAACCGTGTCATATTTCCAAGTGAAACTGTAAGTTGTAGAAATACTTTGAGAGTAAACACTTGAAAACACGCAAATCAGAATTAAAGTGTTGATTAGCTTTTTCATGATGCCTTTGTTTTTTTTAGTTTTTTATAATTGTTTTAGTTATTAATTTTTTCCCTGCCTTGATAAAACAGAAAAAATAGGTTCCCGCAGGAAACTCGCTAACGGAAATCCGTGTCTCACTATTTGTCAACATTTGCGTGAGACAAATTTGACCATATATGTTATACACGGTCAAATTAAGTGAATTGGCAACATCTGTTGTTTTTATGTCAATATGATCGTTTACCGGATTCGGTGTTATAATAATATCTTGTAAATCAGCATTCTCTTCAATTCCAATTGTCGGGTCGTAAATTGTGAGGGCAAGAATCACAGTGCTGTCACAACCTTCAGCCGTCACGGTAGTATAGTTGTATATACCTGATTCCGTGTAAGTTACTCCATTTATCGGCCAAGTATAAGAATATGGGGCTTCAACTTCATCAAATACAGTTGCATCAGGTCTGATTGTTAAATTCAAACAGACAATGCTGTCTGTATTTCCATACGTAAAATGATTAGTAAAAGTATGAACTCCACTTGACAAAGATGCTCCATTAACAGTAAAGCCATAGTTATTGTAAACCCCATTTTTGCAGACAAAATCAGTAATTGTTGTAGTAACATAAATATGATTTATCGAAGAATCGATATGGTCAATAGTTTTGAAAGAATACTTGATTCTTGCATAACCATTTCCGCTATGTCCTGTTTCTATTCCCCCTGTAGTGGACGCAAAGGAAGTATTACCTGCGTATGTTACTGCGGAAGTCAGGTAATGAGATGAATTAAGCAGGCAACCTTGAGGATAATAACTTGCTGTTGCAGAAGTATATACGTAACCGCTCCCACCGCCAGCAGGTTCATATTGTCCCGCACCGCCACCATACCAGCCACCACCACCACCAAACCCATAGTAGGAGTTGGTGTTGGACGCCCCTTGCCCAAAAGAAGCCGATGTGTAATTGCCTGTATATGCGGAAGTATTGCTTCCTCCAGAATTTTGAGTTCCACCTTGTCCAAAATAAGATAAAGCAGTATAAGACGCACACGTTCCTGTACCGCCTTGTGTCCCGCCGCCATAACCACCAGTTTCACCAGAACCATGATTATAGCCCGAGCCGCCGCCACCACCAGCCACTATGACACGCGCATAAAGAGAATTCGAGCCAACACGAATATCTGAACCGCCACCGCCGCCGCCACCATAAGACGATGAGCCTGTTCCGCCCCCATTAAACCCACTCACAGAAGAATATCCCGGATAACCGCCACAATAAATATATAATACAGTTTGTCCTGTAACAGTAAGTGTACCAATTGAATATCCTCCATACCCCCCTATATTGGAACTATAATATCCTCCCTGCGCCCCCCATACTTCCAATGTATATGTCCCTGGATTAACCGTATAAGTCTGAACGGAACCAGTATAAGCAAAATTTTGCGTTCCTACCTGACTATTATATGCCGTGTCATACTTCCATGTGTAACTGTATGTTGTTGTGATGTTTTGAGAGTAAATGTCTGAGAATATGAAAATTACTATAACCACACATAGGAACTTTCTCATTTTAGCAGATTTTATTATTCGTTTTTAACTATCTTATAGGTTTTGATTTTATTTCCTGCTTCGCCGAAACGAAGTATGTAAATTCCCACCGGAAGCGCGCTGAGCGAAACTCTTGTCTCTCTCTCTGTCAGTTTTTTTGTCAGGCATGCCTGACCATAAATATTATACACTGTCAATTCAATCGCCGAAGCGACTTCCATTGTTATATCCACAAAGTCTTGAGCAGGATTCGGTTTAACAATAATATCTTGTATCTTAATTTTCTCTTCAATTCCAATTGTCGGGTCGTAAATTGTGAGGGCAAGAATCACAGTGCTGTCGCAGCCGTCTTGGGTGAGCGCAGTGTAATTGTAAATCCCTGATTCTGTATATGTCACTCCATTTATCGGCCATGTGTAAGAATATGGGGCGTCAACCTCATCAAAAATTGTCATTGAGTGCTTGATAGTAAGGTGAAGAATTGTCGTACTGTCTTTCCCTGAGGTTTGTGTCAAATGGCTGTATGTGTGCGCTCCCTCCGACAGTGTGTCACCTTTGACAATGAAGCCGAATTTGCTGTAGATGCCGTCAGGGCAGACAGAATCGTAAATGTTTGTTATAACGTATGTGTAAAGTATGGAGGAGTCGATATGATCTATGACTTTGGTATTATAAGTTATTTTAGCATAACCATTTCCACTATGCCCTGTTTCAGTACCGCCGGAAGTTGATGGCATAACATTGTCTCCGGAAATCAACTGACCTGTCGCACCATAATAATAGGAGCCGCCGCCGCCACCCGCGCCCCATACCTGTGAGCCGGCATAGTTATTTCCACCAGACCCGCCAGTATATCCACCACCGCCGCCACCTGCGCCTGTATTATCACAATTCGCGCCGCCGCCGCCAAAAGCGCCGCCAAATCCACTATAACCACTTGAATGATAGCCATATCCACCTGCGCCTCCATTACGCGGAGCTTTTCCTCCTTCACCGCCAAAATTTCTGATTGTCAGACCGTCACTGCCATTTGTCAGCCAACCTGCCCCACCTGCCGCACAAGAATAACTTCCTATATTTGTCCCACTATTTCCGCCATATCCAACACTTGCCAATGGGCCATTTCCTGTTCCAGAAGTTGAATTTGTAGCGCTGTTCGTCCCGCTTCCGACACCACCATACGCATTTTCCGCCTGACCGCCGCCGCCACCGGCAACCAATATCGGATTGGGATCCGTGCTACTAAAATAAATGTATGTTCCACCACCGCCGCCACCACAATAATTAGAACCTTGCGAAGAGACTCCGGCATTTCCGCCAACTAAAACATATATGGTTTTCGCTTGTGTCAATGTCATCACACATTTTGCATAAGCACCTTTTCCACCACGGGTTCCTCCACCTTGCCCACCCCAGCCTTCAAACGTATAGCTTCCCGCTGATGGCGCATTGAATGTCTGCACACTACCCGTATAAGCGAAATTTTGTGTTCCTGTTTGCCCATTGGTATATATCGTATCATACTTCCACGTGTAACTGTATGTTGTTGTGATACTTTGCGAGTAAACACATGAAAATATGAAAATCACAATATATAGACTCAGGAACTTTCTCATATTAGCGGAATTTATTCGGTTTTAATAATCTTATGGGTTTTGAATTTTTTCCCTGCCTCGCCAAAACGAAGAAAATATGTTCCCACTGGAAGCGCGCTGAGCGAAACCCTTGTCTCTCTCTCTGTCAGTTGTTTTGTCAGGCACGCCTGACCATAAATGTTATAAACTGTCAAATCAACCGCTGAGGCGACTTCTGTTATTATATCTATATAATCTTGCGCAGGATTCGGTTTAACAATAACATCTTGAAAATCAACATTTTCCCCAATTCCAATTGTCGGGTCGTAAATTGTGAGGGCAAGAATCACAGTGCTGTCGCAGCCGTCTTGTGTAACAGTTGAATAGCTATATATACCTGATTCTGTGTATGTTATTCCATTTACAGGCCATGTGTAAGAGTATGGGGCTTCAATCTCCTCAAACGTTGTAGGATCAGGGCGTATAGTTATATTCAGACAAACAGTGCTATCGGTATTCCCATAACTGAAATGATTTGTAAAAGTGTGAACTCCACTCGTCAAAGTCTGGCCATTGATCGTAAAACCGTATTGGTTATAAACGCCATTCTTGCACACGAAGTCAGTAATTGTTGTAGTAACATAGATATGATTAACTGTGGAGTCAATATGGTCGATAACTTTATAAGTATATGTTATTCTGGCATAGCCATTTCCACTATGTCCGGTTTCATTTGTTCCTGTAATTGTAGATGGGAAAGATGTGTTACCCGCAATTGTCTGCGCATTGGTAAGATAATATGACGAGTTCAACATGCAACCGGCAGGATAATATGAAGCCGTTGACGAAGTGTAAACGTAGCCGCTGCCACCGCCGCCACCGCCATCATCATCTACACTGCCATCGGGATAACAGCCGCCGCCACCATACCAGCCGCCGCCACCAGCGCCACCGTAGCCACTCGCATAGTACGCGCCATAACCTCCAAAACCAAATCCACCAGCTTGGCTACCTGTATTTTTATCAGTATAAGACGTATTTGTTGAATATGAGTTTCCAGTCTGTGTACCATAACCATATTCTGTACCGCAGCCGTTATAAGGAGAGCCGCCATTTGTACCTCCGCCGTAACCGTAATTGTTAAATCCCCCATACGATGACGCCCCGCACGAGCCGCCGCCGCCAGCGACAATAACACGATGATACCATGTGGTTCCATTAATGCGCATGTCCGTACCGCCTCCACCTCCAGCGTATGTCGCCCTCATGCCGCCGCCATTAAAACCGCCGTTCGTGCCGCCCGTATTTCCCGAGCCTCCAACATAAATATACAACGTGACCGGTGCCGTGAGTGTCAAAGAACCGACAGAATAACCGCCAGCACCACCGTATGAGGAGGAACTTCTATAGCCGCCTTGCGCTCCCCAGACCTCCAATTTATACGTTCCAGCAGAAGCTGCGTAAGTCTGATATGAACCTGTGTACGCATAATCTTGCGTCCCCGTCTGATTTTTATACACCGTATCATATTTCCATGCATAACTGTATGTTGTGGTTATGCTTTGCGCATCCGCACACACAACAGCCGCCACAATTGCAGACAGTAACAAAATCACTTTTCTTGTTTTCATAATCCAATAATTTTCAGCAAAAAAACTATTTTATTACCCTTCACAATTATACTCTCAATTATTCAACAAAGATAAAAAAAATTTCAATACCACTGAAGCTCTATAAAAAAACAAAAATCAGGAGTATAACACCTCAAAAAATTTCAAAAAAAACATATTGCCCATAACGTTTAAAATATCCAAAAAATAAGTATCTTTGCGGTTCTTATAAAAATACTCGGTTTAAAAAATTAGGATATGTTCCGGTTTGAAAACACATACGTTCTATACGCGCTCACGCTGATTCCGCTGCTAACGGCTTTATATATCTTTCTGAAAATCAGAAGAAAACATCGTTTGGCGACATACGGTGACATTGCACTTTTGGAGAAATTGCAACCCGACCGCTCGCCTGCGAAAGAGCACATCAAATTCGCTCTGCTGATGACGGCATTGGCGGCGCTCATCTTCGCGCTCGCGAATCCGCAGGTTGGCAGCTCGCTCGAAAAAGGCAAACGTCAGGGTGTGGACATCATGGTCTGTCTCGACATTTCGAACAGTATGTTAGCGGAAGACATTCGCCCCAACAGACTCGATGCCGCTAAAATGGCGTTGTCGCGCTTCATCGACCACCTGCGCGGCGACCGCATCGGATTGGTTGTCTTTGCAGGGAACGCATTCGTACAACTGCCAATCACCAGCGACTACGCCGCAGCTAAGATGTTCGTGAATTATGTCTCACCCGATATGATGAACGAGCAAGGCACAAATATCGCCGCCGCCCTCGACCTTGCAGCGGTGTCAATGATTCCTGAAGACAACGGCAACGAACAGAGCCAAAAACTCAACTCATTGACTTCCAAAGTTATACTTGTTGTTTCTGATGGTGAAGACCATTTTGACGAGGCGGTGGAACTTGCCGGAGATGTTGCTTCGATGGGCTGCACCGTGCACACTATCGGAATCGGCTCAACACGCGGTGAACCAATTCCCGTCCGTGCTCCGAACGGCTCAGTCTCTTATAAGAAAGACAATGAGGGCAATACAGTGATGACCCGCCTAAATGAGTCTGTGCTTCAAGAGATTGCAGCGGCTGGCAACGGCGTCTACGTCCACGCGAACAATGCTAACATGGGCTTCGAGGCGATTCAGGAGAAAATTGACGCGATGACAAAAACTGAACTCGATGAAGTCACATTCGCCCGTTACGAAAGCAAATTCCAAATCCCACTTATCATCGGACTTATCGCACTTTTCGCAGAAATGATCCTTCTCGGCTCGAAATCAAAATACGGAATAAGAAAAATTTTCAACAGTTTGCAGGATATGCTAAAAGTCAAAACTTCTATTTCTTTACTTGTTTTAATATTCTTATCCTCAATGCTTTATGCACAAACAACAGACGAGCTCTCTTCGATAAGGCACGGCAACGACAAATTTTACCAGTCGGAAAAATACCGCGAGGAAGCGATGTCTATGCTTGAAAAAGGCGGAAATGTAAACGAACGCAAAGCGGGTGAACTTTTCAAAAAATCGGCTGAAGGATACCAAAGCGCTGAGGTCCAATACCGTAAAGCTTTGTCTTCAAATAAAAACTACGACAAGGCGAACTATAATCTCGGCACAGCGCTCTACCGACAGGAGCGTTACGACGAGGCCGCGCAATATTTCAAAGGCGTGGCAGAACAGCCCTCCGCGGATGCGAAACTCCGCGCAAAAGCCTATCACAACCTCGGCAACTCCCTTATGAAACAGGAAAATTACAGCGAATCTGTCAATGCCTTCAAGAACTCTCTCAAACTCGACCCTTCTGATTTGGATACAAAATATAATCTTGAATATGCGAAACAAAAATTGAAACAACAACAGCAGCAACAACAACAAAACCAACAGAATCAGAATCAGGATCAGAACCAAGACCAACAGAACCAGCAGAACCAAGGCGGACAAGGTGATGACAAAAAGGATAAGCAAGACAAGCAGAATCAAGACCAAAATCAGAATAACGGGAATCAGGATAAACAGGACAAACAGAATCAGCAAGACAAACAAAATTCTGATAACCAGCAAAATAAAGACAAGAAAGATAATGGCGAGTCTGCGGCTGACAAACAGAAGCGGCAGGAGGAGAAACGCCAGTTAGACGCGTTGCAGCAGAATGAGCGCAACACACAGCAGAAAGTCAAGGCACAAGAGATGCGACAGGGGGCGAAAGCCCATCAGGAAAAAGATTGGTAAAACATTATTAATAAGCATATTATGAGAACAATTATGGTAACAGGCGCCACCAGCGGAATCGGCGAGGCAGTGGCGAAACGTTTGGCGAAAAAGAATTGTAAAATGATTATTACCGGCCGTAACGCCGAAAAGCTGAACGCCGTTGCCGAAAATATCCGCAAAGAGACGAAATCTGAGGTTTTGCCTTTGGTGTTTGATGTCAGAAATTTTGAGGAGTGTAAAAATGCTGTGGAATCTCTGCCAGAGAATTTCAAGAAAATTGATGTCCTCGTAAACAATGCGGGGCTCGCTCTTGGCTTGAATCCGCTTCACGATGGCGATTTGGCAGATTGGGAACAGATGATTGACACAAATGTTAAAGGTCTGCTGTATATGACAAAGCTGATTTCTCCCCAGATGGTGGAACGCCGCACAGGACACATCGTAAATATCGGCTCTACTGCGAGTTATGAGGTCTATCCTGGCGGCAATGTCTATTGTGCAACAAAACATGCGGTGCTTGCGCTGACAAAAGGTATGCGTGAAGATTTTCTTCCCTACGGAATAAAAGTCACGCAAATTGCGCCCGGGGCGGTGGAGACGAATTTCTCAATCGTGCGCTTCAAAGGCGACAAGGCGCGCGCCGACAAAGTGTATGAGGGCTACAAGCCGTTGGTAGCTGAAGATGTTGCCGATGTCGTTGACTACGTGCTTTCATTGCCTGAACATATCTGTCTCAATGAAATAGTAATGACCTGCACCGCACAATATAACGGGGTGATACACAAGAATTAACATGCTGGAAATCAAAGATATAAAAAAGAGTTACGGCTCTCTTCAAGTTCTGAAAGGAATAAATCTGACCATCGAGCCGGCGAAGGTTGTGACGATAGTTGGTGCCTCCGGTGCGGGAAAGTCAACGCTGCTTCACATTCTCGGAACGCTTGACAAGCCCGACAGCGGGGAGGTCATCATTGAGGGGACATCACTGTATGCGATGGACGAAAAACAGCTCTCTGACTACAGGAACCAACACATCGGCTTTGTCTTCCAATTCCATCATCTTCTGCCGGAGTTCACCGCAGTGGAGAACGTTGCCCTGCCAGCTTTGATTGCCGGAAAAACAAAAAAAGAGGCCGAGCTTCGAGCTATGGAACTTCTTGATTTCCTGAAACTTGCAGACAGAGCCTCTCACAAGCCATCAGAATTGTCCGGAGGAGAACAGCAGCGTGTTGCGGTAGCCCGCGCCCTTGTCAACAACCCAGGTCTCATCCTCGCCGATGAGCCTTCGGGGAACCTCGACTCGGAGAACGCCCGCAAATTACACCAGCTGTTTTTCGATTTGCGCGACAACTTCAAGCAGAGTTTCATCATTGTAACTCATAATGAGGAACTTGCGCAAATGTCGGACCGTGTCATCGTCATGAAAGACGGACTTTGCGAAGGATAAAGAGATTGTCACACAATTATTTCAAACAACAGAATCTTCTACAATTTCGTATTCATTAACCCATTTTTGAAGCAAAAAAAGACCGCCTCGAGAGCGGTCTTTTCGTTGTTATGAATTTAGTAGGATTATTCACCCAATTGGCAACGGAAGTAAGATGTGCAGGTGAGATTTGCATCAGCTTTCTTCATGAAGTCAGCAACATTCATTTTGTTGTCAGCATAGTAATCCTGAGCTAACAAGGTGTTTTCCTTGTAGTATTTCTGCAAACGGCCTTGTGAAATCATTTCGATTTTCTTGGCTTGTTTTTCGAGGTTTGCCTGAGCTTCAGCAGTGGCTGAAACCTTGATTTCGCGTGCCTGCTTTGCCTGTTCAGGAGTAATCCAACCTTTCGCCATGTTGCTTTCGATGTGGTCATCAGAATCAACGTGGGCAGGATTGATACCAGCTTTGCGGATTGCGTTTTCAACAGCCTTGGCGATCTCGTCAGTCTTGGTCTTTTCAATGATGACGCTCAATTCGTGAGCCTTGACCTCGTCGGAAATGCAGTCAGCGCTGAGTGACATCGGGTTCATAGCGGCGATTTGGAGAGCGACCTCGTGAGTCGTTTCTTCAAAACCCGGCATGTTGAAACCTGCGATGACACCGAGACGGTTGCCATTGTGGTTGTAAGCTGTAACGTGCGGCGCATCAATAACATTGTAAGCCGGAATTTCAACTTTCTCGCCAGTTTTGCCGGTGAGCTGAAGCAGGTGGTCTGCAACAGTCATGCCATCGAATGTGTAAGCCAACAGATCTTCGCGGGTCTTGATGTCGTGTGCCATTGCTTCGGCGATGATTTTCTCGCTCATAGCAACGAATTCGGCGTTTTTGCCAACAAAGTCGGTTTCGCAGCTCAATACGAGGATATAACCCTTGTTTTGTTCAGCGTTCACCTTTGCGATGACGCGGCCTTCATTAGCAGAACGGTCTGCGCGTTTCGCAGCCACTTTCTGACCTTTTTTTCTAAGAATATCGATAGCTTTTTGAACATCTCCGTCAGCTTCGACAAGGGCGTTTTTGCAGTCCATCATGCCAACACCTGTCATCTTGCGAAGTTCGTTGACGTCTTTTGCGGTTATGTTTGCCATAATTGTAATCTTTTTTAATTAAACGTAATTTTTAATTTTTCGAGCTTCCGGCTTTTGTGGCGGAGGTCTTCTTGACAGTCATTCTCTTGCGTTTGCCTGGTTCGGCAGCGTCGTCAGAGGTGACGTCTTTCACTTTCTTGACCTTGTTCTCGTCCTTTTCAGCCTCTGTTGTCTCTTCTTCATCTTCATCGATGATTTCAGGGCGCTCAACAGCATCGTACTCGTCCTCATTCTCCTCTGCATAGTTCTCTTTATCCATCTTTCTCTCTTCGAGACCTTCAGCGATAGCATCACAAACAGCCTTGACGATAACAGAGATTGATTTTGAGGCGTCGTCGTTAGCCGGAATCGGGAAGTCAATGAGGTTCGGATTTGAGTTCGTATCAACGATAGCGAATGTGGTGATACTGAGTCTGCGCGCTTCGGCGACAGCGATATGTTCTTTCAGGATATCGACTACGAACACTGCTGCAGGAAGACGTGTCAGGTCGGAGATTGAACCGAGGTTCTTCTCAAGTTTAGCTCTCTCGCGGTGGAGCTGGAGCTGTTCGCGTTTCGACAGGGTCTTGAACTGTTCGCCTTCAATAAGACGGTCGAGGTTCGACATTTTCTTCACAGCTTTGCGGATTGTGAAGAAGTTGGTGAGCATACCGCCAGGCCAACGCTCTGTGACGTAAGGCATTCCCACGTTCTTAACGAGCTCGGTGACAGTCTCTTTCGCCTGTTTTTTTGTTGCCACGAACAATATTTTGCGGCCTGATTTCGCAATCTGGCGTGCCGCTGCACAAGCTTCGTCCAATTTGGTTATTGTCTTGTGGAGGTCAATGATATGAATCCCGTTCTTCTCCATGAAAATGTATTGAGCCATTGCGGGGTTCCATTTTCTTCTCAAGTGGCCGAAGTGACAGCCTGCTTCTAATAATTGGTTAAAATCTACGTTTGCCATTTTTAATTTTTTTTATTGTTTACTTTCTTTAAATCAATCCCCAAGTAGTTCTATTGGAAGTCTTGGAGATTTCGATACTAAACCTAAGCGCAAATGCGCCAAACATTAACGTTTGCTGAATTGGAATCTCTTACGTGCTTTCGGCTGGCCCGGTTTTTTACGCTCGACCATACGCGGGTCTCTGCGGAGAAGTCCTTTTGACTTGAGAGTCTGGCGGAGTTCCGGATTGACTTCAACAAGCACTCTAGCGATGCTGAGACGGAGAGCCTCAGCCTGACCTGAGATACCACCACCCTTTATATTGGCTTTGATGTCATATTGACCTTCAACACCTGCAATGACAAGCGCCTGTGTGACAACATACTGCATCGTGCCAAGTGGAAAATATTCTTTATAATCGCGGCCGTTGACCGTGATGTTGCCGCTGCCCTTCTGCATATAGACTCTTGAGACGGCGGTCTTTCTTCTACCGATTTTATTGATAACTTCCATAATGGTTATTTGATTTCGTTAATGTTGATTAATTTGGGTTGCTGACCTTCGTGCGGATGATTCGGTCCCGCGTAAACATAGAGGTTGCGATAGATAGCGTCACCTAATTTGTTCTTCGGGAGCATCCCTCTGATTGCGTGCTCCAATACGCCGATTGGCTTTTTCTTGAGCAGCTCCTTCGGAGTGATGAATCTCTGACCGCCCGGATATGTGGTGTGATGCACATACTCTTTGTCTGTCAACTTCTTGCCTGTGAATCTGACCTTGTCAGCATTGATGATAATGACGTAGTCGCCACAGTCGAAATGCGGGGTGTAACAAGTCTTTGTCTTGCCGCGCAATATGCGTGCCGCTACGGTAGCAAGCCTGCCGACCACTTGATTTTCAGCGTCAATGACGACCCATTCTTTCTTAACGATTTTTTCGTTTGCCGAAATGGTTTTGTAACTTACTGCATTCATTTTTTTCTTTTGTTTTCTGTGAGTCTGATGTTCACCCAACAGACTCGGTTTTTATTTTTTTTACCTTTAACAGATAATAATCGGTCTATTTTTAAGCCTGCAAAAATACAATTTTTTTTGATACAAAAATTATAAAAAATAACTTGTTGATAAAGTTGAAAAAAAATTGCCTGAAATGCTCATTATTTCTAAAAATAATAATATTTTTGCACGGTTCATTTCATACATTTAAAACCTTAAAAAATTACGATAAAATGAAGGAAGAAATGGCAATCGTGTCAGGCAGAGCAAGCCGACAATTGGCGGAAAGCATTTCCAATTACCTGCACATCCCATTGACAAAAACCACAATTGAACAATTTAAAGATGGTGAAATCCAGGCGAACTATGATGAGACTATTCGCGGGAAAAACGTCTTTATTGTGCAGTCCACTTTCGCGCCGGCGGAGAATATCATCGAACTTCTGATGCTCGTTGATGCGGCGAAACGCGCCTCTGCGAAAAAAATAATTGCAGTTATACCTTATTTCGGCTATGCGAGACAAGACCGCAAAGACAAGTCGCGCACCTCAATCGGAGCAAAAGTGATAGCAAACACCCTCACCGCTGCAGGCGTTGACCGGCTGATCACCATAGACTTGCACGCCGACCAGATTCAGGGATTCTTTGAATTTCCGGTTGACCACCTCTATGCCTCCAACGTTCTCCTTCCTTATATTTTAAATATGAAGCTGCCGAACATCTGCGTTGTGTCTCCAGACACGGGCGGGACAAAACGCGCGGTGTCGTATGCGAAATGGCTCGGCTGCGATTTCGCGATTGGCTACAAACAACGCTCCAAAGCCAACGAGGTGCAAAGCCTTCAGATAATTGGTGATGTGGCAGGCAAAGATGTTATACTTATTGATGACATTATTGACACAGGCGGCACAATATGCAAGGCAGCCTCACGTATCAAAGAGCTCGGCGCAAACAGCATTATGGCAATGTGCACTCATCCTGTCTTTTCCGCTGACGCAATGGAGAAACTTCAGAACTCCGTTCTCGACAGAATCGTGGTCACAGATACAATACCTCTCAAAAAACAAATGCCTAAATTTGAGGTGATCTCTGTCGCATATCTGTTCGCAGAAGTTATAAAGAGCGTTATGGAACACACTTCTATCTCATCTCACTTCGAGATGGTGCAGAAAGTTCTTGAGCATGAGATGGCTGAAAAGATGAAGTAACAAATTATGACAGAAGACGTTAACAAAACCCTGACCACGCCAAAGGGGAAGTTCGCCCTCGAACAGCATATAAAAAAGGCTTTTGACAATATCGACTGTCAAGAAGTTGCAGCCGTTAACGCTTGCGGCGTTGTTGTGGCTGAAGAGAAGAAAAAGGAGAAGACTCTCTGCTCATCGAAACTTTTTATAGAAAATATTCATTTCGACCTAACATATTTCCCGCTGAAACACCTCGGCTACAAAATGGCGACTGTCGCCGCAGCAGACATTGTGGCGATGAATGGGCTGCCAACCGGCTTGAATGTCTCACTCGGCGTTTCGAACCGTTTTTCGCTTGAGGCTCTTGAGGAGCTTATGGGCGGGGTGCGCATTTTCTGCAAATTACACAAAGTCAAACTGTTACAATTTGAGGTAAACACATCATTGCTCGGTCTTGTCGCTTCGGTCTCAGCTTTCGGCGAAGCCACGCCGGAAAAATTGCTCACCCGCACCGGCGCAAAAGAGAACGACCTTATCTGCGTCACCGGAGACCTTGCAAGCGCATACACAGGGCTTGTCTTGCTCGAACGCGAAAAGAAAACCTTTGAGGCTGACCCTAACACACAGCCCGATTTCGACAACTATCACTATGTGCTCGAACGCTACCTCAAGCCCGAACCGCGCACTGATATTCTTAACGCACTCGCAGACAATAATATAGCACCAACAGCGATGACTGTTGTTGACAACGGCTTGGCGGCGGCGGTCATGCACATCTGCAACGCCTCTCATGTAGGGTGCGACATCTACGAAGGCAAACTGCCAATAGACCTTATCACGTTCCAAACCCTTAAGGAACTTGACATTGTGGCGACAACAATAGCGTTGAACGGCGGCGAAGACTACGAGCTGCTTTTCACCATAGCGCAAAAAGACTACGACTCACTTCAGAAGATAAAGGAGGTGTCGGTTGTGGGTTATGTGAAAGATTATAACTCAGGCTGTAACCTCGTCACAAACGACGACAAGCTGATACCGCTCACCGCACAGGAGTTTGCGGAATAATAACATCCGGTTAATTTTGCAATGATATAAACGTTAAACGTGCCATCATATAATAATATGGTACATATATGTATGCGGAAGGTCTCCTCGCGGAGACGGTACAGCTCGCGCATTGCACCGGGGGCTTCCGAGGAGCGGATAAGGAACACGCGGAGTCACATGTCAGGGAAGATGAGGGTGCTGCTGAAGACATCGTGGCCGTTGCCCATCTCGGTGATACCGTTTGCCACGAGACGCCCTTGGTGCATAGCTGAAATGAGTCCTGCGATACCAAGTGCCAACGCCGCCGCAAAGACTGCAAGCCCTTGCACAAGAGCAAGCCCTTCTCCAATGCCTTGCAGCGAGCTGTTCAGCATAAAGAACGCCGCAAAACCATACAAACCCTGCGTTGACGGTAACGCCGCCAAAATCATTCCTGAACCGAAAATGTCAGGGTTTTTCTTCAAAGAGGCGACCACGGCATTACCACCAATGACAACGCCCATCGCACTGCCGACACAGGTAAGACCTAACATTACAGCCATTCCCGCATAAGCTAAAATTAATGATGTTCCCATAGTTTTTTGTTTTTAATTTGTTGATATTAATTTATTTATTCGTTTTCAGTTTTGTTATTTTTTCAAAGGGTTAAACTTTCGCCCGCCGCCTTGGAAGTTAGCGTTTTTGTAAAACTCAACGAAAGTGAGACGTATCGGGTGTACAAACGCGCCGAGGCACGAAAGGAAAAGCACCAGCGAGTGCCCGATGACAAGCATAATGATGAAAAACAGCCAACCGACATACGGTATTGAAACGAAACTCAACGCTATCTGATTCATCACAAGGCCGAGAATGCCGCCCGCCGCGCCTAAACCGAACAGACGGACGTAAGAGAGTATGTCGCCGAGCAGCCCAGTGACGTCATAAACAGCTTTCACGCCGCCAGCGATTCTGAAGAATATATTACTCGATATCTTGCTGAAGAATATTATACAAACTCCTGATATACCGAGCATTATGTAATTAGCAAGCGGCGTAAGAAATGTGAATCCGCCCTGCCATTCCGCGAAGAAAATCGATGCCCAAACGGAGAACACAGCCCAACCGATGTTGGCGAGCCCGTATTGCCATCCCTGCTGTTTGAAAGCGTAAAACGCTGAAATCAAACGGCCTACACAAATCTGGAATACTCCAAAAATGAGCGCAAACCAGAACATCTTGATATTGATTGTTTCGGGATTGTACCAGTTGTCGTACAGCCATTGCGGCATCGCAACGTGGTCGTACAACGAAACGCCAAAGAAAGTCCCCGTCATTGCCGGCATTATGATTGAGCCGAGTCCCAAGAGCATAACGAGCTTAGCGTAGTTTTTCAGTTTCGGCAGCTTGAACATCGCAACAAGTCCGGCGATGAGCAACAGGAGGCCGTAGCCCATGTCTCCAAGGCAAAGCCCGAAGAAGAGCATGTAGAACGGTGCAAAAAACGGAGTAAGATCAAGCTCCCCATATTTCGGAAGCATATACAAATTCCCAATCGGCTCAAATAACGTGGCGAAGAAGTTGTTTTTCAACTTGATAGGCGGATTGTCCTCTTTTGTCGCGGGCTCGGCAATATAATAGACATCGCAGGATTCAAGTTTTTGTGCGAGTTCAGCCTCATTGTCTGTCGGTGCAAAACCTTGAACCACAGCAATTTGCCCTTCGGCTACCTTCTCAGATGTAAGATTAGCCATGTAGATGTCGAGAACCGCGTCCTGCTCCGTCTTAAGCTGTTTCAGCAGATCGAGGCGCGACTGCAACGCCAGCAGAGCCGACTCGTTCTCACGCATATCCATCTCATTTTGAGCGATTTCCTTGTCAATTTCAGCGAAACCACGTTCCGGAAATTTTGCCTCAGCGACAGGAAAAGAGTATTCACCATCATCGAATTTTGAAGTGAGAACCACAAAATATACCCTGCCATTCTCTTTATTCAATATCTGCAATGAGTACGCTTTTTCCCACACCTCTTTGAATTTCGCTTCGGGAACGGTGTGGAAATGAAGCACCAGATTGAGCTCTTCCAGTTTTCTGATGTCATCAGCGTTGAAGTCGCCCCAGCATTTTGAAGCGGTACGTTCCTTTTGCAGCTCCATGCTGCGGGCGGCCAGTGCGCGGGCACGTTCCAGCCGTCTTTCCACAATCTCCAGAAGATTCCCCTCCTCTATCTTCCCTGTATTATCAACACAATCTTCTTTGACCTTATAATTTTTCAACTCTCTGATAGCTGAAGAATATCTTCTCGACAAATCCAAATATTCCTGCGATTTCTCGTCAGCGGGCTTGTACGTTCTTGTGATATCAACCACGCCCCATTCCTGAAGCTGTTCCAAAAAACCGTTCAAATCCTTATCTAACAAGATAAAGGAGTATTTCGTCATTTTAATTACCATTTTCCGCCTCCTTTTCTTCTTGTGAATGCCTGCTTTTAACAATTTTCTGTGAAGCTTTTGAAAGATTTTCCTCGTCTTCCATATAACGTTTTATCTTTCTTATTGCCTCATTATATCCCGGAATCTGAACTTTTTCGTAAAGATTCACTTTCTGAGTTGTCTTTTTTCTTTGAAAATCAAGAACACGGCTGACTTCTGTATAAACTTCAGATTCAATGCCAAGTTGCACAAGGTCTTTCAAAATCTGCAGCCCGTCAGCATACCACATCGGTTTTGTGAAAAGATTAATCTCTTTCACTTCATAAAAAACCTCTTCCAAAGCAGGGACAGGCACACCGGCGATTTTCACGGTTTTGAGTTTCACATCAGAAACCGCGAGCAGCCCGTGTTCAAACTCGTTCCATAATCCGGACAAATGATCGTAAGAGTCCATTTTTTCAAGCAATTGCAAGGAAATGGATTCCGCCCGCTGTTTGGCTTTTTTCACCTCCATGCGGAGAGCCGACTCCTTGTTTTTCAAGGTCGGCAGCGCGCGAACACGAACCTTAAGCTGCTTGTTCAACTCGTTCAATGAGGTTTTGTTATATTGA
>CACYHL010000002.1:7287-45548 GCA_902774205.1 uncultured Bacteroidota bacterium | reverse complement strand
GGTTATTCAAAATAAGTTAAACTACAGACCTCGTAAGGTCATTTTTTTTAACTCCCCTGCTGATTTATTTTATAACTTTGCCACTTGAATCTATAGATTAATGAATTTTATCCCAAATAGCCATAATAATGAAAATTAAAGTATTGATATTGTTTTTGTGTTTAACTTTTGTGGCAAAGTCAATTGAGGCTCAAGTGTTTAAAGTCCATTTGCTCGGACAAAAAGAATTTGATAGTATGCTACAAGAAGATAGTTGCTTCTCTTTATATTCGAGGAATATGGATTGGCATTTTGCCGTTATTTCTCCATTTTTAGCAAAAGGGGAAAAACACTTTTGTAACATTATAGATACCTCGTTATCTGATTCCATTTTAATACCTGCCAATATATATATTAGAGCAGTAGATGTTGAAAATAGTATTTATCTTATCGTTGATTCTGTATGGGTTTCTGAGAACTTTATGCCTGTAATAAATATCCCCCAAGATACGATCAATAATATCGTAAACCATTTTGTAAAATCTTTGAATTTTGTAAGTATAAGTGAACCGGGAATAAAGATGAAGAGAGAACAACTGTGTTTTCCGATTTTTTCATCGCCATTTACAGAATTTTAATCCATGTTAATTCTGACAATAATTAAGTCGGCTATTACTGCATTTAACATATTCATATTGCCAATCTAAAAAAGAATTTTTTCAAAAAAATAACGAAATGCGCTTTTTATTTACAATAATAGTACTTGCATACTTATTATTATATGACAAGCACTCCCAATAAGTTTTTATGACCTGATATTTCGAGTGCGTTAAAACACAATATCCAAACAAATTTATCGTTAAAAAATAATAACATTCTGGAAATGGCACTATTTTTCATCCCGATAGTAATTCTTGCTCTCAGCGTGATTGTGCTTTCAGGCACCTACCATGGGCTAATTCACAAGAACGTTCTCTTGCTTAAGACCATCAATATCATACATATTGTTGCCGTTTGCTCATTCTATCTATTCATTATTCTGATCCTCCCTTTTTTCGGAGGAAGAGACGAATTGGTTACAGCACTTTATATTTACGCCCTATTCGGAGCAACGACATTGATAAGCGATATAATCCTTCTATTCATCAATAGATTTTCGAAAAAAGAGGAATAGCCAGACCTTTCCGCACCCGTCATCAACGGTCTTTGTGCTTTCATCATTCTTTTTTCCACCTACCGTTTTTATGACCTGATATTTCGAGTGCGTTAAAACAAAAATCCGCAATGACACTGTGGATTTTATAAACATAGGCATCAGTAATTATGAAGAAAACAGTAATTTTTTGCGCAGTGGTACTCGCCCTCGGGTTAATGGCATGCAAGAGCAAAGTTGTAGTTGAGGATACTTCACATTTTCCCGATAGAGAAATTGTTAAATCATCAGAGGTATCTGAGGAGGACGAAGAATTTATGTTTGACACAATTAATGGCTGGTTGACTGTCGGTGTGACCGATACAGTCGTCCTCAACAAACTTGGCAAACCAGATTCTGTTGTCTATGAGGGATTTATGGAGTTTTCAGGTTTTTTCTATACGGAGTGGATATATGACGGCATAGTTCTGGATATGGAGTCGGACGCAGAGGGCGCCCCATCGTCTGTTTTTTCGATCATGGTTACTTCCTGCAACCGATACAAAACAAGTAGAGGCGTTAAGGTGGGTGATACCAAAGACAGGGTTTATGACCGCTACAAGGATATCTTGAATGAGGAACTGACGGATAAAGACCGTGTGTTTCTTGGAAGCATCTATGGAGGCACGGAATTCTGGTGTCCGAATGGCAAGTTGAAATGGATTCACATAGGTTCGGTTGCTGAGTAAATAATCTTTGGGTTGAGTTTTTATGACCTGATATTTCGGGTACGTTAAACTAATGATGGCTTGAAGTCTAATTTTTTTCTTTGGGCGACCGGGCACGCTTTCCGCTCGAACTGCGCCCACAAGGGGCTTGTAACCGCTTCAATCGTTGTCGCGGACATCAAGGAAGACAAAAACGCTGTCAAAGACCACGACAGCGTTTTTCTTTTCCCCAGCCCACTTTCACTATCACCTCACTCCGTCCTGCGGTATCTGCACCCCTATCATACCGCCCGTTCTTCCGCGACAAACCTGCCGTCAGGTACTATGCTGCTATCAGCGTGCCGCGAATATGCGTTTTAAACCTCATTACAGAATGAGAGAACGCGGTATCTTCCAAAGAGATAAAAACTTTTTAATTCAATGAATAACTAATCCCAAAATTAAAAGTGGTCCCCAACGCGTAATAATATTTGTTGGGGAAAGAGTCGGCGTTGTGCTCGGAGTAGTTGAAACGGTGCTGCTCGTTGACGGAGGTGACGAGGTTCTTGTTGTTGGTAATGTTGGTCACTTTGAGACTGAAGCCGAGGGAGTGCTTCTTGATTTTCCACGACTTGCTGAGCGAGGCATCCAAGGTGAACTGCCCTTTCAGCCGTTCCTGTGCGATGATGGCATTCAGCTGGTCGCTGCCTTCGTCGAGGTAGCCGCGGGCTTCGGGGGTGTAACGCTCGGGGTTCAGGGCAGCGTAAATTTTGTCGAAATAGTTGGCGTTGATCTTCACTTCCCAGTCTTTGTGCTTGAATTTCAGGCCTAAGGTGGCGGCAATCTGCGGGGTGCCGGCCACATGGTAGTTCTGCCAATAGATGGTGTGCACCACCTCTTTGCTGCCGGGTGTCAGTTCGGCATAGCCGTTGTTGGCGGTGATGGAGGCCGTTGGACGGTTGGTGACGATGAAATCGCCCCAGTTGCCCGCCATCGTCACGGCAAACATCTTTCCGATAGGGATTTCCAACCCCAGCTCTACGCCGATATTGCGTTTGTTCACCCCGGTAAGCGCATAGTTGACAAAGCCTCCGTAGAGGTCGTGGTAGAAGTTGTAATGCTCGGTAACATCTTGGAAATTGATAAAATAGAAGGATGCCCGCATTCGCAAAAACTTGTAGTTCATGATGTAGGAAAAATCAGCAGCCAAATCTTTTTCGCTCCTCAAATCGTTAATGAAGCGGTTGCTGTAGAGCGCGTTGACGAAGATGTTGGCAGCTGAAGGCGCGGCGGTCTGCCATTGTGCGTTGATTTCGAGCGTGTTATGCTTGTCAATTTTGTAGGCGATGCCCGCCTTGGCCCCGTAGTTGAGCCAGAGCTGCATGGGGGAGTTGCCGGCGGCCTCGTCGTGGTAGGCGCCATAACGCATAAAGCCGGTGCGCCACACCTCGCTCATGGTGCCGTTGAGGCCGATATGGAAGCGCAGGTGCTCATACTCGCCCAGCAGCGTCGCCCACAGGTTCTCACGGAAGATGTTGAGGGCATAGTCGTAGCCACACTTGTCGCCCTCCACGAGGTGGGCTTCGGCATTGTCGATGTCGTAGTACTGGAGCATCGGGTCGGCCAGCGTATCAGCGTATTTGTCCTTGCTAAGCCAGTATTCACCACCCAACAAGTCGCTTACTTTCTTGAAGTTGCGTTGGCGGTAGCCCCGCACATCCAAGCCGGCATAGAGGTTGATATGGTCGCTGAGTCGGGCCGTGAGGGAGGTGGCACCTGAGACCTGCACGTGCTGCGAGATGCGGTTTTCGATGATGTATTGCGAAGGACCGCCCAGTGCGGTTGACTGGCGGTTGGCTTCGTAGAGCTGCTCCCAGTTGATTTGCCGATAGTCTTCATTTTCAGCCCATTGTTGTATCACCCACTCCTGCTGTTCGGGATCGTCGTCGAAGTAAGAGGGGAGGTAGCGGTAGTAGTCGGGGCGCGGGTCGGAGGTTTTCACGAAGTTGAACGCGGAGGTGTTTTTATGTCCGAAAGAGCTCCCCAACGTGGTGGTTACCTGCACTTTCTTATCAGCAGAGTTGAAAACGTGCGAGAGCAGGAAGACCGGCTCGTAGGTGTCGCGCACGCGGGCGTTGCGCCGTTTGCCCTCGTACCAGCCCCAGTTGGGGTTGTAGTAATGAGTGCCGGTGATTTCGTAAACCTCTGGCACACAGTTGGCCTGCAGCCCTTGCAGAGTGGGTGCGCCAAATGCTGAAAAGCTGAGCGAATGGCGGTTGTTGAACTGCTTTTCAAATCCGAGGAAGTAGGAGAAACCGAGGAAAGAGGTGCCCTTCACGTAATTGAGTTGCGTGCCGAAGCGGGCGGAGGCAGAGGCGGCCACCGACCAGCCGTTTTTGAGTTTGCCGGAGGCGTAAGTCAGCATGAAACGGTGGTTGTAGCTTCCGTTGCCGAGGGTGTAGTTGGCGCTCAGCTGTTTACGGAAAGAGGAGGCGCGGATGTTGTAGTTGGAGGAGCCGCCGATGTCGCCGAAGGCAAACGGCGACGCGCTGAGGTTCAGCTTGCACTCCGCGCCGTTGAAGATGCGGGTGAGGCCGCCCCACTGGGTGTTGGAGGCACGGCCCAGCACCAAGTTCTCCATCTCCAAACCATTGATGGCGATGGTTTGGTAGCGCGACTCCAAGCCGCGGTTCTTGAAGTAGGCGATGTTGAACGACACGGCCGCATTGTTGGAAAACACATCATCGGTCGACTTCATCACGCCGGGGTTGTAGCCGCCGAAGTCGGCATCCTCGTCGTCAAGTCCCTCTGTATCAAACAGGAAATCGTCCACATCCTCATAATCAGTTTCGGTGCTGTCGGGCGGGATGACGACCGCTTGGCCCAAAACGGTGGAAATTCCCATAAGCAATATCAGCAGGAAAAGGGGTATTCTTCGGTGCATAGGCGATAGTCTGAAAAAAATTTAGACGGTTGCAAAGAATAAAAGTTTAAAATCGGGGAGGTGAAATCAAAGGCTAAAAACTTTTCAATTTTCCGTTTTCCATTCTCCATTTTCAAATTAATTGTATCTTTGCCGCATTAAAAAATCGCGGAAAGGTGTATTTTACTATACTAAAAAAATCGCGGAAAGGTGTATAAAGCACGTTTGTAAAAATCGCGGAAAAGTGATGATGAAAAGAAAAATATACGATAAACTTGTTCAATGGAAACAGGAGAAAGACGGTACAACAGCTCTTCTCATCGAAGGCGCGCGACGTATCGGCAAAAGCTATATTGCAGAGGAATTCGCCCGCAATGAGTACGAATCCTACATTTTGATTGACTTTAGCAAAGCCCCCACTCGTGTTAAAGAATGGTTCAATGAATACATGGAAGACGTGGACACGCTTCTTCAAAACATTCAACTTCACTATAAGAAAACGCTTACACGTCGCAAATCACTCATCATTTTCGATGAAGTGCAGAGATGTCCTCGTGCCCGTGAAGCCATCAAAACCCTGGTAGCCGACCATCGTTTTGATTATCTGGAAACCGGATCGCTCATTTCCATCCGTAAAAATGTAGAAAGCATTGTCATCCCGTCCGAAGAGGAAGGGATTGACATGCATCCGATGGACTTTGAGGAATTTCTTTGGGCTATGGGCAACGAGTTGTTGATGCCCTACATCATGAACCAATTCGAGAAGCAAAAGCCAATGGGAGATTTTCATCGTGAGGCGATGCATTATTTCCGCCAGTACCTGATTGTGGGAGGAATGCCGCAAGCGGTTGCAGAATACGTGCAGAGCAAGGATTTCAACAAAGTGGATTCCATCAAGCGCCAGATTTTGCGGCTTTACAAAAACGACATACAAAAGTACGCCGGTTCTGCAACTTCAAGAGTATCGGCCATTTATGATGCCATTCCCGGACAACTGCAGAAGCATGAGAAAAAGTTCACCCTTTCAGCCCTGAAAGACGAGGCCCGGATGCGTGAGTATGACAGTGCATTCTTCTGGCTGGACGATGCCCGCATCGCAAACATTTGCTACAACACAACCGCTCCCAACATTGGCCTGCGACTCAACGAAGACCGCACCACGCTCAAATGCTACTTCTGCGATACGGGGCTGCTGATTTCGCTTGCCTTCAATGCAAGAGGAGTCGTAAGCAATGAAATATACCAAAAACTGATGTTTGACAAGCTGGAAATCAATCAGGGAATGCTGGTGGAAAACATCGTTGCGCAAATGCTGAAGGCCAGGGGCCAAAAGCTGTTTTTCTACAGCAGTTATGACAAAGAGACTGCTGAAAATCGTATGGAAATCGACTTTCTGGTGCAGAAGGGAATCGTCACCTCAAGGCACAACATTTCCCCGATTGAGGTAAAGAGCAGCACCAACTACACGCTGACATCCATCAAGAAATGCATTGAAAAATACAGAAATTATTTGTCAACCCCGTATGTGATTCATTCAAAAGATATGGAAATCAAAGACGGCCTGACATACCTGCCTCTATACATGGTGCCTTTACTGTAATCACCTTCCCGAAAACTTTTCAATTTTCAATTTATATGTATCTTTGCCGCGTTGTTCGTTCTGAAGTCTGAACGGACGGAAGGCGGTATTACCCCATCTCCTGTATTTCAACAAAATAGAAGAACGCTTCCAAATGGGTCTCCTTCGGTTTGTCGTTTCGTTGGCATGGGAAGCTGGAGAGTTTTGTACGACAGAATTGTATGGGTATTAGCGCGGATAATGCCATATTATTTGCCTATACTACGATTTACTCCATACGGCTTTTTATTCGTGCAGCAGTCTCTTCCGCTTGCTGTTCTCTGTTTGGTCTCTTGACGAATCCGATGGGGCCACTGGCAGCATAGCGCTGTGTCATTTTAGGAAGCACCTCTTCTATCGTTTTTAGTGTTTTGCGAGTTAGTCGCCATGTCATGTCTGTAATCCACAACAGTACCACGTGTAATACTTATTTATTGCATTCTATTTCAACTTCGGAATAAAATTTTTTTGAGTAATTATTTGTCAACTTGATAATCGGTGCACAAAGTACATAGCACAGAATAATTGTAAACCAGTATGACATAGAGCAGTAATCTGTCATAAACAAAGCTATCCAAAATGAGACGGAGTAAGTTATTGAGGTTATGACGTATAATCCGGGAAGATTGTCGTACGATGAAATGGCAAAAGCCTGGAAAGTGTGCCATGCTCCAAGTATAAGTAATGTCCAAGAAATTCTGTCCGCTGGGAAGAAGAAAACAACAGCTCCCGCTATTATTAAGGTAGCAATGGATCTACCGACGACACGGAATCTCTTGCTTGTATATAATCTCTGGGGCATTTTCCCCTTTCTCCATCTTTCAACTACAATTTTCGCGGCATTTGATCTTGTCTCCTGCTGCATTTTCTCCTGTTCTTCTCTGAAATTTTTGCCATTTCTTTCATCTTCAATTTGTTCACTTATCACCGACCATTGTGATGGTATTGGGCAAGATAATATCTTGTATATTTTGTTCTCGGGCCATGACTTGGCTAGGAAGTCATTTATTAGGAAGAACGTTTCATCAGTGGCATTGCATTCGATTCTAAATGCCCATATTTGGTATTTCCTATTATCCGATTCCTCCAATTCTACTTGCGGTGTCAGAATGTATTTTTGTGTTGGTGTCTGAATTATGATTTTAGAATCTGAAATCTGTTGCCACGTGCCTTCTGTTTCCAAGCCGTTGATCACCATTGTCACCGTGTTGTCATAGTCAAAAACGAATGTGTCATGTTGTAAACTGCTTTTAAAAAAGTGCCATGGAGATTCACATAAAAAACCGGAGATATTATCTGCTGTATTTCTTGAAAAAACTTTTGAATAAGTCTGTTTAAGATTCTTTTTATAGGCTTTCTCCATTTCTTCGGCGGACTCCTTTTGGTCCTTTCTTAACATCTTCAACCCATAAAATAAGCCAACGAGTATTAGAGCATAAACAAATATTTTCATTACAATTTATTTAATGGTTATTATGATTAAAACTCTTGGTTCTAAAAGTTTTTCAAAAAATTACAAATCAATAAGTTGTGACAGAGCATTGTGAAAGTGAAAATGCCTAAATTATGTAATTTTTCCATGTGTAAACATCCTCTTTGAGGGAGTGGATGCGATACAATAATTTAAATGTCCTTGACTCTGTTGAGCAGTTCTTTCATGTCACCCAATCGAGGTTCATTAGGATGGGATTCTATGAAATCCTGAAGCAACTGTGCTGCCTTTCTGCGTTTCCCTTTTTCCAGATAAGCTAAAGATAAATACCAAGTGACTTCATATTCGTAATAGCCGTAATTGCAGATTTTGTCCTCATTTATCTGTTTTCTGATATTTTCTAGTTTTTCAATGCTCCTGTTTAGGTCTTTGTGTGACTTAACCGATTCAAATACGGTGTTCAGTTCTACCTGTGTTAGTGAGTCTCCCCCACGGCTCGGTGTGTAGGGAACTTCGTGCATCGCAAGGTAGTTGTCTGCCAATTGCGTTGACTGGTATAATTTTATGCAAGGAACTGAGCAGATGATCAGAACAATTATCGCAGCAGCTGACCAGATTCCAATTCTCCATTTGGGTGTAACAGTTGTTGCAGCTGTCGGATTCCGCGTGGCGCTAGTTGTCGCTTTTAGATTCTGCATGCTTCTGACCATCATAGCCTGTGAAATTGCACGGGCCTTGAGGTTAGCGTCATTTTCCAAATCACTTTTGAATGACGCTTCTTCTTCCGGCGACATCTGTCCTCTCAGGAATCTATCAATCGTATCATCAATTTCAATCAGTCTGTCAGTGTCCATCTGTTTTGTTTACATATTGTATTGATATGATTTTTAAATTTTGAAAGACATTTGCTCTTTTTGCTTTTTGCGACGTCCGCATTTTTGTAACCTTCAAAATTTGCTATTTCTTCCATTGAAAAATTTGCCCAGTAGAAATTCCAAAGAATTGAATTGCAGGGCTTTGGAAATGATTTTACAATCCCTTCCATTGCATCAAGAATCTGATTTCTGCTGCTACTCATCTCTAGCAGATACTCCACATTCTCATCCTTGTACATACTCAATTCCAGTACATTTTCCAAAGGATCAATTATCGTCCTATGTGCCCGACACCTGTTGTTCGCCTGGTTCTTGCATATTGACAGGTAATATGTTGAAAGGGCGGCTTCCCGCTTTTCGTACTTGTCGTTTTCAATATTCTGCCACAAGAGGCAACTTGAGTCTTGCACGATGTCCTCGATGTCTGCATCATTGAGGGATGAATAATTTTTATGGAGGAAGGACATGACTTTGGGCCTCGCACTTTCGATGAATGCATTTATTGTTTTTCGCAGAGTTAAGTCCATGTCTGAAATTCCAAAGTTTCGATTGCAAAAGTATAAATAAAAATGACACGTTTTGAAATGACTGGAAATTTTATTGCTTCATTTTTGTATTTTTGCAACCTCGAAAAAGAGATTTTTCAAAAATGAGTAAAGGGATTTTAATCATACTTATTGTTTGCTTTGTCCTTGCCGCGATTATTCTCGCTTATTCTCGAGATTTGCTTATGGACAGGATTGAACTAAGAAAGACAAGGATTGAGGATAAATTCAGGATTATTTTGGGGGAGATTAATTTTTCATTGATGAATGGAAAGGGTACGATTTTGCCGCATTCTCAACCAAGGACGGTGAATATGTGTGATGATCATGTTATGATAAGCCTGTGGTATGGTACGGGGCATCTTACTATCACGATGGTCTATGAATACGAGGGAATGGAAACCGTTTTTGAAAGGACCTATGGTAATGTACGAGATATCACTGATGATGATCAACGTAACATTGCTAGGAATTACTTCATCCCGTATGCGAGGGAACAGGTGGAACAACACAGAATGAATGTCAGCCTTTCTCGGATATGAAACGATTTGTTTTTTTTATTTACCTCACTGCCTTTGCCTTTGTCTTTCTCTTTTCCCGTTGCGGTGATGATTCCAAGGGAACAGGGCTTATCGAAAGCGACAGCACGCGCATGGAGATTGGCGATATGCCTTCCTCCAGCTCCGGCGCAACAGGTACAAGGCATGCACTCTTGGTAGGTGTGTCGAAATACAAGGACTCAGCATGGTGTACTATAAGCGCGCACAATGATATTGAACTTTTACAAAAGTGGCTGAATTATTGGGGGTTTGATGTGGATGTTCTTGAGGATGACGCTGCTACATGCTCAGGCATAAAGGGTGCCATGTGTCAATTAATTGACTCTGTCAGTAGTGGTGACACCGTTGTTATTCATTTTTCTTGCCATGGACAACAAGTCTATAGCCGAGAGTCTGTCAACACGGAGCCGGATGGTTTGGACGAAGCTTTTGTTCCGTATGATGCCTGTATGAAGAAAACTCAGGCATACAACGGACAGAATCATCTTTTGGACGACAGCCTGAATTGCTATGTTGCTAAATTGTCAGATATACTAGGCGAAGAAGGGCTTGTTCTAATTTTCGCGGATGCGTGCCATAGCGGAGGAGGAGAAAAAGGTGACGTCTCTGCTCGGCATGACTCAATTGTAGTACGTGGAGTTGATGATATTTTTGGTGGAGATAGCATTTCAGAAAAAGAAAAATCTGATCTCAGAAAAAAATATGACGTTCAGGACACTGCTCGGATTGACTATGGGAAATCTAAAATAGTGTATGTCGGTGCATGTCGCAGTTGCGAGCGCAATAGGGAAACAAAAGTGAAGAGTGTTGGATATGGTTCGTTATCCTATGCCGTATGTTATGCATTGTCTTGTGATGATATTGTGAAAGATTCTTTGTTTTTCGACTGTGTGTATAAAAGAATGACATGCAATGTCCCATACCAGACACCAATAATAAAAACCAATTTCGGCCTTAAATATCTGTTGGAAAGAGAGAACAGTGTATCGAAAAACGGTGATAAGGCAACGTGTGAGCAGAAACTGAAGATCTTTCTTTGGGCATCGTGTGGAGGGTTGCTTTTTTTGTTAATATTGATGTTCGTTATATGGAAAAGGAAGCGGTAGATAAAAAGTTTGTCCCAAGTAAGTGGCTGTCAGCGTTTTTGTATGCTTATTTCGCATTGACGCTGCTCTATGCGCTTTCATTAGTTGACCTTGTCCGGTTGTCACATGCTCCAATATTTCAAGCAGACCATTATGTGCTTTTTGTCCCCGGGTGTGCCTGTTGCTTGTTTTATTCTCTTGCAGCAATATTCTCCCTGCTTTCAGGCAAAACCAATTCGATTTTGGCAATGCGGCTTTCAATTGTGTTATTTCTACTGATGCATGATGCTGTCGGTAGGGAACTAATGGCGTACAGGCATTTTCAAATAATCGTACTGTATGTCCTGCAAGCATTTGTGAGTCTTTTCTTGATTTTTTTGTTTTTTTATATCCGTCACGTGAAGTGCGTTGTTGATGGTATTCCCAAAACAACGAGGAACGTGGGTGCTTTGGGATGGATTGGAATAGTGTACAGCGTGTTGTTTGTCGCCATCTGCTATGGCCCTTCATTTGAAAAGGTTTTTTATCGTGTGCGTAGCCAGCCAGTGGAGATCTTGTATGATAGCGAAATGACAGATGGACTTATTGTCTTTTCGCCACTTGACAGCTGGACTGATATAAGTGGAAGTTGTGGCGGAAGAAAGTTTATATTTGATACTGGGAATGGTGGCGTCGCAACTGTACACAGTTCGATCGAAAAGCATTTCTCGCGATTGTCCTTTTCAGAAGAATTGTCTAAAGATTTTCCGGATTCATGTTATTCGGAGTCAGATGCGATTGAAGTGAGTTTTCTGAATTCTTCCATTAATGGCAATCCCATGTGTGTTTCAACATACAAACTTTGGGGTGATACAGCTATGGACAGTGTTGGAATATGGTATTGGTCATTTGCGATTCTTAAATCGCAAAATGGAGACGAGGAGTGTGTGTTGTCTGTTTTGGAACCTGACAAATATGGTGGAAACGAAGTGGTCGTTCATTTTATGAACAAAGTCCGTTTCCCTTAAAATAATTGAGTGCCGAATATGGAAATATATATCAAGTAACCGGCTGCTATGAAGAATAATACGATAATAAAAATGATGAAAGAGCCTTGCACAAATGACCTTAAGAAAAGGTCTCGAATAGTTTCAATAGGACTCTTTCTATTTACGCAGACATCATAGACAGTTCTGTATGCAAACAGACTGCAGACGATAAAAACAAGCCACTTTGCTATAGAAAGAATCATATGTGCAAAAATAGATATTTTTTATTAAAGTTCATGCGTGCCAAAGATATTTTTTGGGGATTGCTATATGATATCTTTCGTTTGCTTTTTGTAGTGGCGTTGTATGTTCTTGTGCCCATACTGATTATAGGTGGTGTCATATTTGTGGCTGAGAAGACTGATCCTGAAAATGTCCATGTCTTTAATGCCAAACTCACGACCTCACTCGTCGAAAATCTTGTTGACAACGGGAATTATCATGCGGCAATCTATATAATGGAGTCGAATGCTGGTTTCTTGGAATCCGGAAGCAGGAGGAAAAGGGTGGAAAACATGTGTGTGTTGACAGATTGCTATATCCATGTCGGAGAATACGACAAGGCAGAGCAAATCCTGTTGAAAGCGGACACGCTCCGATCGCTGGATGATTTTCGCGCAAATATCTATAATTTCAATGTTTCGTGCCGGTTGGCGCAAATCTATAACACTATTGGCAATGAATCCCAGGCTGTTTTTTATTCTGAGGTAATGCGCAGGTCTGTTTTATACTTGGTTGATCATCCCAAGGAACTTGAAGAGTATTTTGGAGGGAAGTATTCAGCAGAAAAATTTTTGTCCTCTGCGATATCCATGGGTGTCGATGTCTTTGAACGATACGGTTTGGACGTTGCACGTGAAATGGCTGAAAATGCACTTCTCGAAGATAAAGCGATGAATCCTTCTATAAAAATGCATCTTCTCAATAAACTTGTTTCCATCAGTCTGAGGGAAGGTGATACCATATCGGTAGCTCCCTATGTTCATTATGCTGCAAAGTTGGCTCAATCGGTATCTTATATGTCTGTCGGTGACTATTCCGACATGGGATGCTTGTCGGACTATTGTTATCTTCTTCATGACGAGATGTATGGTGAATATTTCCTGCGAGAATATATGAAGTATTTGAACGAGAGGTATGATAAAGAAGATCTAGAATATTTGTTGAACAGCATGTGCGGCTTTCGCCTTTTAAAGGAAAAACAGGATTGGCGGGGACTTGAGTCCGCTATTGAAAACTGTTGTGTAGGTGCTCGTGGCAATATTGAAAAGAATTTCAGGGGGATGACCGAAGAAGAGCGTGAACATTTTGCGAAATTGTTGGAAGAACCGTATGATTACGCCTTAAACTATTTATATGAACACTCAGACAGCAGGAAAATCGCAAATCTTTGCTTTGACAATAACATGTTTCAGCAAGGACTGTATTTAAGATCCGAGATGGCGATTGAAAATGCTGTGAGGGCATTGAATGACGAGGGACTTACAAAAAAATATAAACGTATGGTCAACTGCAAAAGAGAATTGGATGCCCGGCGCTATGTGTCTGGTTTGGGCAACATGCGGGTGATACGTGAACTTGAAAAGGAAATAACAACGCTTGACAATGAGGTTTCGAACAGGTGCTGGGAATACCAATACCGTAATTTCGAGAAACATCCGACAAGAGATGTTTTGTTGGAGAGACTTGGTGATGACGAGGCGGTTCTCCAGTTTGCAGAAACTCAGCATGGACAACTGTATTGTCTGGTCTTGAAGAAAGGAGGCAATTCAAGCAATGTATCGTTTGTCCGCATTGCAAGCAAGGAAGAAATTGAGCGGTTTTTGCAGGGGACTCCAGATGTTGTGTACCATAATACCGAACTAACGTCAATGGTTTTCAACAATGTAAACAGTCTCCTTAAAGGTGTAAAAAAAGTGTACTATACGACTTCTGGTGTTTTCAACAGCGTATGCATACCTGCGTTGTCCTGTGGCAGTGACCGATATTTGTGCGATTTGTTTGATTTTAAACTGGTTTCCAACTGTCAGAAAATTATTGAGTTGAAGAAAGGAGGAAAAACCAGTTCCGATGGCGGATTTTGTCTATGGGGTGCCATCGAGTATACGTATGGAGACCATGTAATGCCAAGAGAGGATGCGTACAGGGCTATCGGATGTCACCAGCCATTGGCTTATCTCGGTTCTGGCGAAATTGACACGATCTCTTCCATATTGCAAAATGGGAATGTCTCCAATGTAAAAAAATGGACTTCCAGCCAAGCTACGGAGAGGTCATTCAAGTGGTTGGACGGGCGAGGTGTCAGATTCCTGCATATCGATTCGCACGGTTATTTTGACAACAGTATAGATCCCAGTCAAGCCATGCATAATTCTGTTCTTTTCTTTGCAGGAGCCAACAGATATTGGACAAATGACACGTTGAAACCACCCATCAGCGGTGAGGACGGCATTTTGCATGCAGACGAAATATCGCACATGAATCTAAATGGTTGTGAGCTCGTCGTACTCTCTGCGTGCGAAACGGGTATTGGATATAACGGTTCCAGTGAGGGTGTCTATGGATTGCAGAGGGGATTCAAACTCGCTGGCGTGAACAAAATCATGATGAGTTTGTGGAAAGTGGGAAATCAAAAGGCAGAAGAGATGATGGGGCTGTTTTATGGAGAATTGTGCAAAAATGGCTTTGACATAGAAAATGCTTTTACCTATGCACGGAATACGATGAGACGAAAGTACCCTCACAATCCAGAATATTGGGCCGCTTTTGTCCTTATGGACTGATTGGTGGCATTTTTTTGCCTTTTTGCGGTTACCTTTTCTCATTTATGGTATTAAGAGGTGTAACTAAAAAACTTTGTTATGATTACACCTATCAATTATTCGGATTTGATTAATCCAACGGCGCTGATTGACGATTTTTTTATGGACACGGAGCCACATTTGAAACAAAATAGAAGTGAGACGTCGTCAAGGATGAAGGAGGATTTCCATGTCTTCTCACCATCAAATCAGGCTTTTATCGATGATTTTTATTTTCGGCATAAGGACTTGGGAGATGGGAAGGCCCAAAGACTGCTCAAAAGGATAGTAGAGAAGCGCACTGTGCAATCTGGTCTATGTCTCAATAGGACAGGGAACAATCGATCGCGTTTCCTCCAGAAAAACAAAACCTCAATTAAGTTAAAGGAAGTTTCATTTTATTAGGATTGCCGTATGAGTATTGAAAATAGAAAAATAGTGTTAAATATTATTGCCTCTGGCATTTTTGCCACTACACTTGTTCTTATTCCTGCCAATTTTGCCTTAATGCCAGTTGCCTGTATTATGTTGATGGCGGTTGTTTCCATTTTTATTGCAAGAAGTGGAGTAAATAGAGTGCGCTTGCAAAAGGATGTTTGCAGAACTCTCGATTCGGAAGGTTACGACTGGAAAATGTGTGAGGGAGATTTGTATATCAGCAAGGGTGACATCTGTTTTCAAACTGTGATGTGGGATATGGGAGTCAATAAAAGTAACAAAAGGACATATTTTATCTACAGGTATTCTGGAGAAAAGTTAGGAGAGATAGACAAAAACGGTTTGCTGCATCTTGTTTCGATCACAAATTACGAGAATCCCCATGTTACAATGGTTCTGGAGTCGCAAGAATGCCTTTATTGCAGATTTGAAACGTGTGTGTGCAGCTCAAAAGACTTCATGCAGGAGTTCAAGGTTGCATATAATAAAATTGGCGAAGCTGTGTGCTTTTTCTGGGAGAATTTCAATTCTGCAAAAAATCACTTTCCGAACTACCACGATTCGTCTATCATTGGTTTTGTTAAAAGCACAAAATCAGAGAGGATAGCGTCACTATAGGAACCAGCCAATAACGAGCAATACAGTTGCAATAATAGTGCATACGATGGTAATCTCTTTTAACTTACTCTTCCAAAAGATAGCCATCGTTGGATACATAAAGTATGCTAAGAAAGATGAAACAAAAACCATATACAATATGTTTGCCATAATAATGAGAATAACAGCATACCATCGAAGTGGAAATGCCTTGAAAAGAGGAATTAATGCAACGACAAGACTCAAAACATATCCGAAAACATTTATGGACAGAAAACTGTCCATACCGCCATTGTTCTGTTCATACAGGTACGCTTTTTCCGGATTATAAAGCTGCATTCTTTTGTACCTGCGGATTGTGTCTTCAAAAAATGAATGCGGGAGATGAAAGATTACAGCAGATAAAATAAGTAAGGTCATTTTCATTTGCAAGAAATTAGGTATATTCTGAAACTAATTGAAAAATAATGTTTTGAGGATATATAACGGAAAAAGCAATGCGGCAACCAAACATCCTTTATTGTTAGCTCTGTCTATCAATTCCGTTCTATTGGGAGAACCAATATAAGAGTTTCCTCTCTTGGCAACGCTTTCGCTGATTTTGGCATCTGGGCCAAGCCCCAAGTTGCACCTGCGGCAGATGTGGTAAGTCCCGTTCTTTTCGGCACATACATATTCTCCCGATTCGATGTCCGCACCACACAAGGCACATCGGCCATTGTTCAATAGGCCTATTTCTCTGAGGTAGTCAATGCCGTCTTTAGGAATGTGCGAAAGAAAAATTCTAACAAGTCCAGGACGAATGGTGTCGTTGGGTTCGATTGAAAACCCGAATGGTCCCTCCATTTTTCCTCCCCATTCTATGTAATATTCGAAATCATTGTCATTCAATTTATCACAAATAGTCTGGCAGAGTTGTTCAAATGACATATTGTGTATGTCCTCGCGGCTGTATTTTTTCTCTGATTTTGATTGTACGTCTTCGGCCATAGAAATTTTATGAATATTGTCGTTGTGCAAGTTCTGTAATATCTTGGTTTGCAAAGATATAAAAAATAAAAGTTGAAATTTGAAAAATTTTTTTTGAAAGGTGGTTACCTTTTCACTGAATTGACATTAAGTGATGTAAACATTAAAAAAAATATTGATTATGAAACCCACCAAGAACAGAATCCATTGTCCAGCTTGTGGCCGTGTAAAAATGCTCTTTGAGACACAGAAAAAAGCAGACACCTGCATCCGTTTCAATGCACAGGAAATAATGGAGCGGAACGGCTACGCTCCAATTCGCAGCTATTATTGTTCCGACTGTATGGGCTGGCATATTACCCATAAGCAATTGCTGCCTACATATAGATCATTGAGGAATGTTCCCCAACAAATAGCATAACCCAAAATAGTAGTATTATGAAATTGGAAAACTGGTTCATTTCAAATCTTGACGATTCGCAACGTAAAGTGATCGTTGAATCCATTGACAAAAACATTATTGTCAAAGGCGCTGCCGGCAGCGGGAAAACAAATCTCGCCATTCATCGTGCCAATCAGGCAAAAGCATTCGGTAACTATGCAATCTGCATTTACACCATAGCATTGAAGAGAATGATAGCGTATGGTATGGATGCTCTCGGACTTGATAAGGAACGAATTGTCTACGAATGGGAGTGGAACGAGCGTGGCTACAATGTGGAAGGCTTCGTGTATTGGAAAAGAAAAAGTCCGAATGATGCTTTCAATAGAGATGTAATCTATCTTACCAATGATGGAGAAACTAGAAAGTTCTTACGTGTAGATTCCAATGCTCCGGAGAATGCTTTGCGTGTCAGCATCGACTTTGACACATGGGTTGATACAGTATATTACCGTGCATTTGGCCGTCGGACTTCTTGGTTTTATGAGGTTCCAATGAAAGATGACACGCTTGATGTTACAGACACAAAGCACGTTGGACTAGTTCCCAACACCATCGTCTTCAGAAAAATGGAAGACAAAATTGACTATCTGATTATTGACGAAGCACAGGATATTGACATATCAACATACATAAATAAGTTCCTGCCCAAAGTCGGTAAAAGCATGACACTTTTTGGAGATAACAACCAGAAGATTTATGCCGATAAAGGTGCATCCATGGATGAAATATGCGATGCTTTAAAATACGACACTCTTTCTTTGAATTACAACTACCGATTGCCAAAGTCGATAGCCAGAATGGCACAAAACATTCCTGTTCCGCCAACAGACCTCCTTTCATGTAACAGGAAAGACGGCGGAAACAGTGATTATCCGAACTATCCAAAACCAACCATCACAATGTATTCGGATGAGATGGCTGAAATGATTGATATTTTGAACCAAATCAAACGCGAAGATCTTGATGACGTGGCAATACTAGTACCCACAGAAGAATACGTTAAAGCAGTCTATCAGTTTTTAAAACAAAACGACATGTCCTCACAAGTTCATTATAGAACCGGACGTACTGCCCCATACCAAACAATTAACACTTTGGATTTCTCTAATAATGAGTTGCCATGCATACTCACTTACCATGCAGCAAAGGGATCTGAATTTAGCAATGTTTTTATTCCATTTGCCACTCAAAAGAACCTGAAGGATCGGAATGCATTCTATGTTGCATGTACACGAGCCTCGAACTCTTTGCACATATCTTTTTCAGGTCAGCCCACAGATTTTCTCAGTGCAATAGAAAAAGACAGCGTTGTTCTTATCGATAAAAGTAAAATCGTATTTAATGTCGCCTAAAAACCAAGTCAAATGAAACAAAACAGTAAAAGATATTGGATTGTTGTTGATTCTTGGAATCTTATGGAATCAATGACCACGGAGAGCCTTTCTCCATACTCGTTCTACCAGCAACGGAGATTCGGCAGTAACCTTTCCCGAAAATCATACGCTGGCAATGAAAAAATCAATGAATTAGTTTTGTCTGAAAAAAAGCCACAGGCGGAATATGCTATCCAGATTACAGACAGCATCATTGAGAGCCAGCTGCTACACAAGGTCGGAAATGGGATATATACATATCCAAAGACAATCTATTTTTCTAAAGACGAAATCAGCGTGTGCTTTGCTGACACAAATCTCATGAAAGGATTCGTCGCAGAGGCAAACATTTTGTTTGAGGTAAAGTGCATTGACAAATACAAGAACTCATTCTTTGTAGATCCACAATTTGATTTCATTCTTAAAGAAGAGTCTTCTGATGAAATTTCTTTTGATGCACCATTGTACATTGAGTACGATGAACGGGTCAATGTTGTGAAAGGTGGTATTATCGGATACTTGAGAGGACTTGTCACTTCAACCGATTTCAATCAGCAACATCTTTTGAATATGCTTAATGCCACCAAAAACGAAATTGCAGGTCTCTGTACTTCATTGCTCATGCAGGAAGAACGTTTCAATTTTGAAAATTATGTTGAACAAATCTGTGCTGCAAAATCCGTATGGATGGGTTCAATGCCTGTCACAAACCTGTTTGACATAGCACTCCAGTTGCTGGATGAGATAAGGAAAACTGTTGACTTGCGAAACAATGATATTTTATGGAAACAGTCAAAGGAATACAATGAATACATCATATCATTGGATCGGGAAAGAAAAGCGTTGCAAGAATCCATTGAGAGAATGGAAGAACAGTTCGGTATAGCTGCGTGTAAAAGAGAACTCCAATCAATTAAGAATTTGGAAGTGCAAAAGGGTCATAAAAAGGGAAAAACGCGAGAATACTTTAAGAAAGATACTCCTGAATTTCTACGGAAACAACAGTTGAAAGAGAAAGTAGAAGCTTTTGAACAATACAATTCAGAATATAAGGCCGCCAAATCAAAAATCAAGGAAATAAAAAACAGAATTGATGAAGCCGCAGGAGAAGCCGGGAAATATGACGGCGCCATTCGTTCTTTGTTTTTGCAAATCAGTGATATTTTCAACAGCTTGATTTCCAAAGTCAATAGTAATAATAGTAATTCTAACATAGATGCCTCTGCGATATCCTATGAAAATGGACTTACTATTAGTGGAAACATCGTCGCTGCAACACCTGCTGAAATCTGCTTGTACGACATTATACTACAATACGTGCAAAACAATAGCATCCCAGCTGGACAAAAAGTTTCAACCAATGACATACTAACACTTATCGAAAATTCTGCTAATACTTTTAAGGAAACATCATTCGCACAAACAGATGACGGATGCACAATTCTAAACATATTACGGCAATACTATGCATATAAGACGGGCTTGTCTAATGATTTTGGAGAACCGTCAGACCTCCCGATCATGCAGGCAATTATGGCTTTTATTATCAAGGCACAAGGATTTGACCAAATAGAGCGGTTTATGCTGCATCGCCATTACAGACATAAGGAACTTGCATTTATGCTGTTGGGGGCGTATGTCGGTTACGCTGCAATGCCTAAAACATTTACAAATTCCATCTATCAAAATGATGCAGCCACAACAGCCTGTGAAAAAGAAGAGAAAAGAATATTGGAGGCCGTAAAGTAGCTTATTTTTTTTAATGATTGACGGTTTGGGGGGCAGTAAAAAATAGAAAACCATACACTGCGACATTGAACGTTGAAAACAACTGCTTTATGAAAAATATCGTCCTATTTATCCTTTCGATTGCACTTATAACAGGTTGCAGCAAAAAGACTGTCAGCAATAACATTGCAGAGGATGACAGGAATTACGGATATGAGGTGTACTTGCCAGAACGAATAGATTCTATCCATGGCCAGATTTCTATGGTGTATGACAAGATAGAAGAAGGGGCTACTGATGAGGCATTTCTATCAGAAGTGGATCGACTCGCTGACACTCTTGAACATGCTATAATGCATGATGATGACATTAATTCACGAGTTTTTTTCCGATTTGTTACTTATGATTTGAGCTATACATTAGCACACACTTATCATCCTGTCAAAAACAAAGATGTTTTTGACCGATTTGAACGTGTAATGCGCTCAAGCTATCTTTGGTCAACTGAATATCATAATGCGGATTCTCTCCACATGGAGACGGAAGTGTTTTCTATGAATTACGAAAGATTCGAAAATACAATTTTCAGAACTATAATGCTGTCTATCCATTACAATAAAAGTAAAAACTGTCCACTTGTATTAGGTGTGGACTTGCCCATCATTCTGGATGCCAGTAGTTTCCGTATTGATTTCTATGACGCTGAAAAAATGATTAATGAGGAAAACGGAACCATGGAACTGCTGCATACGATATCCATAAATGATGCTGTCAAGATTACTCCCAACCCCTATGCCGTGTATTATTTTCCATTAGAGAAAATACTTGATTGCATGTCCCATGCAACTACGATGGTCATTTCGTATGATGACGAAAGCCTGATGCATAGTCTCCTATATTTCAAGGAAATATATTACGATGACTTAAAGGCGTATTGCGACAGCCATAAGTAATGAGAAAAAATAAATTGATTATGAAAAAAATATTTTGTCTTTCTATAATAATGCTGCTTTCCTCCACTCTGGCAGAATGCAATACTCCCTCAGAACCGGTTGGCACGCCTCCCGATAGCACGAACTATGTGTATGATGCGCAACGAATCGATCAGATTTCCGAGTTTTGTAAATCAAGTCTGTCGATGTTGGAAGACAAAACAACTCCAGCCAAGGAACTGAACACGCAGATGTATCGCCTTATGGACACGCTGGAATTTACCATACACCATTGTCAGGACTTGGAATTTAATATGTGGTTGCGGGGATACGCCCGGTATATCACGATGCCTGTCATATTGGATGAACGGCTTGATGATAATGTGACCGACAGAATCACGCCCATGCCCTATTTGTGGACTATGTCGAAAACGGATTCTGAAGCCATAGCCTACACCACGCTGTTCAGGGGGAGTTGGGAAATGTATGACCGCTTCACCAATATCATTCTGCTGTCGAATAGGGGGGAGCAGAAATGTATGTTTGTGGTATCCAACTACTCCGACACCATTATGGAGGATTTGACGATTAAGTTTTTCGATGAGAATGAGGAGATCACCACCCTGCATGCAACCGATGCGGAAATGATTGACGATGATGACTACGGGGCTGGTATTTTGCGTGTCATATTCCCATTTGGGGAGATTATGCCATTGCTGGAGCGCTCATCGACCATGGAGGTGTCATACAATGCCAAAAATGAAAAAGTATTGTTTATGCATTTGCTTTTCGAAAAAGAAAAACGCCTCGTTAAGGGGATTTCTTCAAGAGAAAAGTAAAATCTCATTCACTCTTTTCTAATTTTTCTGCAACCTCGCCCCCAAAAACTCCGAAATCAAAATTTTCTCTGCAAAAATGTGGCAGAACAAAAATGGCACTTTTTCGCCCGTTTGTGATTTCATCGTAAAAAAATGGCAATTTTTTGATAAAAATCTGCCATTTTATCATATTGATTTTCAATGAAATATTTTTCAACACCCCTTGAAAATGACCTTCCCGTTGTTGTATATTTACAGTCGTTAACTCATTTAAATTTCTAACCAAATCTAAAATCATGAAACAGCAAGAAATTGTTTCCAACGTGGAAGAAAAAATCATCACCCTGCGCAACCAGCAGGTAATCCTCGACTGCGATGTCGCTGAACTGTACGGTGTGGAGACCAAACGCATCAATGAAGCGGTAAGCAACAACCCAGAAAAATTCCCTGAGGGCTATATTTTTGAGGTTGATAATCAAGAGATTAATTCTTTAAGGTCGAAATTTTCGACCTTAAAGAATGCTGGTAGAGGTCAACACACAAAGTATCCTCCCAAAGCCTTTACCGAGAAGGGTCTCTATATGCTGGCTACGATTCTGAAAAGTCCGAAAGCGGTACAGACTACCATCGCCATTGTGTAGGCATACGCCAAACTGAAGGAACTATCGCGGGTAATTGTGGAAATCCCACAACAGGAAGATGATACTGTCATACAGAAACAGCTGCTGCATCGTGGCGGACAATTGGTGGAAGACATCATCGCCGACATGCTTCCGAAAAAGAGCACCGAGACTTTCTTCGAGCTGAATCTCGCCATGTTCAAGTTACGTCATTCGATACGAAGGGAGAACGATGATGAGATGAAGCAGTTAAAGGAAGAGGTACAGCGTTTGCGTTCTCTCATGCAAGGCAGCGGCGAGGTGTGAGCTTGCCACTGAAAACAGGTGAAAATTCTGCCAAACGCTTTCAAGTTTCGCGGAATGGCGTGCGTGCAGCAGAGAAGCCTCACTTGATATAAAACTCCTTCAACGCCTCATACCCCAGCTCTTCCATCAGTTTGTCCCAGTTTTTCGGCAGCTCAATTTTTACGGTGGCGCTGCCGCCGCCGGGCATGGTCTGCACCTTGTTGCGGGCCGCGTCGCCGGTGATGAGGTAGGCGGTGGCACCGGCCTGCATGGTGGGGATGGTGCTGATCTGCTGCGCGTCGCTGTCGTACCACGGCGGCGTGTCGGTCATGGCGGCGTGCTCAGCTTTCTTTATGTGGGCGCTGTACTCGCGTAACGTGTGCTCACCGCCATCCTTCTCGCTGCCCGGGTTGGCATAGTAGTTGGCAAAGGCGCGCTCCTTGGAGGGACGGCGGGCCACACTTACCAGAGTCTTATCTAACGCGTCGGTGGATTTGTACTTCTTGGCCAACGTGGCAGCCACAGGCTCGGTCATCAGAATGGTGCGGTTGGTGAACTGGCGGCCGCTGCCGAGGGCGAACTGGCAGCGCTCGGTGATGTCCCACGCCAGCAGCAGCATCACCTTCTCGGGATTGGTGGTGGAGGGCGCCATGTTGTTGCCCCACAGCAGCGTAGAGCTGGCCGTGATGGTGTTGTCATTCATATTGAAGCCCTGCTGCACGTGGTAGGGATTCCAACCCACGCGCTGGCAGGCGGCATCGTCTTCCACCATGCACCATGAAATCGGATAGCCGAAAGTGCCCATGCGGTCCTGTTTCACATAGTAGCCGGCGAGGTTCATCATCGCAAGGTTCATGAAACGACCAATGGCGATGTTGGCCTCCTCGTTGATTTGCCCCTGTCCGCTGTCGATGCCCAACTGACGGGCCACGGGACCGTTGAGCCAGCAGAAGGGAATCCACGCGTGGGTGCTGGCGAGCGTGCGGCGGAAGTTGCCGTCGCCCATCGCCTTGGTGAGCGCGATCAGGATGGGCATGTACTCCGGTTTGCAACCGGACATTACCGCGTTGACGGCCACGTGCCACGTGGTAGTGCTGCGGTGGGCGGGCGGCAGCGTGGCGATCACCTCGTTCCAAGCATAGTCGGTATATTTGAGGTATTCGTTTACTTTTTCAAAAGTGGGGGGGATGAAGGGGAGGCCGTCGCTCCAGTTGTTCTCCTTGAAATAGGCATTCACCTCGTCAAGGGTGCCGTAGAAAACATCGTCGCGGAGGTCGCCATGGTCGCGGCTGGCACTGCGGTCCAGCTCCTCCTGCGTGATGGGTTTGGTGAGGGCTTCCACAATCTGCGGCCACAGCACCTCGCGGGTGTTGCGGATCAGCTCCTCGTTGGTGTGGGTGGCGAAAGCGCCGGGATAGACGGCCACGCGCATCACAGGCACGCCGTTGTTGTAGGCGGTATAATAGGCTTGGTCGGCAAAGCCGGGACCGGCGATAATGACGGAAGGGATGCCGATATATTCGGCGGTAAGGCACGAGCCGGTCTCTTTCGGGGTGCACAGACCGCAGCCGCCGTTGCCCGCGATGACTGCATCTACGTGCATCTCTTTCAACTTGGCTTCGAACTCTTCTTTTCTCTTGCGGGTGACGCCCGGTGCGGGAAACGGTCCCGCCTCGCCGATTTCATCCAGCAAAATGACCTTGGCGGTCGGATAGTTCTTCAAAATCAGGCGTTTGATTTCCGGATGGGTGACGTGAGTCATGAAACTTTCGCCCACAACGGCGATGGTCTTGCCTTCCAACGTCTCCAAACGGGGTGCCTGCTCAATCATCTTTACGGAGCTGCGTCCGACGGGCGACACCACGGCGTAATTGCCCCCCGACTGCTGGTGCGACATGTCCGCGCCAGACTCTATCTTACAAGTTTCATCACAAACAATACGGTTCTGGCTGTGTACGCTAAATACAAGTACAAACAACGCACACAAAAAGGTTATCATTTTTTTCATAAATGGTCCGAATTATTAAAAGTGTATAAAGATGTGGTGTGTACACGAAAGATTATAGACGTGAACACAAAAAAAAGGTTTAATGATAATCTATTTTTTATTTTAGACAAATCTCTGAAAAAAAAGTCGCAGTCCGAAAACTGCGACTTAAAGATTAGAGATGTCCATTGTTTTACGACCGTGACACTTCTTCAATGGCTTCACGAAACATCTCCTCACACTGACGCACGCTTTCATCGATGTTATACCGTTTTGCAAATTCGGCATACTCCTTTTCCATTTTTTGTTTTTCCTCAGGATGGTCGAGCCACCAGTCGACGCTGCGAGCCAAATCTTTCGGACTGCCGGGCAAAAAGAGCGAACGTCCGTCGAGGGCAAATTGCGGGGTGGCACTCACCTCCGAATTGGCGATAACCGGCACCAATCCCGTGGCGAACGCCTCTATGCATGATATAGCCTCACTCTCCATGTCGCTTGCATGGACATACAAGTCCGTCTGAGCCAGCAAGTTAATAAGTTCAGGCTTGCTGAGGAACACAAATTGTGGCGGATTCTTCAGCTTCTCCCCGAGCTTTACATACTCGTCGTGTTTAGGCCCTTTGCCAGCAAAAACGAGCTGGATTTTGTCGGCATACTTGGAAAGCGGCACTGCGTTGATGATCACATCCTGACGCTTTTCAGCAGACAAGCGGCCCACCATCACAATCAGAATTTTGCCTTCATACTGCGGTTCTTTCGGTCGTTTCGTATAATGAAACGCCGGATCGATACCGTTTGAAATCACATGAATCTTCGCTTTGTAATTGCGCTTGATAAGCTCATCGGCCATGAACTGGGACGGCACATGAATATGCGAAAAATGTTGGTACAACAAGAAATTGAAGGTCTCATAAAAACGATTGTTTACCCACTCCACTTTTCCCAAGCCAACAGATGAAGTCATGTTTTCGGGCTGGATATGAAATGCCGCCGTGGAGGGTTTGTGCATTTTGTCAGCAATTTGCTTCGTCACTGTCTCCAGGACAAACGGCATCATGCAGTGGACCACATCCGCCCACCTGACCGCCTCACGTATAATGTCCAAGTCCACTTTCGCAAACTGAAAACCATGTGAGTGAATCAGGTCGTTGAATACTGGCACTTTGAACTCTTTGAGCGCAAACTTGTCAGGTGCCGGTTTGCCCGTGGTGAGAATCTTCACCTCGTTCCCGTGTTTGCGCAGCACTGCGGCAAAACGCTGTGCAGAGATACTGGTACCATTGTTGTTGGTATCGTAAGTATCTATGACAAGAAGGATTTTCATTGTTCTTTTAGATTACTTTGCCGGTTCCCATTTGCAACGGACTGGCGACACGATGGCGCCTTCCTTTTTCAGTTCGGCAAAGGCTTTGTCAACCTCCTTGCGGTCGATACCTGTGATTTCTGCGATTTTGCCTGCGTTGACGGGAGCACCGAACTCACGCATGGCTTGTAATACTTTCTCTTTCATATCAGTTTGAATGTTGAAACCTGAAACTACATCATCGCCGTGAGGAAATTCTCGTAGCCCAGCTTGTCGATGTAGTTGAGATACTGCATCTCCCAGGCCATGTGTTCCTTCTCGCCGTCAATCCATTTCTGGATCAGCTTCTGCGTGGGATAATCATCAGCGAACGCCTCTGCGAGCAGGCTCATTTCCTTTACGGCATCGGGTTGGTAATCCGACTCGATCTGCTGTTTCGGGTCATCGTAGAAGGGGAACTCGATGGTCTTCATGGCTTCTTGAAGATCAGCGGGTTTGCATCCGAGTTCCACCAAACGGTTCAGCACCTCTTCAGCTTCTTCCCATTCCTCTTCGGCTTCCTCTTTCCACTTGTCAGCCAACTTGTTCCAGCCTTGCAGACGGCAATAAGCCGAGAAGGCGAAATGCTGCTTGCTGTTTCCAAACCATACTGCGCCGGCGTATGCCAGGCCTTTCATTGCTTCTTCTTTTGTCATAACTTTTAAATTTTGAATGTTAATATTATTTTTTATTGAGTTTTTGTAATTCTTCAATCAATTTATCAAGCATTGGAACCATCTCTTTCTCCTCACTCAATTTCAATGCCACCTCCTTACGCAAACTCTCGTGGATGACGGCCGCCTGATTTCGCAGGTCATCTCCTTTTTCCGTAAGCGAGACGATACGCTGGCGCGAATCCTCCTTGCCGCGCGTGCGGGTCACCAATCCCGCTTTCTCCATACGTTGCAGGAGCGGGGTGATGGTGTTGGTCTCCAAGAGCAGACGTTTGCCTATGTCACATACCGGTCGTTTGTCCTTTTCCCACAACACGAGCAGCACGAGGTATTGCGGATAGGTGATGCCCAGCGGTTCCAAATACGGATGATATGCCCCCATAGTCAGCCGCGCCGCCGTGTAGAGACGGAAACAAAGTTGGTTCTCTAATTTGAATTGCTCTTCTGCCATTGTTTTTATATCGTTCACGATGCAAAAACACAAAAATAATTTATATCGTGAACGATATTTTTAAAAAAAGATGAAAAAATGTTGCGGGCCAAGCCGTTGCCTGAATTGCACTTAATTTATCGACCAAGGTTATGGAAGTCCAAGTCGTCATTGTTTTATCGTATTTCCAACATTAATCAAATGGTCTGCGATGCGTTCGGCATTTTTCGCCAGAGAAAGATATTCCGCACCAACTTGTGGCGTGCATTCACCATTGACAAGTCGCTGGATGTGATTGCGCTCCATCTCATCTGTAAGGTCGTCAATCTCATCTTCGATGATATAAGCCCACTCCAAAGCTTTGAGGTTGAGGTTATGATAAGCGTCACAGATTACTTCATACAAGTCGAGAATTTTTTTCTCCATCTTGCGGATTTCATCAATTGCTTTTTCGGAAAATGAAGCATCTTGCGACTTAAGGCTTTCGGCGTATTCAACAATATTTTCGGCATAGTCGCCAATGCGCTCCAAGTCGCTCACGCTACGTATGCTCGAGTTCAAGTATTTCAAATCGGAATTATTGAGTTGGTTGCCGGAGAGTAACACCGCATACCGCAGCAACTCGCCGTTTAGGTAGTTTAGCTCTTTCTCGGTCTTGACGAATTGTTTCGTTTCGCTGAAATTCATGGTGGTAACAATGTTTATGGAACGTTGGAAGTTGTCCATTGACAGTTTTGCCATGTTCTCAATCTCTGATTTTAATTGTTTTACAGCCAAAGCAGGTGTACGCAACATCGTTTCGTCAAGGAAATACAGATGCGGCTGGTTGTCGCGTGATGTTTCTCCGTTGTCGGAAATGATTCGGCATACGAGTCTGACCAGCTTCTCTGTCAACGGCAAAGCCACAAGGGTGGTGCAAACGTTGAATACTGTGTGGAACATTGCCATCTGTACCTGCGGCGTATGTGGAAAGATATGCTCAAAAACAGCACCGAAGCTCCATGTTCCGTTTGTTGCCATGCGTAAAACCAAGGCTATCAGCAAAAACAGCACCACGCCCATGATGTTGAAAAACAGGTGGATGAGCGCTGTCCGTTTGGCGTTGGTGCCACTTGTCATTCCGGCAAGAATGGCTACGACGCACGAGCCTATGTTGGAACCCATAGTGAGATAGATGCCTTGGTTGAGCGAAATCAACCCAGCAACCACCATAGTGATGGCAATGGAAGTGAGTACCGAAGAGCTTTGGATGATTGCAGTGAATAAAGCCCCCAATAACACTATTAGAAGCGGGTTTTCGATACTCGCAAGGAATTGTTTCACCGAGTCAAGTGTGGCGAAGTCGTCCATGGCGTTCGACATCATGCCAAGTCCCACGAACAATATGCCGAAGCCAGTTAAGATACCGCCCGTGTGTTTCCACGACTCGCGTTTGGCGAACATCAGTATGAAGGCACCTACACCGGCGAGGGCAGAGAATATGATGGTGGTGGAAATGCCATTCCCACTGGACAGACCCAAGGCCACCAGTTGTGCTGTCACGGTGGTGCCGATGTTGGCGCCATAGATAACCGTGGAGGCTTGCGCCAGCGACATGATGCCCACGTTCACGAAGCCGATTACCATCACCGTCACTGCCCCTGAACTCTGGATTGCTGCTGTACCAAGAGCACCGATGCCCACACCGGTCCATTTACTCCCGCTTACGCTTGAAAATAGCTGCTTCAGCCGCTTGCTGCCCGCACTCTCAAGATGCGAGCTCATCAAATGACAGGCCATCAGGAAAACGCCGATGCCTGCCATTAATGTTAGAATTGCCGTAATTATGCTAATCGTCATATCGAATAAATTCACCACCGTTGTTAAAGACGAGTTTCAGGCTGTTGTTCAACTCTGCCTTCCATCGCAAGTCGTCCTTGCTCCATTCGGTGATGAAAGTATCTGGATGATTCGAATTCACATACGCAAGTACGTTTTCTGGAACAAGTCCATCAGGGACTTTTTGCAATTGGCAATCGATTTTAGTCAGATTCCCTTTGCGGTCGAACGATAACTCGGTGCCATCCTTTAGTTTTACCTCATACTCTGTCATCAAGCCTTCTTTATCTAACTTGATGAGCAAGATGTCTTCCTTGCTGAAATACTTGGTGATAACGTTTTGTGCATTTTGCGGAATCTGGTCGAAACTGAGAGGTTTCTCGCTTGTGCAAGCTCCAAGGCTAAATGCAAAAGCCATAAGCATGATTAAAAAAAACATTTTTTTCATTTGAGATTAGTGTTTTGATTAATAATTGAATGAATTGTATAAAAAAAAGTGGCATGGAATAAATCCACACCACTTTTTATGATTGACAAAAGGGTATAGTTATGGCTGCTGGAGAGGTTATTTCGGGGCGAGTAACGCCTTACCTGTCCTCTCAATATAGCCTTTGAACATTTGTTTTTTTTAGTATTATAACATTGATTTCCAATCAGTTGTATTGATCCAAATATTCTATCTTCATAGAAATGATTTTTGTCATTTTCATCTTCATCTCCATCTTCATCGTTGTCATCTAATTCCAAGTCGTCAACAACAGCCATGCAAACGGAGGCATAGGTTGTGTTAGCCATTTTTTGAGTGTCTCCATATTCATTTGCAACAAAGCAAACCAAAACCATGCTTGTCAAAATGAGCATAACAACTGAGCCATATTTCCTTAATGCTTCAAACATTGGAATAAACTTCTTTTTAAGAACAAACGACTTTGTTTTTATTTTATTGCAAAAATTGATTTTTAATTTATAATACACATAACCCACATTGCAATAAAACTCTTTTCAACTTCTGTTTTTTCAAGAACTGTTTCTTTTCGCTTTCGTTCCATCCTCCCGTATCAAACGCCCCCATGCTCCCATCATAGTCAAAAATGCAATAGTTATTGTATGGGATATGTAAAGGAAAATCTATAGCATTAGCTATCTTTTCGGCTGTCATAGGATATGTCTGTATAAGGTAGCTATAACACCCAATATCATCTCGCTGGAAAAGAATCACTATTTTATCCGGAATGTACTGATTATATTCTACACCTATACAGCCCATTGATTTCAATTTTTGCTGTATATCGTCAAATTTCTGCCGTGTCAGCCCGACGACAGACATCATGGAATCCTGATGTGCACGGGCTTCCTTGTGGAAATAATCGGAAGAGCCATAATAGTTACCAATATAAAAGTGCTTCAGACTATCCCCATCAAATTCCACTTCTATTACGCAACTGTCTTTAAGAGCGTGGTGCAGATAATCCCGCAGTTCTTCCATCTGTTGCTTGTACATTTCATAATGTTCTGCCATCATCTCGGGGGTATAATGTTTCGAATGCCCGTTGGGTGAAAAGCAGGATGTAAATAAAACGGTCGTCATCAGGCAGCAGGCGGTCATCAGCGCTGCCACGATTGTAAATAATGCCAATTTCTTCATATTTATATTGCTTTATTATTTCAATCCATTGTATATTGTTCATCCGTAACCGGTTCCAACCATACTCGGATCATCCAGACTTTAGTTTCTATACTCACTCGGTGTCATGCCGACCTCCTTCTTGAACAGTCGCGTGAAGTGTTGTGGATATTGGAAGCCGAGCTTGTAGGCTACCTGATTGAGTGTCAGCTCTTTGTCCATGATGTACTGTTTCGAGAGGTCGATGACTTTGTTCTGGATGTAGCGCTGTGCCGTGAGCCCCGTTTCTTTTTTGATGAGATCGCCGAAATAGCCGGGGGAGAGGCAGGCCTTGTCTGCAAAGCAGGCCACAGTGGGCAGGCCCTTGAGCTCCGCCTCGCCACTGCGGAAGTATGCCTCCAGGTCGTGCTGGAAGCGGGTCATGATGTCACTATTCACCTTGTGACGGGTGATAAACTGGCGGTCGTAGTAGCGCATACAGTAGTCGAGCAGCATACCGATGGCGTCGGTGATGAGCGTCTGCGAGTGCTTATCGACGGGGTGCTGCAATTCCTCCTCGATGCTGTCGAGCAAGTCGCTGACGATACGTTGTTCTCGCTCCGAGAGATGCAGGGCCTCGCGCTGGTCGTAGTCGAAAAAGGTATAGTCGTGGATGCGCTTGGCTAAAGGCGTACCATAGATCAAGTCAGGATGGAACAGAAGCCCCCGCGAAGGTGGCATAGGCTTCGACTCATCCCATTCCACCTCTACCACCTGTCCTGGCTTAAAACTAACGACAGTTCCCTCCTGATAGTCATACTTCTCACGCCCGTAGCGTATAGAGCAACCCTCGCCCTGCTTCAGGAACAGGGCATAGAGGCCGTAGTTCAGCCGCGTGTGGTTCATACTTACTGGCAGTTCTGCCATGTGATTCACCACTGTCACCAGCGGATGTAACGTTTCCCAACCGTACAGCCTGTTGTATGCATCAACGGAATCGATTTTGAAAATCTTCTTCTCAGCCATATTATTTCAAGTTTGTCTTGAAGAACTCTTCCAGTTTGTCCCAAGGAATCATATTCTTGGCTTCACCCTTACCTACAAGCTCCATATATCCTCCATCATAAAGGTCGCAATGTGAGGCACCAGGGATGATAAGTAACTGTTTGTTTTCAGGCACGGGATTGGGCTTGCCAATGAAGTTATACCCATCGGCTTTGCCTTCCACCATGTATTTGTAAGCTGCTTCACCGAAATAGCGTGAATGTGCCTTTTCGCCATGCATCACGAGGACTGCAGAACGAATCTCGTTGATATAGTATAGGAATCGGCTGTTGGAATACGCTTGTGTGCCGATTACACGCCAGCCATCGTTTGAGTTTCCTGAGCGGGCATGATAGCCGCGTGAAGTTTTATAGTAGTCATAGTAGTCCTTCACAAATTGGGGTGCATCATCGGGCAGTGGGTCAACGACACCACCGGCCATTGCCATAGGATCTGCAATACGCTGTTTGGCGAGAGCTTCACGGGCAGCATGGCGCGACTCCTCTTTATCCTCGCTGTCGTAGTACCCATTTCCACTGACACGGGTCATATCGTACATCGTGCTGGCTACGGTGGCCTTGATGCGCGGGTCTGTAGCAGCTGCATTTAGGGCAATGCCTCCCCATCCGCAGATGCCGATAATACCAATCTTCTCAGCATCAACATTGTCCAACTGCAAAAGGAAATCTACGGCAGCCATGAAATCCTCGGTATTGATGTCGGGTGAAGCTGTGCGACGGGGTTCGCCACTGCTTTCGCCAGTGAACGACGGGTCGAAGGCTAGAGTCACAAAGCCACGCTCTGCCATCCGCATCGCATAGAGTCCGCTCGACTGCTCTTTGGTGGCTCCAAACGGGCCGCTAACAGCGATGGCGGGCAGTTTGCTTTCGGCATTTTTGGGTTCATAGAGGTCTGCCGCCAGCGTTATACCATATTGTGTTTCAAATTTCACCTTCTTGTGGTTCACCTTCTCGCTCAGTGGAAACACCTTGTCCCACTCCTGCGTCAAATTCAATGTCTGCGCCATATTCTTGTCTGTAGTTTGTTTTACTTCTTTATTTGTGCAGGCTGTCAGCAAACTGCCAACGAGTACTGCGAATAAAATCATTTTCTTCATAACTTATATTCTTTTGCCCATTTCAAATGCTTCCTGTAATTTAGCGTTACCATCTATTTCACGAGGATTGTTCACCCCTCCGCAAAAGAGCATGCCAGCTAAACGGCTTTTGGGATAACAGTCAATCCATCCCGTCAATCCCGCCTCGGCACGCTTTGGTGTTCCTTCCTCATCCTCGGCAGCTGTCGTGAGCAGATAGACATCGCGGAATTTATATTCCAGCGGATACATGGCATTCATGCGGTCGATGAGTGTCTTCATTTGTCCGCTCATCTCATAATAGTAAATAGGTGTAGCCCACACCACGACATCGGCCTCGAGCACCTTTGCCATGATGTCGTTCACATCATCGTTAATGATACACTTACCCAGTTTTTGGCAAGCCATACATCCCTTGCAGAACTGGATATTCTTTCCTACGAGAGAAATCTTCTCCACTTCGTTTCCAGCAACCTTGGCACCTTCCACGAACCTGTCAGCGAGCATGTCGCTGTTTGAATCAAGACGAAGACTCGTCGAAATAACAATTACTCTTTTCATATTCGTATTATTCATTGACAATATTACGATGCAAAAGTACGAAGATTATTTCATACTCGGTTTAAACGGATTACGGAAAGAATTACCCATTTTGCGGTTTCTGCTGCGAAGAAATCCGAAATCTTTCACAATATTTTTTTTCTTTGTTCTTTTACAAAAACAGCCAAACGTACAGTCCTGCGCCGATGAATACTCCGGCAGGATTGGATGAAGTAGAGGTTCAGTTGCTCATTTTGCTGCCAGCGTCTATATTATCATCCTCATTTTTTTAAGCTGCAAAGATACATCTTAGAGCCGGTAATGCAGCATCTCATCTTTCAGTATTGTAGCTATTGTTTGATGAACTTGGAGATAGAATCGTGTTGCCCGGTAGTGAGGATACGGATAAAGTAGAGTCCGCTGGGAAGACTGTTGACGTTGAGGGAATTAAACTGTTCGGATTGCCCATTGCAACTCATAATCTGGCGACCGTTCAAGTCGTAGATCACAATTTGCTGCACCGGTTCGGAGCATTGAACATGGAGTAAGCCCGTTGTAGGATTGGGAAATACACTGTAAAATATCTCCTCTTGGGTCTCAACACCAACATTGTCGTCCATGTCTTCCACACACAGGGTCCCCATGCCAGGGAGAACAATATTGTCCACCCAAGCGCAGTCGCTGCCGTCGATGATATCAGAGTCCTTCTGATAGCTGAATTTGAAGGTGTGCGTGCCGGGATTGACAGGGAAGGAGGCTTGTGACCAATCGGTGGAACCCGTTTGGCTGTCCATCTCGGTATCGTCAATGTAGAACTTGAAGAAGTCGTAGCCATCCTCAGAAGAGACTTTGCGGAAATAGGAGATGTTTTCAGCGGCGGAGCAGTTGATCGTGATGGAGAAATCAGATTGATCGTTTCCGTTCAAGTCCTCTTTGGAACGGATGCAGTAGTTGCCGGCGTAAGGCTGCTCATTGGTGACGAACCAAGGGTTGTTGTTGGTCTGCCATGGGAAAGATGTCAGACCACCCGTCTCGAAGGTTTCCGTAATACTACCGACTGTCAAGTAGATAGTGTCCACGATGATATCCTGGCCTACCACGCCTTTCACGTAGAGCGGTACAGTTGTCAGGTCTGGGACAGAGACGCCGATTGACACCTGATACTGTGCGGTTGCAGAGGCACCGGTAGGCAGCTCCGTAATGTTCTGAGCCGGGGTGTTTACAGTCACCAGACTATAATGGCTGGTTAGGTGCAAGATAGCATTAGTAAGTGAGCTGTGGCCGATGTTGGAGTAGGTCACCGTCACATTTGCCATGTCGCCAGGAGCGAAGGAGGTGGTGCCGTTTGCGTTCTGAAGTGCCACGTCCTCAATGGAAAATATCGGGGTCACAACCATTATCGTGAAATACTTGGTGGTGGTCTCGTTGCCAAAGGTGGTGGTTATGACAAAAGGGATGATGTCGCCATCCTTGGCGTCCGCAGGCAACACAATTGTGAAAGCATTGTTATGCGTGTTAGTGGAATCAACTGCGATACTGATGTCGCTCACGCTGTTTTGGAGGATGAGTACGCCAGGATAGCTGCTGCTGAGTGTGGTAGTAACATTGGAGGCTGTGGCCACACCGTAGTTGGTTAGGGCTATATCCATATAGACGGTGGAGCCTGGCTGCGGGATACTGGACTCGGACAAGGAGGACGAGGAAACGGCCACAAAGGGTCCTGTTGGGGCAATAACCTGCACGGTCTTGAAGAATTGGATGTGGTTTTGTGCAGAAACTGCCAACTCATAATCACCAAGGATGTCGATAGCACTGAAGGTGAGGTTTGCATAACCGGAGGCATCCGTGAAGGCGGCTGCCACCAACTCATTGTTATAGGTCAGGGCCACGTATGCGTAAGGGACGGTTTGCACCTCATAGTTGGTGCTGCCCACCAAGAGTACATCATCGGAGTTAACGGTTAAGTTAGATGGAATACCCATATAAGGTTTCAGGGAAGGATCGCCCATCAGGTGGTAAACCTCCCAGTAGTATTGCTTTAGATATGAGCTTGAGCTTTCAACCGCCAGATTGCCGGCGGTCATGAAACCCGCAATGCTGGTGACCCATTTGTCATGATTTTCCCCGTGCGTATGGAAGAGTTTGTCGTATCCACCTAGATAGTTGGCATTGTAAGTCGGGTTGGAGTCGATGGTGCTGCGGAAGCCGACAGACCAGTAAAAATCCTCATCCCAATAAGTAATGTCGGAACCGCCAATATAGCCGACTGCTCCCTTGTCAGGGACACGCAGGAGCGCTTCGGCAAAACACTCAGGCGATCCAAATGTGCAGGACAAACAGCAGTTCCCGATCATGAAACCATATTTGTTCGCATTGTTCATGTATGGCACATGGTCACAGGTGAACGCGGGCTCGTTCCAGCCGTATCCAGAACCATGTGCCGTATAGTTGATCCAACCACATCCGTCGCTAATCTCATGGCGGATAGTCGCAGCCTGACTGGAACAGTCATACAAATGTTTGTACACCGTGGTGTAATTGTGCGTGGGGGAGGTGGTGGTGATGTAATTGTCGAAGATATAGTTAATCTGACCGTTGAGATGGGTGGGAGCCCAGGTGTCGTCGTTTCCGGCAATCAACACAGCCTTGCCCAGGTAGGATGGATCCGGCATGGTATATTGCTCGTACATCAAAGTTTTCTCAATCTGCGGAAGCAGTTGACCGACATTCTCAGCCGAGAAGCGGCCATAGTAGCAGTCTGGCAGATTGTCACCCATAGTACAAGTCGCATAGTACAAGTCCGTCTTGTGATTATCAGAGCCCGTGAAAGTGGGTATCTGATCGATGTCGCCGACGAGCAGAACAAAGGTGGGTGCCGGATTTTCAGCCGTAGCATTGGCGTACTCGGCTTGGATGTAGTTACTGATGGCCGTGGTCGTGGTGCCGATGACATTCGTGTAAGCAACTTCCACAAGGTAGCCGATACGCTTTTTCCAGTCGACAAAAGACATCAGATATTCGTTGTTGGCAAACATGTCGTTAGCGATGATCAGATATTTGATGGGAGTGGTGTTGAACTCACTGCGCATGTTCATCGGATTTATGACGGCCTCCTTGGCAGCGTGGAACAACGGACTGTAGTATTTGTCCTTCATCTCCATGGTAGCCGGAATGTCGGCATTCTCGTAAGTAATCTCCACCTTGATGCGGCTGTACACCCTAATCTTGTTCGTGACAGGGTTATAGGCCACGGGACTCACCACCACATTAGCCATACTCATATCACGCATGGTGCCGATCTTATGGACGGTGACTACCTCCGGCTGCGAAGTGTAGAAAGCATCGGTACGATAGACAACTTGGTTCTTGTTGAATGGGCGTTCTCCCGTGTGGGACTTGGAATAGCTCTGCTGGCAGGGCATCACAGGATAAAGCACATTCAAGGTGGCAGCATCGTATTCCTCATAATCTGCCGACATAATATGGACGTTGACCTCGTCGCACAAGGGAATCTCTATCAGCTTGGTGAGTTCCGGCAATGACGGGAAACCCACTTTCGTGGAGTTGCCGTAGCCATCCATGGTGAGGAAAGTATAGAGGGTATCTCCAGCTTTCACCACGCTGCTCTGTAATTGGGGCGTGCTGAACTCAATGGAAAGATTGCTTATCGTGTTTTGGCGAAGTGTGTAGTTCTGTGCACTTAAGAAGAGAACACTAAGCAAGAATATACTGAATAATAATACTTTTCTCATTTAACGTTTTTTTTTGGTATATGACAATAAATATATTTTTCTCGTTAAGTTCCACGGTGCAAAGTTACAAAAAAACTGCAGCCCGAAAGCCGCGGTTCAGTAAATAAACCATGTGGCTTTGTTCTTTTACAAAAACAGCCAAGCATACAGTCCTGCGTCGATGAGGCAGGGGATGAGGCCGATGAGCATCCCCCAACAGGATTGGATGAAATGGTATTTCTTCTGGTGATAGGCCTCGTCCATGTGCTCTGTGCCGGGCAGACGCACGGACTTCATGTTGGCGAAGAGCACCCAGTCGAGGAAGAAGCAGTCGTACCAGTCGATAAACAGCCATATCCCGTAGCCCACCCCCAGTGCCGACCAGAAATCATAGGCGCCGGCCAGTTTGACCACCAGCAGCAACAGTGCGAGGGCGATGAGTAGCGCCATGCCTTTCTTCAGTAACACTGTGGGGCTGAAGAACTTTGACGGAATGCGCTCGTGTGTCTTGAAATACTCCTCCTGAATCTCCTCGGGGTAGTCCGCAATCCACCAAACGGGGTTCTTCACAAGTGGAATCAGAATCATGGCCGTGAACGCAGCGGTCAAGACGAGGGTTTCAATGATGATGATGGTCCAGTTCATAATATTGTTTTGTACGTTTTTGACATCATATTATTATGAATGCAAAAATACGACAAAGTATTGATATCTCTTATCAGGAAACTGGGCATACTGCATGTTTTTATGTAGGCAAAAAACGCAGTTTGAAAGCCGCGGCTTGATGTAGTAAGAAGCCGCGGAGAGGCGCCACGCACGCAGTGCTATGAACACCATACAAGCGGAGCGCAGCATGGTGGAGTGATAGACGCAGCTGCTCTTGCATATCGGAGATATGCGAGACCTCACTGTCACTGCATCCAGCATAGTCTGTTGCATCTCTCCGAGATGCTCATCGTGCGCGTGCATCGACAACACCACACGGCAGTGTGGTGTTAGGTGCGCCTGCCATCTTAATGTATTTGCTGTCGGTATAAATATTCAGTTCTGAGTCATAATTTGCTTTTTTTATGACCTCTTCGGCGTTTGAGACGTACCGCCGTGCC
>CACYHL010000002.1:0-7229 GCA_902774205.1 uncultured Bacteroidota bacterium | reverse complement strand
CAATAGGATTTTCCGCTTCCATGATTAGTATTTTTTAGAATGCAAAGATACAATAAAAAATTAAAATTTCCAATATTTTTGAAAAATTTTTAATAATATTTTCTACATTATTGGGCTGACACAACACGAAAACGACTACCCATTTTTCAATATTTTGACAGTCAAATTTGTATTTAAATAGCCTTCGCAGATATTTTCTGCACGAAGGTACTCATCATCAACTGCCATTGACAGAGGTGGATCAGCAGGTCACGTTTTACTTTTTTACATCAAAATACTCATATTCGTACGTAAATTTCCCTGTTATTCCTTGCGACTGATCACGATGAAAGGAGGAAGCTATTTGTTCAACCCAATTTCCATATTGGTCATAAAACATTGTAAATTGATAAGACAAATAACCACCTTCTTTGTTGTAACTCTTACCGCAAATCAGCTGATTCAGGTCGTTGTATTCATAAAATGTTTCATCCGTTTTAGCATGATCCATGAAAGTTTGCGATTTGACCAACCTGCTCTCATCATCATAGAAATATAAATACTGTATAAGGTCATTTACTTCACCTCCAAGGACACCGTAATGGATTTCTTCTGTGATATTGCCTCTAACATCATATTTTAGTCTCGTTACAGTTTCGGTGTCTCTATCTAACACTGTTACCTTTTCAACACAATGATTCATTGAGTCGTATTGAAAAAAATGTTGGTATATCGTATAGCCGAGGTAATCTTCGTCAATTCCAGGAATGTATTCGCGATAGGTACACCTTCCTTTCTCATCGTAGTAATAACGCCATGAGGTGTCAGGTTTTCTATTTCCGCGGGTATAGACACAATAACTGAAATTTCCGCTGGCATTGTAAACAAAATCCTGACGGAAGGAGCTGTCTGAAGAAAAACGGGCAGAAATTCTGTTCAGGAAATCATATTGGTAATATTCAATGGCAGAGTCTTTGTTGTTAAAGCGGGATACCTCCCCTCCAATTGCATATTTCTTAGAGAAGATATGACCAGTCGAGTCAAATGTCAGAATTTGTTTCAAATCTTGAAGTAAGGTACTGTCCTTCTTCGTAAATAAAGTGATGGAAACTTTTTTTACAGGTCCACTCATGTGCCAGTCCGCCAGTGTGTAAGATTGCATTTCTCCATCGTATATGTCAATGGGTTCCTGTGCGCAAATGGTAGAGCAAATGCAAATCATCATTACCGAAAAAAGAATGATGTGGTTCTTCATATTCACTAAAATCGGATTATCATTTCACGTTGTTGGCGCAAAATTACAAAAAAATCGTAGTCGGAAGGCATACATTCAAAGTGGTTTTACTATCATTTCTCAGACAATAGGTTATAGAGGTTGAGGTTGATATTGCCTGTCACTGCAGCCTTTTCAGCAGCGGCGACTGGCTCATGTCTGTAGGATTGGTGCCGGGAACGCCTTCGGGAACGGGCGCCCCGAGCTTTTCGAAGTGTTTCACCCAGTATTCGGGAAGTTTGCCGTCGGCATCGCGCCAGTTCATGGGCTTTGACTCAAAGATGTCGCCGAAAGCCACCTGAATGAGTTCCGAACAGTAGTAAGCGTCGTTGTCGGGCAGAAACGCCTCGTCGTAAGGTTTCCCCACAAGGTTTTTTGCACGTGTGATGACCGCGGCGGTGTCGAAAGGGACGACAAGACGATAAACGTCGAAGAATCTCGTGGGAGCTCCCATTTGGAAGTCTTTGAAAGGCTTGCGCTGAACGCCGTTTTTAGGTGTAGCCTCTATAATCCACACGTCACCAGCACTGTCGCATTCCACCAATGCCACGTGTGAATAATTTCCCGTGCTGGCAGTGATGGCCTTTTCCATATCAGAACTGCTATTATACATGAATATCAAATCACCGCTCTGAAATGTATGTCTTGGATGCAAATTGCTGTTGTCGAGATAGTTTTTAAGTTGCATGCTGTCGGGCATCGCCTCGCGCAGGGCTTGCCACAGGACAGGCTGGTAGGTGACGAAATTGGCATCGCGCCCATACACAAACATTGGCAACATCCATGGATAGTGAGTGCTTCCTCCAAGGTCAAGATATGCGGAGGTGTTGCCCCAAACGGTGAGAATGTCGTTCGCTTGGTTGACAAATATGATGTTATAGCCGTATTTGTTGGTACTATACACGTTTCTTTTTGCATAAACCTCACGCAAATCCAGCAAGGTGTCGTTGAGGCCGAAGTCCATAGGTGTGGGATAAAGATGATAACGCTCGCCGAGGGACAACAGGGCTTCTTCTATGGAAGCTACAGGCAGTTGGCGTGTGTTGGAGTCCTTATCGGCAGCCATGGGGAAGGTCTCTGTCGCATGTCCTCCTTTGATATGAGGGTCATAGCTTTCTTTGGTTATCGTGCGGGTGGTTTCCGTCAGGTGGCTGCCGTCACGGAGAAAACCAATGGTCTCTTTATGGATGCCGTATCCCAACGTCTTGTATGTAGTGATCTCTACACTTCGCAGACCTTGCTTTACAAAAGCAGCTAACGGTTGTCGATAGATGTAAGGTTCCACGCGGCCGGCAGTGTCAATGCTGAAATTTTCTCCTGCTTCCGTAAACACAACAACACGGTCTTCACGGTCGGGGTCGGGTGTGAGGCCTGCAATGTTGAGCGGGCGTGCCACACGGTACCAGCCTTTGGAATCGCGAAGATAGACACTTTTGTCATCATAGCCCCATAGGAGATTGCCCTGTTTGAGTGTCAGTTCCGGTTTTTTGAGGGCTCTGTCGGCTGTGAGGAATGGACAGGGGGCCACAGCCCCATCGGCTCCCACACGCAGTACTCCTCCGTTAACTCTGCAATAGAGACGGCCGTCGTATATCCCGATGATGAACAGCGCACTCACCCCCATCGGTTTCCACTGGTCGATATCCTCCATCAACACCACCTCACCATGGTCGTCTATCGCCCACATCTTTCGGGTGGCGGTGTCCACCTCGAAATCCTTTAACGGCAGCGGGGTACGTTGCCATCGGACTTCATCAGTGGCGGTGTAATAACTCTTGCGGCCTTGGCTCACAATCAGGTAGCCTTTCCATGGACGGATACGACTTATCCCTTTCCCGAATGGTGTGGAATGACGGTGGTAGTTGCGCCAGTTGTTGGAGGTGCTGAAAAGTCCCTCGTCGCGGCTGGCAATCCAGCCGCTGTCAGCCGATAACATGTAGATGTCATCGATGTACATCTTAACGTCAAAGGAGCGCAACTCGGTGAAGGAGCGCCCACTGTTATCACTGAAAGCGATATAGCCGTCTTGGGAGCCAGTCCACATGAGTCCCCCTTCGCCGCGCCAGACGGAATGGAACCACTCGAATTTCTTACTGTCATACTTGACTTTGTCCCACGAGCGTCCTCCTGTTGTGGTTCTTTTGAAATAGTCTCCCCACATGCGGCCTACGATGACTGCCGTGTTGCCGTCGAAAGCCACGATATTTTCAAAGGTCTCTCCCATATCGCCGTCCAGAGATTCTTCTTTCAGGATGTGCCACGGCGAGTGGATGTTGTCGGCGCGGTAAATCTCTCCACACATGGTCGCCATCCAAAGCGAGCCGTCGGGAGCCACTGAGGGGTAGGTCACAAACTCGTTACGGCATGCCACATTGAGTTCTGCCAGCCGGTCGCGTTGCTGTGCTTGCACTGGAATCACTATTGCCAAGCATAACAGCATCATCGAAACGCGGAAACAACGTCCTATGCGAAATGATATGAAAGGGGGCTTCATAAGATTGGTTTTAACTGTCTTTTCAACTGCTAAAATACTAAAATTCAAAGAATCATACAACTTTTTCCTCATATATTCCTCAACTTTTTTTGTTCAAATTAATTTTGTCAACGGGGCTCGTAGTAAATAGAGAGGACTTCTATTTTGTACTTCTTTATGTTGCCGACGACCTTGGTGCGAAGCCCGTTAAATATCAAGGCAGGCAATAACGTTGCAAAGTTACAACAATTTCTATTTTATGATGCAGAAAAGTGAAAAGTTGGTGTTTTTTGAGTTTGCAAAGGATAATCCCTCACGGCGGTCATTCTCTGTTAACCCCTTATTCTTTTGTAAATATGTAAACGGCCAACGTTGGCAGAATGACCAACAACCATAGCGAAATCTCTACAATAGCGTACGAACCGAAATAATCGACCAATGTCTGGAATTTCAGGACCCCATCAACAAAAAAGACCAAAAGGGCAAACCAGCAGAGAAAGAATATTGCAGAATACTTGATTTTTCGTTTCTTCAGTTTCATTGTAATGCGAATTTCAGTCAATCATTTTGTGAAATCAGACAATTCAAAGCGTTCATTTACCGCCACCAGTGGCACAGCGTTTCAAAGAGCACAGGGAGATTCGCACAACCGTTGTTGGAGAGCCCCATCCTTACTATAATCAGATTCTGATAGGGGTGGACATAAAGCATTTGCTGACAGATTCCTACGGCGTAAAAGCCTGGATAGGGAGACTTGTTGTAACCTTCAAAGCGCAGGTTATACCAGTTGAAATGGTAGCCATGGTTACTGTCGTCGTATTCAGATGACTGGCGTATCCATTCCTCGCTGACGATGCGTTTGCCATCCCATACGCCGTGGTTTAGATAGAGGCGGCCGATCTTAGCCAAGTCCTTAATGGTGAGGGTAATACCACCGAAAGAGTGTGCCACGTCGTGTTTGCGGCTGTCGATATTCACCAACGCATCAGACTCCATCTGCAGCGGCTTCCAAACCTTCTCGCTGAGATAGTCGGCATAACGCTTGCCCGAAGCGCGCTCGATGACCACGCCCATTATCGCTGCTGTCATACTCTCGTAGCGAAACTCGGTGCCCGGCTCGCAGCGGAATTTAAGCCCCTTTATCTGCTTCATTATGTTGTGCCCGTAATTCAGTTTCGCTATTGCGTTAACATACTTAAGGTTTTTTATTGAGAAATCGTAGTAGTCGTCAAAGTCCAGTCCGCTCTGCATATTCAGCAGATGGCGGATGGTAAGGCGCCCCCACCTTGGATTTTTCTTCTTCAATTCCGGCAGATATTTGGTGACGGGATCGTCAATGCTTTGGATATAGCCTTCGTCAACGGCGATGCCGCACAGCAACGATGTGATGGATTTGGAGACGGAGAATACGGTGGCCATGCGGTCAGCTGAGAAATCGCCCCAGTATTTTTCGTAAACGATGCTGTCGTTTTGGATGATTAGTACCCCTTGCGTCCCGCTCTTCTGGTCCATTGCCTCCACAAAAGTCATGTTGACACACTTGGGTGACTCATTATAGAAATGCAGTGTGTCGAGCCAGTCTGCTCTCTTTGTGGCGACAGGAAATTGGAACGACTGATCACCTTTGGCAATGGTATCGTGTTCGCAATGCTCGAAGCTGAAAATATTTGGACCGTACAAGCCATCGGCTTTATAACCCCTTATCATTGCACACGAGGATAGAAAAACGACACAGAAGGCAAACGCATAGGATATTATCTGTTTTTTCATTTTTCTGATTTTCAAATTAACGACATATTGCCACATGACAAAGTCATCTGTGTTGATGTTGGCATTTGCTGTCAGCAGCTCACCGTTGGCGGTGAGGGTATCAGTTGTCCTCGCGTCGGAGCACGATGGCCCCGTCAGCTGTGTGGAAACTAGACAATGGAAGCGTGTAACACATCTTGATATTTTTTTGGAAGTGGCAGATTGCCAAGTCGTATAGTGTCGCAATCTCTATTAAAAGTTGTCGATTCCTGTGGAGCGGACAGAGAGTCTGTTAAAAATAATCTTTTCATTTTTTATGTTTATTGTGGCCAATATTTCAAATATTTGCAAAAGAACTTTCCCGACTTATACTCCTGCAAGATTGCCCCATAAAAGTTTGTCCGGTGTAAGCGTCAACAATGAAATATTTCATCAATATCCAACTAAAAGGTCACCATTTTGTCAGCCCATGCGACCATTTCAACACAAGTTACCATATTTGACATAGGGCAAGCCTTAGTGCCATTCATGTTGCGGCTTAGGAGGCAGGTGCCGCAAGCCAGCACAGTTCCTCCCATATCCACAAACTCGTTCAATTTTTCGTCAACATTGTATTTGTCGTGGGTAAGTCCAACACATTCAACACCTTCTCCCATCAGGAAAACTTTGACTTCATAACCTTGATCCTTGGCAACGATGGCGAATCGGAAGGCGTTCCAAGCTTTTTCGTAGTCTTTGGTTTCAATAATAACTCCTATTTTCATTGCTGATATATTTGTGTTGTTTCCGTTTTCCTGTTTGCTTTGGTCGCTGCACTGGGCATAAGTTGTGTTTGTAAGTGCGGCTAAAAGAATGAATAGGCCAAGGATTGTCGCAAGTGTTTTCTTTCTTTTCATAGATGCTTTGTTTAGAATAAACTGCTTCGCAGAGAAAGGAAAGCCGATACCCCGGCTCTGACGAAATCATGCGGCAAAGATACAAAAAATCGTCAAAAAGCTGCTGTAACGATTCACCCGCAAAAATTCCCGCTTCATCACAGTTTTGTGTGTTTCGAGTTTGGCGGCATCACCCGCGAGGAGAGCCAGTCGTTGGGCAGGGTGATTCTCATCTTCCTGATATGCATTGTTTTCATCTATCTTGTGATGGTCGCCCTTTACGAAAGCCTCTTCATCCCGTTAGCGGTGATGCTGTCGGTGCCATTCGGCCTGGCGGGCAGTTTGCTGTTTGCCAAACTGTTTGGCGTGGAGAACAATATCTACATGCAGATTGGGATGGTAATGCTGGTGGGTTTGCTGTCGAAAACGGCCATCTTGCTCACCGAATATGCTTCGCAGGCACGAAAGGAGGGGCTGTCACTTGTCCGAGCGGCACTCAGCAGTGCCAAAGTGCGTTTGCGTCCCATCCTGATGACCTCGCTCACCATGATTATCGGTATGCTGCCCCTGATGTTCGCGTCGGGTGTGGGGGCCAACGGCAGTCGCACCATCGGCGTGTGCGTGGTGGGCGGAATGCTTTTCGGCACCCTCGGCTTATTGCTCACCGTGCCGGTATTGTTTGTGGTGTTTCAGAAAATTCAAGAAAGAGTCCGTAAAAACAAATCACTATTAAGTTTGGGATCAAAATAGGCTGGCCATTTTTTTCCCTGCATCAAAGGCATTCTGCAAATCCTGCTGCCAATGCTCTTCACGATACTTTCGCTTGGCCTCTTCTGAGAATCCTGCAAGTTCGTAATTGTTGTAATTCTTCACTTGATAG
>CACYHL010000001.1 GCA_902774205.1 uncultured Bacteroidota bacterium | reverse complement strand
AAAAAAGGACGGCCTCCAAAGATGATGTGCTTAAATTCCTTGTGGCCCCTGTAAGATTAGAATTTCTGACAGCATTGAGTATAATTATACTTTTCTTGAAAACAACAATCTAATGACAATCAAAATCAAAAATAAATATACCCCCACGTACATGAACAAACCAATCTTAATACTGCTTCTGCTGCTGTCTGGCTTCGCCGCAGCGGTGGCGCAACCGGAAACAAACTCCTCCGCCGGAAAGGTCTCAGGCCTTGTCGTTGACGAGAACGGCAAAGAGGTCGGCTATGCCATGGTCTCCGTGCTCCGTGCCGCCGACTCCGCTACCGTTGGAACAGGTCTCTCCTCCGAGGAGGGAAAATTCAATATCGAAGCACTGCCTTTCGCCGAGCTGATGCTGAAAGTGGAGAACATGGGCTACAGAACCCACTACTCGCAGCCTTTTACCATAACAAGAGAACAGCCAGAGAAACAGTTTCCGAAGTTCCAGCTGAAACAGAAATCCACGCGGCTGGGTGTCGTCGAGGTTTCAGCGAAAAAGGAGATGATTCAGAGCAACCTCGACAAACAGGTTTTCAATGTGGAGTCGAGTATTGTGGCTGAGGGCGCGACCGCAGTTGAGGTTTTGGAGGAGATTCCTTCGGTTGACGTTGACCTTGACGGCAACGTTACTCTGCGCGGAAGCGAGAATGTGACAGTGCTGATTGACGGTCGCCCTTCTAATCTCACGCTTGACCAGATTCCAGCGGAGCAGATTGAAAGCGTGGAGGTTATCACAAACCCCTCAGCTCGACTTGAACCTGACGGCATGGCTGGTATCTTAAACGTCATTCTGAAGAAAAAGCGCGAAAGCGGCTTCAATGGGCTTGTGAGTCTCGGCGGAGCAATGACATTCCTCAAGACGAAACCATATTTCGACCGCTATAACGGGAATGTTAATCTTAACTATAACTACAACAAAATCAATGTCTTCCTGAATTATAACTTCCGTCATTTCGGTCATCACAGCTATGGTTCACTTGACCGCGAGGCGTGGTTCGGGAGCGATACCTCAAAACTCGCACAGGAAAACCATTCTGACGGCGGTGGTTACGGTCACAACGTGCGCACCGGCATCGACTGGTTCATCGACAAGAAAAACACTCTGAGTTTATCCATGGGCTACAACTTCCACAAACATTCATCATCTTCGGAACTTGAGACGAGCAACATGAGGAAAAGTCTCGGCGAATATTACCCGTTTTCCGACTACAATGAGCTGACTGACAACGGCGACAAGAACCATAATCTGAGCGCAAGTCTGAATTACAAGCGCACTTTCGAAGTCAAAGGCATGGAACTGACGACAGACCTGTATTACACGCAGATGTGGCGCAATGCGTGGAACGAGGAGGAGCAGAATTTCATCATTCCAGATTCCGCCGCGCCGTTTTACCAAAACACCAAGACTCTCGGTAACAACCAGAACGCTTCTGCACAGGTTGACTTTATCACCCCTGTCGGCAATGGCGGACGTATAGAGACTGGCTACAAAATCTCGTACCGCTTCATTGGGCAAGACTACTCGCTTTTTGCGGGGCACGCCGCAGACAGCCTCACCGAAGACCAGAGCCAAAGCAACAACTTCGACTATTCTGAACTCATAAATGCGGCATATTTTATATATTCAAACTCTTTCTGGGATAAATTGAAAATCCAAGTCGGGCTACGTGCTGAGCTTGCCAATACAAAATCAGACTTAAAGTCATTAAATTCAGTTCATTATAAAAACTATTTCAACCTCTTCCCGACAGTACACATCAGATATGATTTCAGCATGGCACACTCGATGCAAATCAGTTACTCACGGCGTGTGTCAAGGCCTCGGGTGTGGCAGCTCAATCCGTTCATCGACTACTCAGACCGTCAGAATTGGAGCACCGGCAATCCCGACCTTCACCCTGAATTCGTAAATTCTGTTGAACTCGGCTATCTTATGAACATCAAAAAAAGCTCGCTCAACACTTCTGCTTTCTATCGCCAAAGGCAAGACATAATCACGCGCTACACCGAGCTCTTGGACGACTCGACCACGCTGACGACTTATAGAAACCTCAACAGCAGCCATAATCTCGGACTTGAGATAACCTACGGTCAGCGCTTGTGGCAATTCTGGAAGATAACACTTTCGGGGAGCGTGTACTACGAAGTCATAGAAAGCAACAATCTTCTTGAAAAGAGCCTTTCAAACCATTGGAACTGGAACATCAGGCTGAACCAGAACTTCACGCTTCCGAAAGACTGGGATTTGCAGCTCAACTTCCGCTACAACTCGCCAGGGCTTACTGTCGGTGGCATGGGGTGGGGCAACAATGGTGTCGGACAGGGCAAACGGTCGGCGCGCTACTCTCTGAACTTCGGTGTAAAAAAATCGATGTTCAAAAAGAATTTTGTTATCAGTATGAATATCAGGAATATCATTTTCAATAGGAAGAACAATGTCCATACATATTCCTTTGGTGAGACAAACGGCTACGATGCGCATAGTGTAAGGGTGCGGAGCGGCTTGGAAATCAACCTCACCCTGAGTTACAAGTTCAACAATTACAAACGCCGCAAAGAAATGCCGGCAGGAGATGAGGAAATGATGGACGATGAATACTAAAAAATTGTATTTTTGCAAGTTTTTAACTTAAACAACAAATCTCATAAAATGGATAAAAACTCATTATTAGATGGCGCAGGATTCCACCACGATTACAATAAAAACCGACTCAATGGCGGGCAACACCAACGATGACTTCACAGCCCAGCCCGCGCCGCAGGCCGACAACAATTTTGCCTCCGCACAAGCCACCGCCGACTATTTCGTGGAGACAAACCTTGCTCGCTACACTTTCTCTTCCATTGGCGGATATCTCAAAAGAATTGAGTTTAAGGACATTTACGCGTACACCCCAAAAGATTCAGCCAAAAAGAATCTCGTGCTTTTTGACGGAAATGACAACTCCCTTAACTTGAATCTGACTCTGAAAAACCAGAAGATAATAAAGACCAAAGATCTTTTGTTTGTTTCAGAAATTATTGATACTCTTATTGTTACAGAAAATGGAGAACAGTTGGTTTTGCGTGCGCACCCTGTAAAGACCGAGACCGATGAGAGTGGAGCGACCGTTTCAAAAACTGACAGCGGAAGCTATATAGAATATGTATATACTTTCAATCCTGATGATTTCCGTTTCGGTTTTCGCGTGAACATGGTCAACATGTCGCAATACCTTTACACCAACAGCAGTTCGTTCTCAATGGACTGGGCGGCTGCTCTCAATAACGTGGAGAAAAATTACGAGTACGAGCGCGACATCACCACAATATACTACATGGATAACACTGATGATGTTGACAATCTTGAGGAGCGGAAACCCGACAAGAAGGAGTTTGCGTCAGAGTTGAAATGGGTTGGGTTCAAGCAGCAGTTCTTCACTTCGGTGCTGATTGCCGACTCCGCGAATTTCAGCAGCGGGTTCCTGAAAGTGTCGCTGCCCGACAAATCGGAACGTCATCTTCTGAAAGAGGCTTCAGCACAGTTGGAGTTCCCAATCAGCGATCTCGACCATGGCAGCTTCGACATGTCTTTCTACTATGGCCCGAACCAGTACAAACTTTTGAAGGAATATGACCTCAATCTCGAACGTCAGGTCCCGCTTGGATGGAGTTTCCTTCTTCACTGGATTAACAGAATAGCCATCATCCCAATCTTCAACTGGCTCGAAGCATACGGAATCAACTATGGTATCATTATTCTCATTCTTACAATAATAATAAAGACCATTCTGTTCCCAGTGGCATACAAAACATATATGTCATCTGCGAAAATGCGGGTGCTGAAACCGGAATTGATGGAGATAAACGCGCGTTATCCCAAGCAGGAGGATGCAATGAAAAAACAGCAGGCGACAATGAGCCTATACAAAAAAGCAGGTGTGAGTCCTATGTCGGGCTGCTTGCCAATGCTTTTCCAATTCCCGATTCTCGTCGCTATGTTCCGCTTCTTCCCGTCAGCTTACGAGTTACGCCAGCAGTCGTTCCTTTGGGCTGAAGACCTCTCAACATACGACTCGATTTTGGATTTCAGCTTCAACATTCCGTTCTACGGCGATCATGTGAGCCTCTTCTGCCTTCTGATGACTATAGCCACACTCTTCTACACGTGGCTTAACAACCGGCTCATGGCTCCGACCGGAGACGAGCAGCAGCAGAAAATGATGAAGTGGATGATGTACATAATGCCAATCCTCTTCCTCCCGATGTTCAACTCATTCTCATCAGCTTTGACATATTATTATCTGTTAGTCAACATTATAACTTTCATTCAGATGGGGATTTTCAGATATGCGGTTAATGAAGACAAACTCCGCGCCAAGCTGAAAGCGAATATGGAAAAGCCCGTGAAGAAGTCGAAATGGGAGAAAAAACTTGAGGAGATGCAGAGACAGCAACAGCAGATGATGCGCCAACAGCAGAAAAAAAGATAAAAATTCTTCAGAACCTTATAAAAAATCATAGAAATGTTACAGATTCAGTTGTTAAGAGAAAATCCGGAAAAAGTTATTGAAAGATTGAAAATCAAAAACTTTGATGCGGAAAATATTGTTAATGAAGTACTTACATTAGATATTGAAATAAGAGGCGCGAAAAAGCGTTTGGACGAGAACCTTGCCGAGCAGAACAAGATGGCGAAAGAGATTGGTATGCTTTTCAAAACAGGTAAGGCAGCCGAGGCGGCGGTGGTGAAGGAGAAGACTGCTGTTATGAAGAGCGAGGAGAAGGAATTGCAGGCCACCGTTGACGCGAAGACCGATGAACTCAACCGCAAGATGGTGCTTCTGCCGAACATGCCGCACACCTCCGTGGCTCCCGGCAAAGGCGCTGAAGACAATGAGATCGTCTATAGCGAGGGCGACGCCTCCGACCTCGGCGATGACGCTCTGCCGCACTGGGAACTTGTGAAAAAGTATGACATTATAGATTTCGAGCTTGGCACTAAAATCACAGGTGCAGGCTTCCCTGTTTACAAAGGCAAAGGTGCGAAAATGCAGCGCGCACTCATCAACTTCTTCCTCGACAGTGCGACTGAGGCTGGCTACGAAGAGACACAGCCGCCTTACGTTGTGAACGAGGCCTCAGCGTATGCCACAGGCCAGCTGCCGGACAAAGAGGGACAAATGTACTATGTTAACGAAGACAACCTCTATCTGATTCCGACCGCCGAGGTGCCGATTACGAATATCTTCAGGGATATGATTCTGAAAGAGACTGATTTCCCGATAAAAAGATGTGCTTACTCCGCATGTTTCCGCCGCGAAGCCGGCTCGTACGGCAAAGATGTGCGCGGACTCAACCGCCTGCACCAATTCGACAAGGTGGAGATGGTGCAGATTGAACACCCAGACCGCTCGTATGAAACATTGGAACAGATGAAACAATACGGAATGTCGCTGCTTCAAAGACTCGGGTTGCCATTTCGTGTGCTGCGTCTCTGCGGCGGTGACATCAGCTTCACCTCAGCTCTAACCTACGACCTTGAAGTCTATTCCAAAGCGCAGCGCAAATGGTTGGAAGTCAGTTCAATATCAAATTTTGAAAGCTATCAGGCGAACCGTTTGAAACTGAGATTCAAAGACGGGAACGGAAAAACACGTCTTGCGCACACCCTCAACGGCAGCGCACTCGCCCTGCCGCGCATCATGGCTTCAATTATCGAAAACTATCAGACGAAAGACGGTATTGTTGTTCCTGAAGTCCTTAGAAAATACACAGGTTTCGACATTATCGACTAAAATCTTCAGGCAATGAAAATTGTGAGGTTCCTGCTCATCGTGCTGCTGTCGGCTACAACGGGCATTGCCGCGGCTGACACGATAAAGATGATGCAGTACAATCTGATGTACTATACCGACAACGCCCCCGAAGGATGCGACGAATACTCAAATTCTCTCAAGAAAAAAGACTCTTGTCTTAAAGAGATTTTCAAGTATGTGAAAGCGGATGTCATTGGTGTGAATGAGATTGGAAAAACTGATGTTTATGCCAACCATCTTCTGGTAAACACATTGAATGTTGATGGTGTTGACTACTACCGATTTTGCCCGACAACTTCAAATAATACCGGCATAACTATCGGGAACAGAATGTTTTACGATTCGCGCAAACTGACTTGGGTTGAGAGTTACTATTTCCCGACAGGACTCACATATTTTAATTGTTACAGATTTTTCTGCAATACAGCGGAACTTTCATCAGGTGATACTACGTTCATTACGTTTATCGTAACACATTTAAAAGCAGGAAGTTACGAAGAAAATCAAGATTCACGCACTGAGCAAGTGCAGACTTTTCTGCATCAGTTGCGACAAAGCGGACGGAATGAGAATTTCATTTTGTCTGGGGATTTCAATATCAGTAATGACTTGGAATACGCTTTCCAGCTGCTGATTGACAACGGCGACCATAACTTCATCGACCCGATTGACCAAGTGGGAGATTGGCACGACAATCCGGTTTATGCGTTATATCACACACAGTCAACACATTCTGGTTATGAGTCAGACCCGTGTTTCAGCGGTGGGGGTTTTGACAACCGTTACGACATGATACTTGTCTCGCCGCAAGTCTATTACGGTCAGAACGGCGTGAGGTCGCTAAATGAGACATACACAACTGTCGGACAAGATGGGAATAGGCTCAACAAAGGGCTGCTCGTGCCTGCCAACACCAGCGGTGTTCCCGAGAAAGTTCTTAACGCACTGTACAACAACTCAGACCATCTGCCCGTAACCATGGAACTTGAGGTTGCCGGTTCGGCGGTAGGCATCGGCGAAGCACGGGAGCCGTTTCCGGTAAGCGTTGTGAATCCGGTAATTAACGACAAACTGCAACTCTCCATTTACAGCCAGCAACCGGAACTTTATCGCATAGAGTTGTTCACCATTGACGGCAGATTTATCTCATCTTTATCACAAATTATTGATAATAAACAAAATATTGAGATAAATTTTCCTTTTTCAAGAGGAATATATGTTATAAGAATCAGCAATGATGAGAATAAAACTGTGGTAAAGAAAGTGGTGAAATAGGGGCAGCCCATTATTTATTGTTTGGCGTTCAAGTATTTTTATTATATTTGCGATGTAAAAATTTTGGCGATGAGGAGAACATTGTTTCTTCTTTTGTTATTCACCTTTTTCGTTGATATTAATGCGCAATCATTGACGGATTCAGGGCATATTTGTGTCCCGACTATTTCTATGTTTGGCGCTTGCCGAGTCGTGGCACAAAACAAATATCCCATGAACCAGCGTTTTAGATATGAGACAGGTCTTTTATTCGGCGCTGAGTTCAAACAGAACAAATGTTTGATAGCCTTCAAATCAGGTGTTACATTCGAGGATAATCTTCTGAACGAATATATTGATTTTCATGCCCTATATTGTAATGTTCCAGTTATCATAGAGTTACAGTTCCCTGTAAAAACTGACAGATACAAGTTGTCGGTGGGAGTGGGCGGTTTTTTTGAAATACTTGCGAAGCCGTTAGGAACCTCTCCGGTTGTGTGTTCTCCGGGTGGCTGCTACCAACTGTCGGATTACAATGAGGCAAAGGCATGTTTCGAGTTTCTTGTTAGCGCGGGTTTCCATTATCAATTTCACAGGAATTGTTCAGTTGTTGTCACTCCATACGCTAAAATTCCTGTAAAAAAATACGATTATTTCATCACACCGGTTATAGGGTTAAGCGCGGCGTTAAAGTTTCATTTGCTTAGCTTCAAATAACTTTAACGGAAGTTAGAAACAGATAACAGATAATCAAGTGATTTCTATTTTTCATCTCCCGTCTCAAACAGTTCCATGGCGATGTTGTCGGCGTGCAGGCGACCTTCAGCGGTGAGTACAATGTGTTCACCGTCAGAGATATAGAAGGTAGTGGGCAATTTGATGAGGTGTTTCTCCGTTTTTTTCCGTCTCTCTGCTCCGAATCGCTGTTGCAGGTCATTGAAGCGGATACCGGCGCTGGTGCGAAGCCTTAGCAATATGTACTCGTTGAAGAGTTCCCGCAGGGTGAGCGTTTCCGATTCCCGCGGCGGCGCGCCAGCTGCACACCCTTGTATGTAGCGGTTCACGTCAGCGGCGTTCCAGCTCCGTTCAGTGCCGTTGAAGGAGTGCGCCGCCGCTCCGAGCCCAAGATATGGCGTGTGCGCCCAATATGCGGAGTTGTGTCGTGAGATTTTCCCGTCTCGCGCAAAATTTGATATTTCGTATTGCTCGAAACTGTGATTTCCAGCTTCATATATTAAAGTCCAGTAGTCGTCCACGGCGCAATCTTCGTTTAGCGGCGGCAGTGCTCCGTTTCTGATTTTCCTGTGCAGCAGCGTGTTCTCCTCAACAGTTAGCGAGTACGCAGACAAGTGTGTTATCGGGTGCGAGAACGCCTCTTTGAGTTCCTGCCGCCACTGGCCTGGCTGTCGCGCTGCAATGCCGTAGATCAGGTCTATGGATACGTTGTCGAAGCCGGTGGCGAAAGCGTTTTCAAGAGCAGCTTTTGCGGTTGCTGCGCTATGTGTGCGCCCAAGCATTGCAAGTATTTCATCGTCAAAAGACTGTACGCCAATACTAAGCCGGTTGACGCCTATTTTTCGTAATCCGCGCAGATAGCTGGTCGTAAGCTGTTCTGGGTTGGCTTCAACGGTAAATTCCGGTTCTGGGGCAAAAATGAACGCTGAGCGCAACTTTTGCGCGACCGCTACCAACTCGTCTATGGTGCATAGCGAAGGGGTACCGCCGCCAAAATAGAGCGTTTCAACGGTGGCGCCGCGCAGTTCGTCCGCCCGCAGCTCAATTTCGTGCGACAACGCCTCAAGATACTGGCTTTTCAAGTCCTCTCTGCTGACGGAATAGAAGTTGCAGTAGATGCACTTTCTTTTGCAGAACGGGAAATGAACGTAGATTCTACTCATAAAGCCAATTTTTGAACTACCATTTTGGGGTGAAAGCGTCCGGAATGTGGTTTAGTGCGCAGTTGTCGCCGTTTTTCACTATTGAGATGACATCAAACCGAACATCTTTGTTTATTCCTTTTCGCAGAATATAATTGTTTGCTGCTTTTATTATGTTTTTCTGCTTTTGCATTGTGACAAAAGTTTCCGGTTCCCCAAAAGTGTTTGACGAGCGCGTCTTAACTTCGCAGAAGACGACAGTGTCAGCATTTTCGGCAATAATATCAACCTCAAGATGTCCGAAATGCCAATTCTTTTCCAAGATGTTGTATTTCAGCTTGATGTAATGGTCGGCGGCAATTTCTTCACCGCTCTTGCCCAAGTTGTGGATATCGCCTGACATGTCCGTTCAAGAGGATTTGTGCCACGCAGTCGCGGCGGTTGCCACGGAAGACTGCGCGACAAAATCCAGTAAAGTTTTGACCCCCAATGATTAGAACGGCAAATCGTCAACGTTGTCCATGTCGGCTTCGGGTTGCGGTTGTGCAGCCATAACCGCCTCCACCGCTGATTCCACTCGCTGCGCCTCCCCGCCGTTAGGCACGCGGTTTGCGACATTGTTGTCGGTTTTCGTCCCTAACATCGTGAAAGTCGAGGCCTCAATCTCTGTGATGTACTTCTTTGTGCCGTTGTCTTCCCATGAGCGGGTACGCAACTTGCCCTCAAGGTAAATCTGCTTGCCCTTCGTGAGATACTTCTCCGCAATGTCAGCCAAATTGCGCCAGCAGACGATGTTGTGCCATTCGGTCTGCTCCACAATCTTTCCTTCCTTGTCTTTGTAGTTCTCAGAAGTCGCTAAGGTGAAATTCGCCTTCTTCGTTCCGTTTTCAAATGTCCGTACTTCCGGGTCTCTTCCTAAATTCCCGATTAAAATCACTTTGTTTATTCCTGCCATATTTTTTTGTTTTTAAAATTCGCTACAAAGATACAACATTTATTTTAAAAAATCAACACTTTATTAAAATTTTTTTAAAGAAAATTTAACTATAGGTGTTTTGTTTTGAGTGGCTTGTAATTTGATTTTGTTAGAATTTCTTGACTATCAGTATTTTGCAACATTTCATCAAGAGAAATGTCAGGATTATTTTCCATATATCCCTGAACTATTTTCCAGCCGATAAATGTGCCGATACGCCCTGGCGAAACATTTGAGAACGGTTTTGTGAAAGGGGCCTCCTCAATGAATTTTCGTTTGGAATCTGAATCTTTTGAAAACAATAACTGCTTTTCTATCAGATAGTTCCAAATTTCTGGCTGATATTGCTCTGCCCATGAATATTTATCCTGACTATAACCTATAATATCATTTTCAGTACGATTCGGGAACATCAATTCCGTAAAATATAGTTTTTTACCCTCATAAATCATATTATCAAGCAAAGTAACTAAAGTCTTTTCTGGTAAATACTTGTAAACCAATGCTTTTTTGAAACAATCTATAGCAAGATACTTTTTGTCGCAACGCTCGCGGACATAGATTGGAATCGCAATCTGCTGATATTTTTTGTTATCGGTACCCAAATATTGGTCAAGATAGATGTAAATATTGTTATCGTAAGCAAAAACAGATGGCATTTCGAAATCGAGGCCGGGTACAAGTGCGTAAAAATCAGGAATTTCCGCATTAGGGAAATAATGTTTGTAATAGCTCAGCGCTTCTGTAAGTTCAGCTTCCTGCTCATCAAGATTCGGGAAGACATTGAGGACGTCATCGTAGATTTCGCGCATCAGAGGGTCGGTGAGATAGTCCTTTAGCGACTTCATCATCATCTCGTCTTTCCAAACATCTTTCCGAATCAGATATTCAGGATAGATTTCCGAAAGTTTTTTCACCCCTGAAGCCAAATCAGCAGTGTCAAGTGCGTATAAATCAGTGGTATAGCGATGAATTTTTACTTCAATATTTTTCTTCAACGTCACCAATTCTGTTTTTTTGACCTTGTATTTTCTCTTTTCCGGCTCACGTTTCAAAAAATAGAAAACCACACCTGCCAAAAGTGCTGCCAAACATACAATAATTGTTATTAACGTTCTCTTTTTCATAACATTGCAAAAAATCAAAGTCCTAAAATCCCTGTCAGCAAAACAATCAGAAGTGCGACAGGAACAATATAACGCATAAGAAAATAGAAAATTTTGAGATAGCCGGTTTTAATTGTACCTTTATTTGAAAATTCGTCAATTATCTCATTTTTAGGATAATACCAGCCGATAAAGAGCGAAATGCACAATGCGCCGAAAGGCATCATGTAGGTTGCTGTCAGTTTGTCGAAGAAATCGAAAAGTGTGTCGCCGAAAATTGTGTATTCCTTTAAAGGACCGAAAGATAGCGAGCAGAGCGCTCCGATTATGAAAATGACGGTGGAGACAGCGATTGTCGCCACCCAGCGTTTCATTTTTAACTCCTCAACAGCCCACATAACAAGGATTTCGAGAAGAAGTATTGTTGATGTGAGTGCGGCGATTGAAAGGAGAAGAAAAAACAAAATTGAGAAGAAATGTCCGAAAGGCATTGAGTTAAATACCTTTGGCAGAACCACATAGACGAGACTTGGCCCTTCGGCGGGACTGAACCCGAAAGAGAAAACGGCAGGGAAGATTGCGATACCCGCAAGAATTGCGATGGCGGTGTCGGCGCCGGCAATCCACAAACTCGAAGCGAAAAGATTGTCTTCTTTGCGTATGTACGAGCCGTAGGTGATGAGCGCGCACATGCCGATACTGAGTGAGAACATTGACTGTCCGAGCGCGTTCAAAATGGCTTTGCTCGTCAGTTTGCTGAAGTCGGGTTTAAAGATGAATGAGAGACCTTTTGAGGCGTCAGGCAGCGTGACGGCGCGGAGACAGAGCAGGAGAATGATTACAAATAGCACGGGCATAAGTATTTTTGTGCATTTCTCGATGCCTTTCTGCACTCCCGCGACAACAACCGCTGCGGTGAGCGACAACGCGACCGCAAGGCCTATCAACGGGAAATATGGATGGGCGAAAAATGCGAAAATCTGCGCCTCATCTTGATTGAGAATGCTGCCTGTGAATGCCTGTCCTGTGAAGTTGAGTGTCCAGCCGAAAACGACACTGTAAAAGGAATATATGAGGAATGCGGCGAGAATGCCGATAAGTCCCACGAGTTGCCAAGAACGGTGTTTGGGGGCGAGGGCGCGGAAAGTGCCGACCGCGTTTTTGCCGGAGCGGCGGCCAAGCATGAGCTCGCTCATAACCAACGGCACACCAAGCAGCACCACGAAAATCAGGTAAACGATGATGAACGCGCCGCCGCCGTTCGCACCGACTGTGTATGGGAATCGCCAGATGTTGCCCAAGCCGATTGAGCCGCCAGCCGCCGCCATTATTGCTCCCAAATTGGAGGTGAAACCTTTTTTTGAAAGTAGATTGTTTTCTGTTGACATATATTATAATGTGTTTCTTATAAACATTTCACTCTTTTTCGCCAATCATTTTGTAAAAATCGTCTTCAGAGATTATCGGAATACCAAGATTTTCCGCTTTTTTGCGCTTTTCAGGTCCCATTTTCTCACCAGCAAGGACAAAATCTGTATTTTTTGATATTGACGAGACATTTTTCCCGCCATAGCTTTCAATTTTCTGTTTTATCTCATCTCGTGAAACTGAGAAAACGCCGCTGACAACAACAGATTTGCCTTCGAGTGCGGTGCCGAGAGTGTTTGCTGTGCCGTCTGTTTCGAAGCGCAGGCCTGCCTCACGCAGGCGCATTACGATTTCCAAATTCGCGGTGTCGTTGAAAAACCTTACAATGCTGTCGGCAACGCGCTCCCCAACATCGTCAACCTGCATAAGCTCTTCTTTTGTGGCAGAAGAGACCACGTCAATATTCTTGAAGTAACGTGCCAGTTTTTTTGCTGTCGTCTCACCAACATAGCGGATTCCGAGCGCGAAAAGCACCCGCTCAAACGGCACCTGCTTCGATTTTTCCACGCCAGCCAATATGTTCTCTACAGTTTTATCCTTAAAGCTTAAAGTTCTATTGCCTTTATTGTCAGTACTTTCTATCTTTTTTTCAAGACCAAAAAGAGTATTGTATGAAAGATTGTAGAAGTCGGCGATGTTGCGGACAAGTCCGTTTTCGAAAAGCATTTCAATTTTGCCTTCGCCTAACGACTCGATATTCATTGCTTTGCGGGATATGAAATGCTCGAGACGGCCTTTGATTTGTGGAGGGCATGATGTGTCGTTGGGGCAGAAAATGCCTGCCTCGCCCTCGTTGTTCACCAAAGTCGCGCCACATTCTGGGCAGGTGGTGACAAAATGCACCTCCGCCGCTCCGGCGCTGCGTTTTTCCATATCCACCCCGACAATTTTCGGGATAATCTCTCCGCCTTTTTCCACAAAAAGCCAGTCTCCTTCACGAATATCCATCGAGGTGATGAAATCGTTGTTGTGCATGGTCGCGCGTTTCACCACCGTCCCTGCGAGTTGAACTGGCGCGAGGTTGGCAACGGGTGTCACAATGCCGGTGCGCCCGACCTGATAGTCGATACTGAGCAACGGCGTTGAAACACGTTCCGCCTTGAATTTGTAAGCGATTGCCCAGCGCGGACTTTTTGCTGTCGCACCGATGCGCTGCTGTTGGGCGTAAGAGTTCACTTTTATCACAATGCCGTCAATGGCGTAGGGCAGCGTTTTCCGCTTCTCGTTCCATTCGCCGATGAACTTGAAGACCTCTTCAATATTTTTTGCCTTTGATATGACCTGAACCTTACGGAAACCCCAGTCGGCAAGTTTCATGATTCTGTCGTAATGTGTGTCGCATGGCAGGTTTTCGCCGAGAGCGTAGTAGAGTTGGAAGTCGAGGCCGCGGCGGGCGACTTCGGCTGATTCCTGTAGTTTCAGACTGCCCGAAGCGGCGTTGCGCGGATTCGCGAACGGCGGTTCTCCTATGTCCTCGCGTTCGCTGTTCAACGCCTCGAAAGCGGAGTATGGCATCAGTATCTCACCCCGCACCTCAAGCAGTTCGGGAAAATCGCCGTGCAGTTTTAGCGGTACCGACTTGATTGTCTTTACGTTAGCGGTCACATCGTCTCCCTGAATTCCGTCTCCGCGTGTCACGGCGCGGCTCAAATAACCGTTTTCATAAATCAAACTGATTGCAACTCCGTCATATTTCAACTCGCAGACATACTCCAAATCTTCCTGCACAAGAGTCTCAACTCTGCGGTTAAATTCCTGTAAATCAGCTTCAGAGTAAGTGTTTCCGAGAGAGAGCATGGGATAGATATGCTTCACCGTGCGGAATTGTTTTGTGACGGTTCCGCCAACTCGCTGCGTGGGGCTGTCGGGGAGGGCATATTCCGGATATTGCTTCTCCAACTCAACAAGACGGGCTAACAAAATATCAAAATCATAATCGCTAATAGTCGGATTATCAAGCATATAATAATTGTAGTTATGCTGGTTAACCTCGTCTGTCAGTTTTTGGATTTCCTCTTTCGGAGTCATATATTTTATTTTGATTTAAAATTATTGGTCTGAGTTATCTTCTTCATTATTAGAAAGATACAAATCTATTAATCCTTCAGGAGCAGAAATTTTCAATATTTTGTTCTCTCTGTCAACCGATTCAAAGAAATCATCTACAGCAGGGAGCAGAATTTCAGTTCCGTTGAGGTCAATTTGCATCACAGCCTGTTTCCCAGTTTCAAGAAACCCTGTGCATTTTCCGATGTTACCGCGTTGGTTATCAATAACTTCGAAGCCGACAACCTCATGATAATAGAAATTGTTTCCCGTGAGTGGCGGAAGCATTGAAAGCGGCAGATACATGGAAGATTTCACAAGATATTTCGCCTCATCAGCATCAACTCCAGACAATTTCAAAATAATATTATTTTCATCTTTAAAACGCAGATTCTCAATAATATAAGGGATAAGTTCCCCATCATTATCAATGAAGACAGATTCCAATTCGGCATATTTTTGAGGTTCGTCAGTGTCGAGATAAGCGAGAAGCTCGCCTTTGTAGCCGTGAAGTTTGTTTATAGTTCCCAAGAAAAAATAGTCTTTCATAAAAAATAGATTAGAATTGATGATTATTCGCCTTTCAGGAAACGCTCGGCGTCAATTGCAGCCATGCACCCTGAGGCCGCTGCGGTGATGGCTTGGCGGTACTTTGTGTCCTGCACGTCACCGGCGGCGAAAACACCGTCCACAGATGTGTGCGTGCTGCCCGCTTTTGTAACGATATAACCCTGCTCATCAAGAGTAAGCTGACCTTTGAAAAGTTCTGTTACTGGTGTGTGGCCGATAGCCACGAAAACGCCGTCAACTTGCAGCTGTATAATATTGTCGTTCTGTGTGTTACGAAGTTTAATACCAGTAACATGCTTCATAAAATCCTGTTTCTCGCCGACGATTTCAGCGGGCACCGAGTTCCAAACGATTTCTATATTTTCGGTTGCGAACACCTTTTTCTGCATTGCCTGTGAGGCGCGGAGCTGGTCGCGGCGGTGTACCAAATAGACTTTTTTGCACAAAGTGGAAAGATAAAGCGCATCTTCGAGAGCTGTGTCGCCGCCGCCTATTACGGCAACGGTCTTACCTCTGAAAAAGAAGCCGTCGCAGGTGGCGCATGCTGACACGCCGAAGCCGCGGTACTCCGTTTCCGACTCCAATCCGAGCCAGCGGGCGGTCGCGCCAGTGGCGACAATCACAGTTTCAGCAACGATTTCGTTCCCATTATCGGTTTTGCAATGGAACGGTCGCGCCGAAAAATCAGCTGTCACGACGAGCCCTTGGCGAATGTCGGTGCCCATGCGGAGAGCTTGTCGGCGGAGGTCGTCCATGATTTCCGGACCAGCCTTGCCTTCAGGGTAGCCGGGGAAATTCTCAACTTCGTTGGTTATTGTCAGTTGGCCGCCGGGGGTAATCCCTTCGATGAGGATAGGGGAGAGGTTGGCGCGTGAAGCGTATATTCCAGCAGTGTAGCCAGCGGGCCCGGAGCCGATAATGAGACATTTTGTGTTTTCCATTTTGTCAAAAAGATTTTAATCTTGCAAATATACAAAAACAATGTAAATGGGATTATTTTCAGTTCATATTTGCGTTAAGTTGGTTGGCGTTAGAAAAAAAGAAACTGCACATACCCAGCGGTTTGCGGATATGTGCAGTAGTATTGTGGGTTCGTTATTATCTCGCAAAATTGATAGACCTGATCTCGCGGATGACAGTTATCTTTATCTGTCCCGGGTAGGTCATCTCATTCTGGATTTTCTTTGAAAGGTCGAACGAAATCTGTGCGGCCTGCTCGTCAGAGACCTTTTCGGCACCGACAATGACACGCAGTTCGCGGCCTGCTTGGATAGCATAAGTTTTCACAACACCCGGATATGTCAAGGCGATATTTTCAAGGTCGTTGAGGCGTTTCATATAGGCTTCAACCACTTCGCGGCGGGCTCCCGGGCGCGCACCGGAAATTGCGTCGCACACCTGGACTAACGGAGCGATAAGGTTGTCCATCTCCATTTCGTCATGGTGCGCGCCAATGGCGTTTACTATCTCGGGGCGTTCCTTGTACTGTTCAGCGAGCTGTGCTCCGTAAAGTGCGTGCGGCAACTCTGGCTCGTTGTCAGGCACTTTGCCGATGTCGTGTAACAATCCGGCGCGTTTCGCCAATTTCGCGTTCAGCCCGAGTTCGGCAGCCATCGTTGCGCAAAGGTTTGCAACCTCCTTGGAGTGCTGGAGCAGGTTCTGCCCGTATGATGAGCGGTAGCGCATTTTGCCGATGAGACGCATAAGGTCGTGGTGCATATTGTGAACACCGAGGTCAATGCAGGTGCGTTTTCCGATTTCGGCGATTTCCTGCTCTATTTGGCGTTTTGTCTTCGCAACCACTTCCTCAATTCTTGCGGGGTGAATACGGCCGTCAGAGACAAGTTTCTGCAATGACAAGCGTGCGACTTCGCGGCGAACGGGGTCGAAACTTGAGAGGAGAATAGCGTCAGGGGAGTCGTCAATGATGACGTCAACGCCGGTGAGGTTTTCAAGGGTTCTGATGTTACGTCCCTCACGCCCGATGATCCTACCCTTTATCTCGTCATTCTCAATGTTGAAGACCGACACTGTGTTTTCCATCGCCACTTCAACGCCTGTGCGCTGTATTGCCTTGATAACCAATTTCTTGGCTTCAGCGTTTGCATTGGCTTCGGCTTCGTCCATAATGTCTTTCACATAGACCATCGCCTCGGCTTTGGCTTCGTCTTTCATCAGTTCGATGAGTTGTTCTTTTGCCTGTTGTGAGGTGAGTTCCGCAATAGATTCAAGTTTTGTCTTCTGTTCCGCTGTTTTTTTGTCGAGTTCCGCAGCTTTTTGCTTGTTCACCTCAAGTTGTTTTGTGAGGTTTTCCTTCATTGTGTTGATTTCAGCGTTTTTGCGGTTCAGTTCCTCGGTTTTCTGGTTAAGTGTGCCTTCTTTTTGCTTGATTCTGTTTTCCGCATTGGCAATCTGCTGGTTTTTCTCATTCACCATTTTCTCATGCTCGCTTTTAAGCTGGAGAAATTTCTCTTTTGCCTGTAAAAGTTTGTCTTTTTTCAGCCTTTCGCCGTCTTCTTCGGCTTTTTTCAAGGTCTCTTTGGCTTTTTCTTCGATTGCGTTAGCATTTTTTGTTATTGAATTTTTTAGCAGTGTGTGTGCCAGCGCAATACCTGCGCCAACGCCCAATAATAGTCCGATTATTCCAAATATTATCTCCATAATTTTTATTTTAATGTTATATATATTGTGTTATGTTGTTTCATTTTCGACAAAAACAAAAAAAATCCCGCATAAAATTTTCATAATGGTCTTATTAAACTCCATTATTTGTACGATGAAGGAGCCACGCTTCTCGAAATTCCACGGGTTTTTACACCTTGCCTTGCGGCAATCAGGCCTTTTCTAAAAACGTATGAGCCTATCCTTCGTTTGTTATGTGTTGAGTTTAACAAACGTATTGAATTTATGCGGGATATGGTTTATTTTTCAAAGAACGTCTTTAATCAATGTCAACAAAATCTGTCAGAGCTTTCAACTCTTCCATTTTCGGTATAAGCTCTTCATCGAACTCATTGAGCCTCTCCTCGTTTTCTATCCATTTCACAACAAAATCAATAAGCACTTTCGCTAAAATATCTTGGTGGTCGTTGTAAGTCCACTGCTTAGAAAATTGCAGAATCTTGTCATTGATTATCTTTTCGGCTTTTCTGTAATACACCTCCGTCGCCCTGGCTATTTCCACGTCATAATGTCTTTGCGCCACTTCCAACTTTATCCTTATCCTTTCGTTTTCCGCCATCTCCTACTTGTTTAAAAGCCTTATACAATTATCTATCTCCCGCACCATCTCATTTATTTTTCTTTTTGTATCTGTCTTGTCTTTTTTATCCTCTAATGTTTTTGTTATAGTTAATAATCTGTATTTTTCCTTCAATTCGGAGAGATCCGACTGTAATTTCGCGTTTTCCGTCTTTAAAGTCGAATTTTCCTCTTTCAATATTTCGTTTTCATGTTTTGTTTTTGTGAGAACAAGGCGTATTTTCCCGATGTTATATTCAATTTCATTATATAATTCCAAAAATGTCGCCATCTCTCAAAAATTCTTTTGCAAAAATAGTCAAATAAACATTACGAATTTTTCAAAAAACATTTTTTTGTCTGATGTCATTGTTAATAACTCCGTAAGTTACTCTATTTTCACGTTTTCCAAGTGCACACCTCGCGAACCTTTTATGAGAATGAGTGTCGATTTCGGCATATTGGCGGCGAGATGTTCGTTGAGCGCGGCAACAGTTTCGAAAGTTGTGGCTCCGCCGCACCGGCAGAACTCGTTTCCAACGAAGATGGCCGGAATCCCCAGTCGCTCAGTTAGTTCCACGATTTTACGGTGCTCGTTCTCGCTGTCGGCGCCAAGTTCCCGCATTTCGCCCAAAACCGCGAGCTTCTTCTCAGAGCCGATTGCCGACAAATTTTCCAACGCCGCCGCCATGCTCGTGGGATTGGCGTTGTAGAAATCTGCAATGACAGTGTTAGTCCCGATTTTGTTGATTTGTGAGCGGTTATTGCTAGGAATATATTCCTCTAACGCTTTCATTATCATGTCATTCGGAACGAAAAACCGCTTCCCGACCGCGACTGCCGCAAGCATGTTGTTGATGTTGTAGTTGCCGGTGAGGTGCGATTGTACGGTTTGCCCGAAAATGTTCACCTTGAGATAAGGGTTCATCTCAACCACTTCTCCTTTGATTTTCGAGTCGCCGCCGTAAAAGTTGATTTTTCCGTACCCTTTCACCAACTCGGTAAGGCGGGTGTCGGCGGCGTTGACAAAAAGCTCACCGCCGCGGTTCATAACAGCGTCATACACAGCGCGTTTGGTGTTCACAATGTTTTCCACGGAGCCAAAACCCTCAATGTGTGCTTTGCCGATGTTCGTGATGAGCCCGAAGTCCGGTTCCACAAACTTGCAGAGTTGCGCGATTTCACCGTTATGGTTCGCGCCCATCTCAACAATCGCAATCTCATCATCGGGTTTTATTGAGAGCAGAGTCAGCGGCACTCCGATATGGTTATTGAGATTGCCTTTTGTGAAGGCGGTCTTGTATTTTTGCGACAGCACTGCTGCGACAAGCTCTTTTGTGGTGGTTTTGCCGTTGGTGCCGGTAATGCCAATCACGGGGATTGTGAGCTGGTGCCGGTGGTACAAGCTGAGCTGCTGCAATGTCTCAAGAACATTATCCACAACGAAAAAGCCATCTGTTCCGGCGAGGTCGGCGCGCTCCGTAACCACGCACGTTGCGCCGTGCTCCAACGCCGCCTGAGCGAAATCGTTGCCATTGAAATTCTCACCCTTGAGACAGAAGAACATGCATCCGCTCAAAATGTTTCGAGTGTCCGTGCAGACACTCGAAGATTTCAAAAAAAGGTTATATAGTTCTTTCACTTTTTAAATGTCGAGGTTAGCGTAAGTTGCGTTGTTTTCAATAAATTCGCGGCGTGGCGGCACCTCATCACCCATGAGCATTGAGAAAATGCGGTCAGCCTCGGCAGCGTTGGCGATTGTGACTTGGCGGAGCGTGCGGTGCTGCGGGTCCATAGTCGTTGTCCACAGTTGCTCATCGTTCATCTCACCGAGACCTTTGTAACGTTGCACCTGTATGCCGATTTCGCTGCCGCTCGGGCCTGTCATTTCAGCGATTACTTTGTCGCGTTGCTCCTCGTCCCAAACATAATGTTCCTCTTTGCCTTTCTTAACGCGGTAGAGCGGTGGCGTTGCTATGTAAACGTGCCCGCCCTCAATGAGTTCCTTCATATATCTGAAGAAGAAGGTGAGGATAAGAGTTGCAATGTGGCTTCCGTCAACATCGGCATCGGTCATGATTATCACTTTCCAATAGCGTAATTTACTGAGGTTTAATGCTTTACTATCTGTTTCAGTGCCAATTGTGACGCCTAACGCGGTATATATGTTTTTGATTTCCTCGCTCTCGAAAGCGCGATGTTGCATAGCTTTTTCCACGTTGAGGATTTTACCTCTCAAAGGAAGGATAGCTTGGGTTTTGCTGTTGCGCCCCTGTTTTGCTGTACCGCCCGCGGAATCACCCTCGACAAGGAAAAGTTCGCACTCTTCGGGGTTTTTAGATGAGCAGTCAGCAAGTTTTCCTGGCAGACCACCACCGCTGAATGCGCTCTTGCGCTGTACGAGCTCGCGTGCGTGGCGTGCGGCGTAGCGTGCCTGAGCCGCCAATATCACCTTGTTCACGATTTCGCGCGCGTCTGACGGGTGTTCTTCCAAATAATATGCAAGGCGGTCGCTCACCAACTGGCAGACGATGCCATCCACTTCGCTGTTTCCGAGTTTTGTTTTCGTCTGCCCCTCGAACTGCGGTTCGGGAACTTTCACTGACAAAATAGCTGTAAGCCCTTCGCGGAAGTCATCACCTGAGATTTCGATTTTATTCTTCGCCTTTTCCAATTTCTCCAACATCTTATTGTTGGTCGCATACTTTTTCAGTGTGGTGGTCAGTGCGCGGCGGAATCCGCTGAGGTGCGTACCACCCTCTATCGTATTGATATTGTTGACGTAAGAATGGATATTTTCTGTGAAAGCGTCATTGTACTGCATGACGATTTCGGCTGCGATGCCTGAGCGCTCACCCTCAATATAGATAGGTTCAGCCATGATTTTTGTACGGCCGCCGTCAAGATAGGCGATGAAATCCTTCAGACCTTCTTCTGAGTAGAAAGATTCCGTTTTTGGATTTCCTGCCTCATCGCGGTTGCGCAAATCAGTGATAGTCAGACGGATACGTTTGTTTAAGAACGCAAGTTCCTTCATACGTGTTGCGAGAGTGTTATAGTTATACTCGCTAACGGTAAAGATCGAGTCATCTGGCGTGAATGTAATCTGCGTGCCGCGCTTGTCGGTCTTGCCGATCTCTTTCACCGGATAGAGAGGTTTTCCGTACTCATACTCCTGTACATAATGTATGCCGTCTCTGAAGACCTCGGCTTTAAGGTGTTTTGAAAGGGCGTTCACGCAGGAGACGCCGACACCGTGCAGACCGCCGGAAACCTTATACGAATCCTTGTTGAACTTACCGCCGGCGTGCAGCACTGTGAGCACGACCTCAAGGGCGGAGCGTTTCTCTTTTTCATGCATTCCTGTAGGAATACCGCGCCCGTTATCGAGGACGGAAATTGAGTTATTCTCAAGGATTGTAACATAAATATCGTTGCAATGACCTGCAAGGGCCTCGTCTATAGAGTTATCCACGACTTCATATACGAGATGGTGCAAACCGCGTTCTCCTATGTCTCCGATGTACATTGCAGGGCGTTTTCTTACAGCCTCAAGTCCTTCAAGCACTTGTATATTCTCCGCCGTATATTCTGTTTCTTGAATTTTCTTTTCTTCTAATTCACTCATAATCAGTACAATATATTTTTTGTTTATAGAAAACAAAGATACGAAAAAAAATAAGAAAAAAAATTAAAAAGTGTTGTTGAAATCAAAAAAAATTGTATTTTTGCACCGTCAAAAAGGGACACGCTTCCTTAGCTCAGTCGGTTAGAGCATCTGACTGTTAATCAGAGGGTCCAAGGTTCAAGTCCTTGAGGGAGCGCAAAGAAAAATCCCCAATTCGTCAAGAGTTGGGGATTTTTGTTTTTTACTATTCTGTTTTTTGGGGTACTGGGAGAAGTGGCAGAGCAATTCTTTTTACACCCTAAAGGTTTTCATCACCCATTTCACTACTTGTGTAGGTACGAGCCCGCCGAGGCAGAAGACGATGTCCTTAAAATCGGAAACGTTGCGCAGCGCTTCGAAATAGAGTTTGGCGTTGGTGCCGAAGAGCCACCATGTTTTCTTGCCGTACGCCAGCCCGTTGAAATAGGCGAGTGTCGGCTTCGGCTGTCCGAAAAAATGCGTACTTTTGACCATCGTTATTTAGGTTTTGTGGTAAAAGCAAAAATAACGAAAAAGGCTGAATCTCTTCATGGAAATTCAGCCTTATTTTTTCTCAAAAACTTTTTTAGCGGACACCCATATTTTTGTATATGCCTGTGTATTGCTTAGGAATATGATAATGACGTAAAGAAAAAATACACAATCATCTGGAGGAATACAATCCAATTGAATGATTCTATTGGCGGTACAAAAGGATAAAGGGCTGATACCCGAAAAAATATGCTTAATGACAATAATTAATTATGTGCCCCATCGATTTTATTAAAAACCGTATCAATTTTCTTCACTTGCTGCTCTATAGGACACAACCTTGCATCATCTCTTTCAATAAAAGCTTTCGTTTCCAGGTAGAAGCCGGGCTTGTATTCTTTGTCCAAATGATCGTCAATCTCTACTGGTAAGACTTTGACACTTCGCAATTCCTGAATTTGCAGTGTTTCCATCGGCTTAAAATACAGCCGGTGTTTTTTCGTGAGAATTTCCACCACCCATCTGCCTGGGGCATCCCAATTGGCTTGATAGGAGAACAAAGCCCCTTTTTCGCTAACTCCTGCACCTGCAAATATTTTGGGGAAGTCATCGCCTTCCATGGTTTTGGTATAACAACTGATTTCCTTTGGCTCACCGCCCAAGAAAAAAGCGGTATCCATTACATGGCTGGAGTTTGCCCAGAAGATCCAATTCAATTCAATTTTACCATAAGCGGCCTCAAACACATGCAGCCATTCTGTAAATTCAAAGTTAAAAGAAGTGACGCCTCCATCCTCTCGGATAATTTCTTCTGCCTTGAGAAGAGAAGCATAAAAACGACGGTTATATGCCATAAATACTTCTGCATCATTTCCCTTTGCAATAGCATATAGTTGTTTCAAATTATCGTATGTGTCAGCCCCCGGCTTTTCCAAGAACAATCGTTTAACGCCATATTCCATTAAGGTCTTGGCTACTCCAAAAAGTTCATGTGTACCAACTGCAACAATAGCACACTCCGGTATTAAAGGATTCGTGCTCAAAAAATTATCCAATCCACCTCGAATTACTTTTTTACCAGGCCGCATTTCCTCGAATTTAGAAGCGGATGTGTCTCCCCTACCAATAATAGTATGGTTAACATGGAGTGCATCCAACACTTTAGAATACTCGACACCGATTAACCCAGTACCGATAAGCCAAACATTTTTCATAATTCAATTCTATTAAGTTATAGGGCACAAATCATTGTCTATGCCTTTTAGTTGGTTGTATATGTGCAAAAAATGGGGCAGAATTTGTTGATGAAGGCTTGCAGATTCTTCGTATGATGCCAATGACAAGGAATGCCTTGACAATAAATCCTCCACATATTTACCTGTTAAATCACTTTGATAGGACATATTCATGGGTTCTTCTGTACCATCAATAATCATCTTGTTTAATCCCTCAAAGATTTCAACGCAATGGTGCAGTGATTTTATGGACAATTTCCCTACACCGTCAAATTCCGCGAATGAAGAAATTTGCAAATTGGACCCATTGTCCGCTACTCCTTTAATCGTACCGGTCATTTCAATATAGCCAGCGCGTTTGCTTTCGTATAACGTGTGGTCAATTCCAGAACAATCGAATGTGATTTGTTTTGCTCCACTTAGATATGCAAAAAGGTCAATCTGGTGAATACTGTTGCAGCACAATCCCCAATTTTTACCTTCCAAAATGAAAGTTAGCGGACCGTCATCCACGAGGATATCTCTCAATTTTTGATAGCAAGCAAAATAGCGGCGACTGCAATTCACCCATGCCCGTACTTTATTGTTCTGGAAAAGATTAGTTATGTCGTCGTAATCGCTCATTTTTGGGAAAAGGAATTTTTCGAGAATGAGCATCCGACACTGGTGCTTCTCCACCAATTCATGAATAATTGCGCATCTGGGTTTAGAACCCGTAGCAACAATGGCAATGTCAATAGGTGCAGGCATTTCATCCCACTGGGTGGTAAAGACAATCTCCCCTATCAGTTTATTTTCCGCAATCTCATTATAGCGTTGTTCGCATATTCCCAAGGATTCCGTACTTGCATCCAGCACGTAAATGTTCATTGGAACATTTGCTTTCTTCAACCCCTGTAAATGACGGCTGCCTAATTGACCAGCTCCGATAATAGCGATATTTGTAGTTGCCATAGACTGTTTCTTTTTAATATGCAAAAATAAGAATAATTATTGAATACCCTTGAAAGATACGCTTGAAACATTTACTTACTTTTTCATTCTCAAATTCTAACAAAAATCAGTCATCTGCTAAAGCATCATTTATTCTTGAAGTCATTGAAGAATCTTCATATACAGTAGGTTTCACTTCCGCTCTAAATGGTTTTAATATTTTTATTATCAGTTTTTTAATTGACTTCGGAAGTAATGACTTAAATCTATCTAAAATGGTCTTAGGAGGGACAGAATCCAAGTATGACGATAAACATAACCATGCAAGACCTCCATCATTTTTATAATACTGTTGAAATATTTTTATGTCACTCTTTAATTCTTTGTTATTCTTTATATTATGCCATGTCAAAGGAGGAGCTATTGTTCCCCAATGTTCACCTGTCATAATCTCTCTGTAATTCAATCCATTTGAAGACACATATACCCGCCCTTCTCTTAGCCCTTCTATACTTAGTGTTAACTCAACAAAGCGACCATTATTATAGTTGCATTGACTAAGAATCTGAAAAGCTGTTTTAATAACGTTTTCTCTAAATACCGACCAATGAATATTCTGATAATGCGCCTCAAAATACTTCACATAGTTTATCTGCGAATCAAAAGAAATATTATTAATTCCTCTCAATTTATTAGCCCAGTTTTCAATGTAAAAACCATTTTCAAAACCTTCCTTAAAGAATACTTGCCCCCCTGTTGCCATCGAGTACTCGTCATCACTTTTTAGTATTTTGTAACACTCAATAAGTGTTTCCTCTTTTAAAAAATCATCATCGGGAGAAAGCGCATAAAACCTAACGGACGTTTCATTGATTACATCTAATATTTTTTGATAGAAAGTTGATTCCGGGACCCAACGATAAATAATATTTTCCGATGTTTTCACAACCGCTCTCTCATTGCTGGAATCACAGATGAAGACTTTGCAGGGAAATGAAGAATAGTATCTAATCACACGTTTCAAGTAATTTGGGCGATTGTACGTCGGAACAATAATGACTAAATCTTCCATAAGTTCTTATATTTGTTTTTAATCGTTTGTTTTTTATAAGTTGTTAAATCGATTATCTCTCCCCTAAAAATAGTTTTATACCCTTTTGCACATCAATTTCCGCTTTCCAACCTGGCACAGGTATTCCTTTCCATGGGATCATTACTTCTCTATCACGATAAGGTCTGCCGCCCCACTCAATATTCAATTTTCTGCCAGAAACTTTTGAAAATAATTGTGCAAGTTCTTTTAAGGGGATTTGTTTACCGGAAGTGAGCACATACTCATCTGCAAGCACAACATTGTTAGACAATAGTTCTGATAAATGTGTAAAACCAGCAATGATATCTGTGATATAAATCAAATCTATTTTTTGCTCACCAGGAGACATTTTCAGCACTTCGCCACTTTCAGAGCAGTCCTTAAATAGTTTGAACAATTTCTTTCTCGTATCATTGGGGCCATAGGTATCACAAAGTTTTAGTGTGCAGAAGCGGATTCCAAACACATCACTGTAATACTTTGCCATGTCAATAAAGGCTTGCTTGGTAGCTGCATAGAGATTTACCGGATTGTATGCATTGCCCTCTACATTATAGTTCTGCCATATACTGCCAGTATTTAAAAACCACCTTACACAACCAGCCTGTGTAGCGGCTTCCAAAACAGCTGTCCCGAAATAGATATTAGAGGACACCAAATCTTTCACCTGTTCTGGAGTATGTGTTGTCAGGTAAAGTGAAGCCAGATGAATAATTCCTTCAATTTCATTGGCCTTGATATAATCAGCCAAATGTTGTATGTTATCTGACATGACAATACCCGGCAGCCCAAGTTTTTCAGGGTCACCTTCAAATTGGCCAAGTATGTATAAATCATGTTTCTTTTTTAGCTCCCGTGTAAGATTAGTTCCGATAAAACCCGTAGCACCTGTTACTAATATTTTCATATTTAAAAAGGTGAAATAAATTCGTTTAATTTATCAAATGTCAAATCTCTACCTGAACGGACAGGTTCAGAAACGCCCCAATCAAATCCAATAGACAAAGCATCTATTCCACAGTCGTGGTCTTTGGAGTAACATGATGTTTGCGCATAGTTAACAATGCTTCCCTCTTCCAAGGAAACAAAACCATGTGCAAACCCTTTGGGAACATATAAATATTGTCCTTTCTGCTCATCTAATTCAATTGAAAAGCACTCTTTATAAGTTTTGGATGATTTGCGAATATCAATTACCACATCCTTAATCCGTCCTTTACTCACATATACAATTTTTGTATGCTCAAAAGGTGGCATTTGGAAATGCATGCCACGAACCACATTCTTATTATTAACAGAATAGTAGAATTCCTTAAAATCGCAATCCAAACCATTTTCGTTGAAGAAGTCAAAATTAAATAATTTTTGAAATCCTCCTCTATTATCTTGGAAGTTTATAGTCTGTAATAAGAACAAGCCTTCAAATGGTGTTTTGAGTATTTCCATTATTGCAAAAACATTTTGATTTCATCTATGCAGATACCATAAACATCTTCTTTCCTATACCGTTTATACCAGTCTGATGTAAGTACTGCACATTGTTTGGCGTTTAAACGTGGTTTCCAACCCAAACGAGTTTTGGCCTTAGTTATGTCAAGCATCAAAAGATTTGCCTCATGCAGTGCATTGGGATTTGAAACATCTTTCAACTCACCATAGCCAAAATTCTCAATCATGGATGTGGCAATTTCCCATACGTTTAGTACTGATTCTTGTTCTGGTCCAAAATTCCATCCCTCACAAAAATCGGTAGGGTGATTCCACATTTTCTGGGCAAGTAGCAGATAACCGCTTAGCGGTTCTAATACATGTTCCCACGGACGAACTGCCTTTGGTGAGCGAATCTCAATAGGCTTACCCGACTCCAGTGCACGTATGCAATCAGGTATGATACGGTCTTTTGCCCAGTCGCCACCGCCAATTACATTACCGGCACGTACACTGGCCAGACTTACATGATGTGCCTTTCCGTAATTCTCGGGATTGAAGAAACTTCTGCGCCAGCTTTGGATGGCAATTTCGCAAGCTCCTTTGCTGCTGGAATACGGATCATAACCGCCAAAAGGATCATCCTCTTTGTAACCTCGCAATTGTTCCTTGTTGTCGTAACATTTATCAGTAGTTATCATTACACCTACCTTAACACTATCCGTTGAACGGATGGACTCCATAATGTTGATGGTTCCCATCACGTTGGTCTGATAGGTGTCAACGGGGATCTCGTAACTAAGGCGGACTAGCGGCTGTGCAGCAAGATGGAATACTATCTCTGGCTTGTACTGAGCAAAAATTTCTTTCATCTTTTGTCCATCGCGGATATCAGCACGAATGTCTGCTTTGATCTTCTTTCCTATTCCAGAAAGAACAAAATTGTCTTTCTCTGAATAAGGTTCAAGCCCCACGCCTACTACCTCAGCACCCAATTCATGAAGCCATATACTGAGCCACGACCCCTTGAAACCAGTATGCCCCGTAACGAGGACACGTTTTCCTTTGTAAAAGTTACTGAATATGTCAATCATATTACTTGGTTTTTGTTGCAACAAAAGCCTTAATGGTATCAATCATGTATTGTAACTTTTCAGTAGTCATGCCCGGATACACACCAAGCCAGAAGCAATTGTTCATAATGCTGTTGGTTACAGGCAAATCGCCAATAGTGCGATAATCTTTCCCTTCAACGTACTCCTCAAAAGCAGGGTGCATCAATAAGTTGCCAGCAAAGAGGTTGCGGGTCTGCACCAGATGTTCTTCCAAATATGTGGTTAATTCGTTACGGGTGTATCCAGCATCACTCTTCACGGTGATGAAAAAGCCAAACCAGCTGGGGTTACTATTCTTCTGCGGTTCAGGAAGTAATAGGCCATGAGTACCTTTCAGACCATCATACAAGATTTGGTAGTTCTCACGACGACGGTTCACAATAAAATCAAGTTTCTCCAACTGCGCACAACCTATAGCAGCCTGCATATCAGTAGCTTTGAGATTATAACCCAGATGACTGTATACATATTTATGATCATAACCCATTGGAAGTTTCCCAAACTGACCAGTGAAACGGCATCCGCAGGTGTTGTCCACACCTCCCATGCACCAACAATCACGGCCCCAATCACGGAAACTTTTCACGTACTTGTCCAATTCTCGGCTATTGGTATAGACAGCGCCGCCCTCACCCATGGTCATGTGGTGAGGAGGATAAAAACTGCTGGTACCAATGTCACCGATGGTACCAGTCTTCTTCCATTCGCCATCAATAAAGTATTCTGAGCCCAGAGCATCGCAGTTGTCTTCAACCAACCAAAGACGATGCTTCTTGCAAAAAGACACCACAGCTTCCAGATTAAATGGGTTCCCTAGAGAATGGGCAATCATCACAGCCTTAGTCTTGGGACTGTATGCTTTCTCCAACTGTGTGACATCTATATTGCCTTCTTCAATGCTCATATCCACGAATACAGGCACTGCGCCAAATTGCACGATGCAAGCCACTGTGGTGGGGAAACCGGCTGCAACGGTGATCACCTCATCTCCGCGTTTAATAGCTCGGTCACCCAATTCATATGCTGTCAGTGCACTGAAGGCAAGAAGGTTAGCACTAGAGCCGCTGTTGCATAGTGAACAGTACTTTACGCCCAACCATTTGGCAAAGCGGGTTTCAAATTTGTGAGCCCATGGACCTGCAGTCAGCCAAAAGTCAAGCGAAGAATCCACCAAATTCACCAATTCTTCAGCATCGAAATATCGACCGCCGTAGTTTACCTTTGTTTTGCCAGGTTCAAAAGGTTTTTGTTGACCATGCACTTCTGCATAATATTCTCTTGTCAAATCAAGAATACGTTTTTTCAGTTCTTCTTTACGTACCATAATACAACGTTTTACATATTAGGCACTTCACTTTCCCAACGTTTCCAAGGAGCTGTGCCGTTTTGAAGCAATTTCTCCAATAACTGTTTCTCTCGAATGTTGTCCATACATTGCCAAAAACCTTCATGAATATAGGACATCAGTTCTCCTTTTGCGGCCAAATCCTCCAATGGTTTGCGTTCAAAAACACAAGTATCTCCATCCAAGTATTCAAAGATTTCTGGGCCAAGTACCATATAACCAGCATTAATAGGTGCGCCATCGTTAGCATTTTTCTCACGAAAAGCGGTTACAGCATAACTGCTTGTGATTTCAAGGACACCCTTTTCTTGAGCCATTTTCACTGCAGTCAATGTGGCAATCTTACCATGGCTTTTGTGAAATTCAAGTAGCTTATTAATATTTACGTCGCACACGCCATCACCATAGGTCATCATAAAGGTTTCATCTCCCACATATTCTTGTACTCTCTTAATGCGGCCACCCGTCATAGTATTATAACCAGTGTCAACAATGGTGACTTTCCATGAATCCAAATGACTATGATGTACCGTCATTTCATTCCTATTATCACGAAAATCAAACGAAATATCACTATTGTGCAAAAAATAGTTGGCAAACCACTCCTTTATATACTCCTGTTTATACCCGGCACATATAATAAATTCATTATGTCCATAATAGGCATATTCCTTCATAATATGCCATAGGATGGGCATTCCCCCAATCTCTATCATTGGTTTCGGCTTATATACCGATTCCTCAGAGATTCTTGAGCCAAATCCACCAGCAAGTATAACTGTTTTCATATTTGTTCGATATTGAAATTACCAATTTGCAAAAGTACAAAATTTAAAGATGTTAAAGCATATGATAATTGAATCATTTAATCCAATTTTCCTGTATCTTTTATACTGCCTCACATCCTTAAGCAAACAAATTAAGGGTAAAAAAATGCTCTTCAAACTGCGTAAAAGGTCTGGGCGAACAATCAACAATGCCACTTTGAAGGATGACGATATCCGGACAAAACATTTTGTAGTAAAAAGTTTGGTCTAATAAATCCTTAATTGTCCCAGCGCCTTTAGAATACTGTGCGACAATATGATCCTTAGACAATTTGGCAGAATATGTTTCCTCGTAATAGACCTTTTGCGGAATTTCCCGAGGAAGAGCCAATGAATCAGAAAAGATTTGGATTTTCATTTCGTAAAATATTGTAATTCAGCAAACTATCTCTCTATTCCATTTCTATCTTCTCCATCAATTTTGTCAACTTATTTAATTCTAGTTGACGATGATTGGATGAGTATTGCTTAAAAATCAAGTTCCATTCTTCTTGTTTTCTTTTATCGAAGAGTTCCTTATTAGTGATTGACATAGAAGATTGTGCATGAATGAGTATCCCCAAAAGAGACACGAACGACTCTATTTCTGTCAACAACAATTGTTCATACCAATCACGCCATTCATCATATTGTTGGGTTACTATCAGCTCCGCCATAATCAAGGGAGCCAATAGAGCATTGTTTAACATTCTTGACCCATTGAACTGATCAATTGCTAAACGAACAAGATACCTAAAGTCGTTTTCGACATCTATATGTTGCATGGCCGCACAGGTAAGAAAAGTAAAAGAATTAGACCTTTCTAATATGCTCGAAATGGGAGTCACACCCCATCCTTCGTATCGGACAGCTCTTTTTTCAACTAAATCAATGATTTCTTCGTCAGAATGATTAACTTTCAACAAGCCCCCTAATACAAACATTTGATTAATCACCTCATCATTTATGTCGCCAAACCATCCAAAACTCCCTGTGTCAATCAACTTTAGACTTACAAGCTCTATCTGTTTCCCTCTTTCTATATTATTGTTTTCAAGTGCCTTTTTTGCGAGGTATATCAAATATGATAAATCTTTAGTATCTGTTGAAAAAGCATCAGTATCATCGGCAGAACTCAATACATCTTTGAGTATGCCAAGAACTTGTAAATAAGCTTCTTTATAAATGGAATTAGGCTTACCTCCTAATGTGTTTTTTGAAAACGCCCATCGCGACAGGTTCTCGGTCGTAAAGTATCGAATCAATTCTTTGGCATTATCGCGCAGACCTTTGACAAAATCGCCTTTCATTGTTTCTAAAGAGACAATTCCCGGATTGGTATATTCGCCAGATTTTATCTTTTCCTCAAACTGCAACAAATTTTCGAGACACCTCACAGATTGTTTGAACCAATAATCCCTTATCAGTGTAAGCCCAACCTCGTCAACGCCCTTTTGTTGAAATAGTTTCAAAAGTCCAATACAGTCATTGGGCAGCATTAACAAATAGTACAATATTCCGTACTGCAATGTTGGATGAGTAAGCGCCTTCCATAATGCAATGAATGCATCTTCTTTACCGACCTCTCTAAATGCACGCGCAATCTGTATGATAGTTTCGGGAAATTCCACATATCCGCCATCCTCTTCATACCAATACAACTCGTTAAGTATTTCTTGCTGGTTTTTCCCACTTATATTGTATGCGTTTGATGCTTTTTCAATCATACGAGACCCACATAAAATTTCCATCGGATCAACCTTAAGGTCATTTTCTGCCTGAGTTAATACCCTATCGGATATGGTAAAACCTTCAAAAAACTCCCAAGACAACTCTTCTTTTTCCCAAATGTGTGATAGAAAACCAAAACTCTGAAATCGATTGTCTACAGAGCATTTCTCTCCAATTATTTTCAGAGCAAAACCAACTAACAAATCACACCACGCAGGTGTTTCGCCGTAAAACGATGTCCGTTTAGCTATAGAGAGCTTGTCATAAACCAACTCTTCTGTATATGCCACCCAATCACATTCAGTTTCAAAAGGTTCATGAGGAAAATTCTTATCCATCCATTCAAGAAGACGTGGCATGGGAAAATATTCAGTAATTATATCTTTACTATTCAACAATTTATCAGACAACAAGGAATAACATTTGTCAACAAAAACCATCAATTCTGCCATTGGACATTGTGTCTTGCTCAGTTCCGTTTCAAATCTTTCTTTAAACAGCCAGTTATCTATTCCACAGTAACCCTTGAGTAATATTTCTATTTTAATTGTTTCTTTGTCAATCATATCACAGAGATTAAATTACATACCCTTTATTTTCAACCTCATAAAGAATCTTGTCAAACCGTTCTTTAACGAGAGCAATGTCATCATGATTCTCCATATCGTATATCCCAAAACATTTTGCGCTTGTGTGTTGATACCTTAATGATGCTCCAATCAAATAATAAAAAGCGTCATCAATAATCAGAAAGCGGTCGTGCCACTTTCTTTTTTCAAACAATATAGTATCATAATCTGGGAGATAAGCCACCTTTAGAGTTCCATGCCCAATGGGAAGTTTAGGTTCAACCCTGCTTTTTACATCTTGAGGCTGAAGGTTACGCGATCTCCCGAATGTAATGTATGTGTACAGTATAATAACATCAACTCCTGCTGGAACCACTGTAAATAAATCTTCGTCACCTATATTGAAATAAGGATCCCATATCTTAATTGACACACTGGCAAGAGAAAGCAACTCACTATAGTAAGTTGGATAATCGTCAGGTGCTGAAGGATGATCAGCGCGGTTAAAGAATCGATATGTCGATCCAATTAGCATCCTATTCTTTTCAGCAAAACTACTATTGTCTGCCATATCATTACATTTTAATTAGGACTCCCACCATCCATTAATCCTATCCAAAATCAAGTTGCTGTGCGATGCAGGAATTTTGGAAATAGTGGTTGTTCGATGGCCGAATTCTGAAAACGAGCTTCCCATCAGCCAACCAGTTTTATCAGCAAAGACAAAACGATCGTGGAAACCAAAACCCGACAACCCTTTACATTCCACAATAGTTCTTCCCATTTTAGCATTGTAATCGTTTGCTATGTCTTTCAATGCTTTCAAACGGATGTTATAAGCTTCCGCATTATCTTGGGGACTTTTACAAACAACAATTCTAATGTCAAGATTCAAATTCTTAATATAGCACACATACTCCACAAAATCGTTGGCATTGAAATATGGGTCACAAATATAACATACATTACGACCAGTCTCTATCATTTTACGTACGGTTCCCTTTGCTTGACTGACAATCGTTTGCACATTTTTTTCATCGGCATCAAAAAAGACAAAATTCAAAGCATCTCTATCAGCCTGCTGCCGTGATATACTATCTGCTATTGTAAAGTATTCGTTATATGCCTCATCCTGTTTTTCTCCTATAACAGATTTATCGGCATTTTCATATTTGGGTATTGAAACTTCATAATTATCCTTTGGTTTCTTCCCTTGCTTTTTAAGCCTTAACTCCATCTTATGAACTCCAATTTCAAAAGCAATCTGTTTTATGAATCGTATATTTTCATCAAACATGATGACGTTTCCGTCTTTATCCTGAATTTCTATTGAAATCAAATGTGGAGGAAGAGGGGTTTCCAATGAAAAAACACGCTCGTTTCCAGTCAATTCCTTTGTAACAGTATAGACTAGATACCCACTATGCTTATCTTTCACTATTATTTTCAAAGGTTGTTGTTGACCTTGACGGTAAACGATACTTCCAGTCAATCCTATGGGATTGTTCGACTCTTTGAATGATATTTTTTTTAAATATGGATTATATCGTACCCAATAAAAATTTCCTATATGCTCTGGAAACAGTGTAAGGTCAAATCCAAGAAATCTCGTAGATATATTTTTCAATTGGCTCAAAAGTCTTCCATCGCCTGACAAAATATTCCAAACTTCTCGATTAGAATCAATTATGCATTTCACTTCTCTTGGGCATTCTCTATGTGGAAGCACTTCGGCAAGTGTATTCAAACCATCACCATTTGATGGAAGTAGCATGTAACAATCATTACCGGGCTCTTCCTCATAATCTCCTATTCTTTCAAGCTTACCACAACCACCATTCAACAAAAAGGGATCCTCCTCCGAGAATTCTTCAATGCTTATAGTGATATTATCTTTACCTTGTTCATACGAATTGGGATGTTTGTTTAATCCTTTGGCATTATAATCCTGCATATCGGGGTACAATTCTTCCATTACAACAAACACAGGAATATATTTCTTGTCTGTTGTGTCTAATGTTATGATGGTTCTTCTCATATAAAATCAATTATGAAGTGTTCTCTAATTGTGATTATGTTGTTTTTATATCTTCCACTCTGGTCATGAAAGAAATTCTCTAAAACATTCAAGTTATAAAATAGTCAATTATTTAATATTGTCAGTTTTTTTTCGATGGGTTTACACCTATCCAGAGAATCTGTCTACATGTTCTCAGTATTCAATCCAATCCATAAACATTATTTAGTGAAAACCCTTCCCTCTCTTTACATACAATATGTAATACACTAGGTCTTTTTAGTTTCTTTGGACTTAACCTATACGAAGTTATCATTATATCCAATAGTTCTTGTTGTGTAAGTTCTTTATCAAATCGAGTAATACGAGAGCCTAAGATTGGAAGATAAACATCATCGGTGCCATGATAGAGATCTATCTGCTCCCAAAGTCTGTTTAAACACTCCAAATATTTGTCATACGTAATAGTTCCCCGTCCTTTTTCATCCAACTCCGCAAATGCCATTAGCAAGAAATCATCTCTTGGGATAAGTGTTCCCTGGGCATACTTGGGTCTATTTTTATACAATGAAGCCCCTATTGGTCTCAAACCCGTCGCATCAATTAGCTCTTGCATATTATTAATAGGATATTTCATCAGATACTGTCCACAAAGGGAATCTGGCTTAATATCTTCAGGTTTTTCGCCAACCTTCGTGGTGAAACACTCATCAAAATTAATGACTTTTTTTCCACACTTAACTTTGAACAAATCATTAAATTCAATTTTGATTGAAAAAGTTTTACCAGAAATGGCAACCTCTTTTCTGTGCTTACGATGACAACGGTATGCAATGTTTGCCAAAGAAAATACGAGAATACACACAATCAAGCGATTAATCAATATGCATATTCCCTCCGGCCATGTGCAATCCACAATACCAAACTTAAACACTCCTTCAGGAACGAGCGTGAAAATAGCAGTAATAATAGCATAAGCTATAGAACTACCTTTATTCCACAAAAGTCGCTTGATCTTATTCATATCCTAAGGTCTTCTTTATAAATGAATAGTCCCCTACCTTTTCTCCCCAAATATTCTTTTTCCAGAAAGGATGTGCATTTTTTTCATAATCAATCATATATGAAGGAAGCCAACTGGGGTGTTTCCGAAATGAATTATAAACTACAACAATCACCTTGCTCTTCTTTTTGGCTTGTTCAAATTCATGTTTTAAATACGAGTATGTATTTATTTTGCATACGTCATCGCTGGGTCCATACTTACAAGGGTCAATAATAATCTTGCAACTAGAAGTCCCCTTAACATTCTGCTTGTACGGTGTACATGCACAGAACATTCCTTCACTTACTCTTCGGCATGTACTGCCTGCGGTGCGAGTTTTTGTCTTATCCCCGATGATAAATATTACTGCAGAGGAGGCATTAATCTGCCTATTAAATTCAGCCTTCAAATCACATGCACGACAATTCTCATCCTTTGAAACGCTACCTGAAACCACTTGGGCAGTGTCAACATAATCAACCTTATGACGGTTATCAGCACCCCATTTATGAAGTTCTTCCACTACACTACGGTCACCATCCGTCTCTGAATAGTCCGCACTTATATAAACTCTTTTACTCATATATCAACTCCTCTTCTTTTACTACTATCTCTATAAATCACCACTCTTTCTGAACCATCCGGCATCACCTAAACCGTGACGGCACAAAAGCACTATTTTCCAAAATCAAACCACAACCTCTTCGCCAATATCAAGTGACTTAACACTATACTCTTTTACATCTATGCAACGCATTAAAGCAGGGTCAAAAATAACAAGATTAGTTCCTTTTTTATAGATAGAGCTGGAAAAACGGATTCCTGACACATTCTGTGTCTGTTGAACATATTCGCACAGAAACTGCGTAGGCACATACTCTATTGGAGAATCATATCTTCGCATAGGGCGCGACATATCGTCGCTCAAAGTACGTATCAACAGTTTGCGTTTGGCCAACGTAACCACATCTTCGTCAAGAATTTCTATTTCATCTAAATTTATATCCGTCAAATCTTCCACATACAATGGATCAGATCCATTTATCACAAATTCTCCAATGGAAACCACATCGTGCATCGATACCCGTGTTTCATAGAATGTGGTTTTAGGTTCTTCACACAGATAAAGGAACGGTATTCCTTCAGGATTTACTCGTCCCTGCGGACAATCCCCCCTTTCACGAGCTCCCATATCTTCTTTCCCAAACACATCTGTTTTTTTGTAATGAATACGCGCACGATAAAAGGACTTACCCAAATTCAGTTCATATCTATTGTCTAATAACGTCTTCCATCCAGCAGCATTCAACTTGTTGATATCCGTAGTAAACCGATGATGATATTTGACATCCTCTTTCAGAGTCTTCCACGCTTCAATACAATCGGTAATATTCTTTTTATATTTCACTAAAGTAGCTCCGTCTTTTATACCATCTTTAGCAAAGCTTCCGGCATCGGATTGAATAACCTCGCCAATCACCTTTTTACATGCATCTTCTGACATGAAGACATTCCAGTCATGTTGCAGAAGTTCATAAAGAGGATCACCTGTTGCAGAAACAGTAAAAATAGTTAAAAGCGAATACAAGAATTCCTGTAGCTCAGAAAAATCATTATCTCCATTTTTTTCTTTATCCGTTATATACTCTCGGATGCGCTTGTTTTTGTAGTCTTTTTTGTCGATATTCATCACTCTGTTGTTGAAAGTATGTTCGAAATGAGTTCAAGATGGTTCAGCATAGTAACTTTTTTTAGCACGCCCAATCCCGGGTATTTGCCACGATTTTCAATCATCCAACGAACGGCCGCTGTGGGCTCAACTGTATTGTAAAAAACTTCTAAATGTTTTGCAGCACTACCGAACTTATTACGAATATTTTGTGTATCATAAGCTTCATCCGATACAAAATGCCGTACCCAAATAGAGTCCTCCTTTTTACGATATGTCATATGGATAGCTATTGCAGTAGGCGTACCCCCGCCTTCAGAAAATTCTTTTGGCAATACACAGTAATCAGAGAAACCATAGAACCTGTCCTCTTTATAATAAAAGAACTCTTCTGTGTAAGAATCTTCATCTCGTCCTCTATACTCTGTATTTGGCTTACGAACAATAAACTTATCATCCAGCCGAATGATTTTCTTTCCAGTACGCATTAAGTAGCGCAGATTGCTCCTTGAATCGGCATCAGCGCACACTATATATGACACGGATTTATTAGAACAAAGCTCATCAGCTTCTTCAATATCAAAAGAATCCTCAAAAACCACCATAACATCCTCAAGCCCGTTTTCAACAATTGCATTTTTCACTTCATTACATTTTCCACCTGCAAAAAAAGCTGGTATCGGACGATTTTCCAGTTCATTGAACATGCACAGAAAATCAGCCACAGAGAATCGATTCGAAGTGATTGCATAGTCTCCTCTCTCAGGATTCAAAATAATACTATACGGGATCCGATTTTGTGAGAGTACTTCAGCAGCTTTCATAAGAGATGATTTAATATGAGAGGGCTGCATCACGCGTACCGGCTCTATAATCGGGCATATCCACTTATTCTCAGGATGAGCTCCAGCAAACTCCTTAAGAGCAATCAATTCAAATTGTTTACCTCGTAATAATGGGAAATACATAACTAGGATTTATTGTTTTATTAAGATTTTTACACAATTGCGCATATTGGCCTGAATTAATATTGAGGGCGAGACAAATCTGAGTCAGACTCTTTCTATTATTATTGAAAATAATGTCATCTTCCTTACGCATTTTGATAGTTTGCACTACCATACGAGAAAGTTTCTCTGCGGGAATTTTACGAATTAGTTCTTTGCAAGCATCATACATTTCAAAATACCCCACATCGGGTAACTTTCCATACCATTTCTTCACAAGATATTCCATTTCAGAAATCCGTAAGACACGCATCAAAACGTCAACATCCATATTATCAGTTAATGTTTCTGCTCTCCTATACTTTGAAAATGCTATTTTTTCGCTCCTTGTACTCACTGCAATGATTCCTATGCGATCATCAATGCAAGAAAGATAAGTTTCAATCTTGTTTCCGGGCACAACGATATAGCTTTCATTAAAAAATTTAAGATATGAATCCGATTGGTTACACAATCTCTTTGGGGAGTCCAATTCCGTCTTTATTTCATAAGCACGACTCTTACCGTTAAAGGTAACCACATCTGCTATTGAATCGCCCACTCTAAACTCGTTAAAAACAGTGATGTTTTCACATTTGTTTGTAGCTACAATCTTATTTATAAGTGCATTTTTAACTACATACTCATTTCTGTACTGCGACACCAGAGAAAGATATATCTTATCCAAATAATCTCCATATGTGATTTGCTGCGCAATTTGGTCACTATCGAATGCGTTTCTAATCATGTCTATTTTTGAGAAATCATTAAATTTGATTAATCTCATAAATACAGATCTAGAAAAAAGCGAAGAATAGTATCTCAACCTTTGTACTCCTTCGTTTCCATTTTTCAATATTTCCATCATCTCTTGTGTTTAGCCTAAATTAAGTGTTCCCTTTTCTTTGCTTTTCTGTCCTCCACAAATACGCTTCAGGGCAAGTCGTAGGGGACTCCAATACCCTCAACATTAATTTCTTGAAATAAATCCTTTTTAGGTACAAATTCCAATTGTGGAATCAATCCCACAGCCAACGACAATTCCACCAATTTGGAAAGCCGGTGGTCAAAATCACCATTCAGTACTTGCGTTACATAACCCTTGGTCACACCCAACTTTTGCGCTAACTGCGCCCTGTTCAGGCCATTCTCCTTCATATAATCCTGCAAATGTGTGTATAAATCCATTTGTATGCGGGTGGTCCAATACTCGGGAGTTTCTAGTAATTTCTCATTCGAAATCATAATTAATCCAGCTTAAAGAACAACACTTTACCAGTATCGCTAACCGCCTCCAACTTTTCGACTGCAAACATACAATTTTTTTTTGATATAGTTTAGTTTTTACTAAACTTTTATTACCTCACATTCAATAACTTACAATTAAATATAGCTATTTTTCCCGAATAGAATAAAAAAACTACATAAATTCAACAAAAGAAACACAATAAAGTTCAATTCAACTTGTGAAAAGAATCAACATAGTAACGAGAAATTTCACAAGTGAAAACACTATAAATGCTTCACAATATCCTGCGCTTTGGCGTATTCGTCTTTGTTGCCAATGTCAATCCAGTAGCCGTGCAGGGGGAAGCGGACAACTTTCTTGTGGCGGGCAATGAGCATCTCTATCAAATCGGTGGCATTGAAGAAGGTGTCCTCCGGAATCAGAGCCAAGACCTCCCGTTTCACCAAGTATATGCCGGCATTGGCATAGTAGTTGTACGTGGGCTTTTCTGTCAAGCCGGTAATATCATCGTCATTTACATTGAAAATGCCGTACGGCACAGATACGGAATACGGAATGGCAGCGGCAGACATGTCAGCGCCTGTTTCTTTAAAGTGCAAATAGAAGTCCTCCAAATCCACATTGGTGAACAGGTCGGAATTCATGATGAGTATGGTGTCGTTATGGAATTCCTCCACAAACTGCACAGATCCCATCGTACCCAAAAAACGAGGTTCGCGCACGCATTGCACCTTTATACCGTCTCTCTCTCTGGCAAAATGCTCTTCCAACTGTTCTTTCAAGTAGTTGACTGTCACAGAAATATTTTTTACACCATAGTAGGCCAAATTGTCGATGTTGTAATCAATAATAGCCTTCTTTCCTACTGGCAGCAATGGTTTTGGGGTGTGCTCGGTAAGGGGGCGCAAGCGTTCGCCTTTGCCTCCTGCCATCAATACGGCATCAATGGGAAGGATATTTTTATATTTCATCAGATTGCAAACACCCAAAATATGCCGTTCTTCATCCAAAATCGGGATGAACAGTATGTTTTTTTTTCTCAAGGTTTTAAGCCGCCGTACATCCCAATCTGCCTGGGTTATATACTGAAAATCCTTGTGCATCACAGCATCAACAGTCGTGGTTATCGGCAGTCCAGCAATCAAACTTCTGCGAATGTCACCATCGGTAAGCGTGCCCGCCATTTTGTTGTCGCTGTCCACTACAAAAAGCGTCTGGGCAGAGTGCCCGATTTCATTCAGAGCGGAGAGGGCATCTTTAATAGATTGCGTGTCAGAAATTATGTATTTATCGTTGTTTCTCATTGTGTTTCCAACTTAATGTTTTTTGATATGTTTGTTGAAAGTTCGTGTCATTTTCAAACAGATACTTCGCAATCACCTGCATCAATTCATAATCTTCCTCAGAATCAATATCCAAGATTCCAGTGTCTTTCATTATAACTGCATCGCAATTGGAGTTGAAGAATGTGGTGTGTTCTTTGTTTTTTAGTGCCTCAGGTGCATACGCATAGATTGAAGCATTCATGTCATAAAACACAGGGGCTTCCTGGCGGGTGGTGAAGTTGGAAGGAATGGCTTTGCAAAAAAAACCGTTTTCTTCTTTCACCATGTTGAAGTATGGATTGCGGCGGGAGGGCGCCACGGAATAAACCACATCCACCTCGGGGCGTTGGCGCTTGCGGTCGATGGCATTCTTCACATCCTGCACGGTGCGCAGCGGAGAAGTGATGTCTAAATCAACTACCATGTCGAATTTTGTGCCAAAAGCCTCTTCAGCTTTGTTCAGGCTGTCCATGATAACAGCGACTTTGGCAACTTTGTCGCCTGCCAGATGCTCTTCGCGGTGAAGAATCGTAACAGGCACATCCTTTACTTTGCGAACCAAATCTTTCAAAGGCTCGCTGTCGGTATTCAGCACAATTTTGACATTATCGTTGGCGGCATATTTCTCCATATAAAGTGCAATGTTGGCCATGGAATACCACACCAATGGCACATCCAAAAAGTCGCGGGCATTTTTGCCTTTCACGCCCTTTGAGCCGGCTCGGCCACACAAGGTAAACAAAATATTCATACTATATTTCTCCTTTCGCTATTTTCAGCACACGGTAAGCATGTTCGGGCGTGCTGTCGTTATCAATTTTATCATCAATTATATCAAAGAAATGCTCAATCTCTTTCATTTGGAAAGCATTGCGCTCGCTCTCCAACTTGATCTCTTTATGCGATTTCAAATAATGGACTGTGCCGTGTAAAATATCACATTCAATAGTATCATCTGGCATGAATAACTGTAATATTCTTATAGAGTCACGACCATAATAATCCAAATGCAGTTCAATTAATCGTTTATCGGTTTTGGCAATATACAGCGCTACATCCTCACTGTTTATTTCCAGATCGGAAATCTTTGTTTGAATAGAATAACATGTATCTGGCGTTTCAAAAAGCCAAGTCAGGTAATCCCATTCGTGAATCAAATCAATGGCAACTCCTCCACCAAGTTCTTTATGGGCACTATAGGTATTGCGATAATCCTGCCCCGGCCTCCAGTCAGGCAAATAACTCGACGATATTGCCCGTGCAGAATAAACTTTATCCAAATCAACATTCTCCTTCACATACTGAAGTACCGCATTGTAACGCAAAGGGCATGCCACGTAACTCATTATTCCTGAAAGTTTACCAAAGATGGACTCATCCACATCGGTAGCGGCAAAAATCGGTTTTTCAATGAAGAATGACGTTGTATGCTTGTAAAACCTCTCAATTGTTTCATAATGCATGGATGTGGGATTCGTAACAAAAACCACATCATATATCCTTTCCGCAGGAATGCTGTTTTCATATAAATAAACTTCACGCACTAATGGTGCAATATCTTCTGGTAACAGACTATTTATAGAAGAACGATATAGGTCAATCTGATAACCATCCCCTCTGCCATCAAGAAATGAAGTCACATTTTTCAAATGACGTTTGGCGATAGAGCCCAATCCCACAAAAGCAATTTTATACTTTCTCATCATGCCTCTATTTGATCAATCACTCTCAATATTTCCAAATCCTTCTCAAAGTTCCAAGCAGGGAGGTTCGCAGGATTTTCAATTTGCGCTAAGAAAGCATCCAACTCTTCACGATAGGGATTCTCGGTGATAAACGCTGCATAACCTTCCACGTGTTCTGAAGCATCCTCAAATTCTATCTTTTTCTCTATTTTATTTTCAATGTCATATTCTGTCAGCGAATCTGCCGTGCCATTCCACGACATCTGAAAAGTTTCGCCATACACCTCAATGTGACGGATAGACTTACGGGTTACCACATCCACTGCCAGCACACCTTTGTTGCCATTTGCGTGCTCAATGGTGATAAGGTAATTGTCATTATAATTGATGTTCAGCTCTGTGTTTTTGCTCTTTACAGCAGAAACATTCTTGATGGGGCCAAAAGCCGTCACAATCCACGGCAGGTCAATAGCCATGATTTCACGGCAGCCGTTAGTGCGTGGGTTGCCGATGAAATAGTTGTTATAACTTTCCCAGGGATGCCAGTCGGGCAGATATTGCCCAATATGATAGATATAGTTCAATGGACAGTTGGTCTGCTGCACCTTTTCAATAATGGTCTGTGTTTCTTTACGATATAAAAAAGTGGAGGACAAGAAAAGTACCCTGTTCTTTTCTTTGGCCACCCTCATATTCTCGGCATACCCATCAGGAACCAAATTGATTTCGGTGAACACATGCATGTTGTTTTGCAAGCACTCCTTGATAATAGCTGCGTGAGAAAGCGGAGAGGTGCTGATAATCGCGGCATCGGGATGTTCGGCTGCCACCACTTCAGAAATGCTGGAATAGCATTTGACGCCAAACTTTTCCTTTACCTCCTCACAGCGGCTTTCTTGACTATCAATGCCGAAAAGCTGAATGTCTTTTCTTCCGCCCAACAAACGGATACGCCGCTTGCCCATGGAGCCCAGTCCTATTACTATGATTTTCATTGTTTTATATCGTAAAAATGCTTTTGTTTCAATTCATCAAGCGGATAAGTGCTGATGACATCAAAAATGGCCTGTGCAGTACCTCCCTTATCGTATGGATTGTGTGTTGCGGCAGCTTTCTGCTTGAACGAAGGTGACATGATGGTATCCAACCCTTGAAGAATAGAGAACTTGTCGGTGTCGCAGTTATACACGCTGTCTGCCGCAATACGGCCTTTCTGCCTATCACCAATGTTCAACGTTGGGATTCCAAAGGAAGGCACTTCAAGTAATCCACTGGATGAATTACCCACTACAGCACAACAAAACTTCATTACTGAAAGATAGCGTTTCAATCCCAAAGATTTATATGCAATGGCTCGATTGGGATTGTTTTCAACAAACTTATTTATTGCTTCTACAATCACATTGCTACCAGTATCAGAATTGGGCATCGTAAAAACAATACGCAAATCTATGCGTTCTTCCAAGGCGGCAAGAAACTCTTTGATGTCCTGCTCGGCTGAATGAGCACCTAACGTGACCGGATGGTAGGTCACCAAAATGATGTTCCCGTCCAGCTTGAAGTGAATGTATTCTTCAATCTCTTCTTTGCCCATAAAAGGCAACTTTTTGATATTCTCCACGCCCAATGCACCGACGTAGAACACTTTATCCGGTTGTTCACCCAACTGTATGATCCTTTTCCGATACTCCTCGGTCGAGGCAAAATGCAGATGGCTCATCTTGGTGATACTATGGCGGATGGCATCATCGTATGCACCTTCAGTGATTTCGCCGCCGTGGATATGGGCAATGGGAATACGTTCGAAAAGTGCAGCAGTTGCAGCAGCTAAAATTTCATAACGGTCACCTAACACCACCACCATATCCGGTTTCAGCTCATCGTAAGCATCCGCAAAACCGGACAAGGCTTTTGCCATAGATTTCAACGTTGCATTGGCATCGTCTTTTCCATCTTCAAGAATTGGGATTTTTTTGTCAATGATAAAACCATCGTTTTCAATTTCCTGATAGGTATTGCCGAATTTGGGCGACAGGTGCATATTGGTGGCGATAATCTGCAATTGGGTGCTGTTATCGTCCTGCACCATTTTCATCAGGCGACTGAGCAGGCCGTATTCGGCGCGGGTCCCGGTAATAAAACAAATTTTTCTCATAGTACATTCACGTTCTCAATGCCATTTTTTTCCAGCAGCCATTCCTTAGCCGAAACGATTTGGATTACCTTTCCTTTATACTGTATTTCTCTGCTTTCAGAATTAGCAATTAATGTCATTTTGTGGCAGTTCAGTTCATCCGATCCGTTTGCCAATGCTTTCAGTTCTCTCTGAAGAGTGCGTTCATTGCTGATATCAGAACACACCTGTATCAACTCCACTACTTTCTTACCAACGGTAACCACAAAGTCAATCTCGTAATTGTTCTTGTAGTAAAATAATTCGTAGTTGTTTACTTGGCGACGACGCAATAGCTCAAGAAAAACCATATTTTCCAACTTCCATCCATCGTCCCCACCCGACAATTCATTTACTGCCGTTGCAAAAGCCGTATCCACCACATAAAGTTTCGCATTTCGCATGCGGATTCTACTTTTATAGGAGAATTTATATAATGGGATGAACAGATAAGCTTGTTCAAGATAGGAAACATATTTTCTTACCGTCTTGTCAGAAGCGACACCGAAGATTGATGCAATCCGGTCATAGTTGCACTCATGAGTGAAATTGCTCAAAAGATAATGGGCTATATCGTGAAAAACGGAGGGGAAACGAACATGAAAGCGTTGCATGATATCCCGCTCCAAGATGGCATTGAATATGTTGATAATGTAACTTTTCCATCTGGTTAATCTAACCACTTCCGGCAGACCTCCTTTGTTGATGTAATTCTCGTAAGCGATTTGCAAAGCAGCCTTGTCTCGGATCAATAAGGGGTCTCTATTAATATTCAGCAAGATCACATATTCGGAAAAAGAAAGTGGGTACAACTCTATCTGGTTATATCTGCCGGTGAGATGGGTGGCCAATTCCCCACTAAGCAGCTTGGCATTGCTGCCCGTCAGGAAAACATGAACCTGCTGGCGTAATAGGCGGTTGACAAACAAATGCCAATAGTTGATATTTTGAGGTTCGTCAACAAACAAATATTCAAAATCTCCATAAACGATTGTCAATGCTTCCAAAAGGAGGTCGAAATCCTCGGTATGAAAATTCACCAAGCGCTCATCATCGAAATTGATGTAGGCATAGGTTATGTTATGTTGTTTTAAAAACTTGTGGCAGAGGGTGGATTTCCCACTTCTGCGCACCCCAATGACAATCTGTGCCAATGGAGAATCCAATTCAAGAAACTGCTCTTCCATTCGGTCGCACCAGTTATGTACGTTCATACGATGTGCTTCTTCACGCTGCTGCGCAACAATTTCCCGAATTTTCTGCAATTCCATGGATTTCTTTTTCAATTATTATACAATAAAAGTTCGCAAAAATACGAAATTTATCTTATAAAAGTTCGCTAATTATGATTTTTTTACTTGATAAAAATTCGCTAAAAATACATTTAGGGTATTTCAATCAATTCATCCTCTTGAAAATCGCGCACTGCCGTGGTCCCCAACACCTCTTCCCAACGCATGGGGGAGATGCCTGTTCCAGGGCGTTTTACGGTGATGTTTTCTTCAGTAAATATTTCTCCTTTCTTGATATTAGTGGCGGCCACAATGCTTTTGCGGGCAATGGCAATGTTTTTGCGCTCGGAATCTGTCACTTTTTTTTCTGAACTGCCAAGAGCTTTTTCAATATTGCGGATAGCCGACACCATCGCTTTCAGCTCATCGGGTTCAAGCGAAGCTTTGTGGTCGGGGCCCGGCATATTTCTGTCAAGAGTAAAATGCTTTTCAATAACTGTGGCGCCCAGAGCCACGGCCGCGATGGGCACCTCGATGCCACGGGTATGATCGGAATAGCCCACCTGTGTGCCAAAGCGCTCTTTGATTGTTTGCATTGCCCGCAGATTCACATCCTCAAATGGTGTGGGGTATTCGGTGTTGCAATGCAGAATTGTGATTTGGTCTTTGGTTTTACCCCACCTCAACAAAACATCTACGGCATTCTGAATATCTTCAGCGGTGCTCATCCCAGTAGAAAGAATCACATCACCTTGCTTTTGGGCAATCTGTTTGATGTACGGGTAATTCGTAATCTCTCCTGAAGGAATTTTCCAGAGACCAAGATGCAATGAGTCCAGAAATTCAACACTATCGGAATCAAATGCGGTAGAAAAGAAGTGAATTCCTCTTTGCTGGCAATAACCAATCAATTCCAAATGTTCCTTTTGAGAAAGCTCCAGTTTTTTCAGCATCTGATACTGACTATTGTCCCTACTACCGATATTTCTCATCTGATAATCAGCTTGCTGCGCGCTTCTAGTAACAAGGTTTGCTGCCTTGAAAGTCTGAAACTTGATATAATCCACGCCTGCTTCCACCGCTTTGTCCACCAATTGTTTGGCCAACTCAATGGAACCGTTATGGTTCACACCTGCTTCAGCTATAATGATTGTATGGTTCATTTCGCACTGATTTTCAAAATGGCAGGATTGCCGGAATAGATCCCTTTTTCTGCGATACTCTTTCTAACGAGAGAGCCAGCCCCCACAACAATGTCAGCTCCAACGGAGATGCAATTAGCCAGTACCGCCTGACTGCCAATGAAGCTACGTTCGCCCACTTTACACTCGCCATTCACCATAGCTCCGGTTGAGATATGACAATAGTCCCCTATGACCGCATCGTGCTCAATATTGGCCATCGTGTTGATAATGCAACCTTTGCCAATTTTGGCATCGGCGTTCACCACTGCCTGATGCATCACCACTGTTCCTTCACCCACGGTCGCATATTTTGAGACATGCGCAGTAGGAGAAACGATGGTGGCGAGTTGGCAACCGGCATCGGCCAGCATCTGATGGAGACGGATTCGCACCTCTGGCGACTTGATCTGTCCTACCGTCACAATGAATTCAGCCTGATCGGCGTACTTCGCCATGTTGTCGTCAGTGCCTATGACTTCGTATCCCAGCACCTTTTTGCCGACCTCTCCTTGTCGGTCAAGAATTCCTAAAATGGTGTAACCCGCACTTTCTGCGACATCGATCACTGATTTGCAATGGCCACCGCCGCCGATAAGAATTAGTTTTTTCATAATATCTTCATTCTTACACTGCTCGGTATATTCACCACTCTGTCAGCTAACCAGATGGTATTCTCCAAACTGTCGTGCTGACAGTGCTCAAACATGGGCAGGCGGTTCATCAACTCCCAAATCGGGCGGGTCATTACGCCGTGGTCGTTGGTGTATTGCAGGAATTCCTGTTGCGCTGCTTTATCCTTGAGAATCACCACATTCAGCCAATAGTTGGAACGGGAGTTCTCAGGTTCGGTGAAAAAGCTGATGTCGTCCATGTTGGCAAAGAACTCTTGGTAGCGGTGAGCGGTTTCTCGCTTGTTCAGCACATATTCTTCCAAATGCTCCATCTGTGCGCAACCAAGAGCTGCATTAATGTTGGGCATGCGGTAGTTGTATCCGATATGATCGTGTACAAACTCCCAGCGATGCGGCACCTTGGCCTGGGTGGTGAGGTGCTTGGCATATTTTCCCAACTCCTCATCGTTGAACAGCAACATTCCGCCCCCTCCCGTGGTAACCGTTTTATTGCCGTTGAAACTCAATGCGCCAATCTTTCCGAAAGTTCCCGTGTGTCGGCCCTTGTAGAAACTGCCAATGCTTTCCGCAGCATCCTCCACCAATTCAATGTGATACTCCTGACAAACAGCAACAATCTCCTCAATCTTGCAAGGATGACCAAAAGTGTGCATCGGCACGCAAGCCTTGATTCGATGCCCCGTATGTTTGTTGTAGCACACATCGCTTTTCACTTCCGCATTGTCTTCCAACCATTTGCGGAGTGCAACAGGTGAAAGTCCCATCGTTTCCCTATCCACATCAATAAAAACCGGGTGCGCCCCGATGTAACTGATGGCATTGCAGGTGGCGATAAAGGTGAGCGCCTGCGTCAGAACCTCATCGTTACGCTCCACCCCCGCCAGCATCAGAGCCATGTGCAGTGCATTGGTGCCGTTTACACACACCACGGCACGTTTCGCACCGGTGTATTCCGCCACCATCTCCTCAAAACGGTCCACAAACTTTCCAACGCTCGAAACGAACGTGCTGTTGATGCACTCGTTGAGGTATTTTTTTTCATTGCCGACAAACACAGGCACGGACAGCGGAGTGAAGTCCTGGTTGCCATATAGGTCTTTTATGAAATTGGTGATTTTTTCGTACATAGTTTACATTTTTTGATCCAAATTCTTCCCTTTCTCCTCATGCTCAAAGTTGGGGATAAACTCCTTAATGGCTTTTACCACATCCTCCTTGGTGAAGTCGTTGGCGAATAGCGTTTCCAGTTTTTCAAAAAAGGCATTCACCTCCGGCATCGGACGGCGAGTGGTTTCTTCCACCACACCCAATGCCCGAAAACGTTCCATATTAACCTTTTCGCCAGGCACATAGAACTCCTCGTACGCCTTCTCTCCAGTCGTATCACTCTTGAAATAGACAACAGGATAATCCAATTGAGAATTGAATGTGGAATATTGAGAATCATCGATAGCTGACGCTTTCATTTTTGCTTCCTCATCAGAGGAACATTCCATTTTACTCAATCCCTGTGCTTTCACGAAATCATCGCAAATACCGCTGAATGTCAGCATCTGTTCTTCGCCCAACTTTGGAAAAAAAACTTCGCCTGCTTTACCTAGTATGCAGGCAAGCATACAGATATGTCCGCTCTCTTCAGGGGAAACGAAGTAACGTTTCACATCGCTGGGCGCTGCCAAAGGCTGTTTTTTCTGCAAACGGTGCAGCCAGCCATCCGGCAACGAGCCATTGCTGAAAGCCACATTGGCGAAACGGGCGGTGGTCACTTTGAATTTGTCGTTGTACGCCATCACCAGATCCTCCATGATGCGCTTGCTGGCGCCCATGATGTTCACAGGGTTGGCCGCCTTATCAGTGCTTACACAGAAGAAGTGTTTGGGTGGAAACTCGCACAGCAAATCCATCAACTTCTTGGCCTTGATATCGTTATTCTCAATCAAAGCCTGAACGGAATATTTATCCTTCTCACTGCGCACGTGCTTGTGGGCGGAAAAATTCGCCACGATGTCAAAACCCTTTTCCTCACGGAAGATGCGGGCGAAAATCGGATCTGCAAAATTCAGAGTGTAAGCGCGGTATTCCTGCGGGACATAAAGACCCTCCGTAGAGCGCAAGTCGCGTGTAAGTTCCGCCAGACCGTTTTCGTTCAAATCAATCACAATGAGTTTGCTCGGACGGAACGGGAGTACAGCTTTGATAAAAGAACTGCCAATACTTCCCGCACCCCCTATCACACACACCGACTTATTCTCTATCTCATTGCACAACAACTCTTTATTTGCCTCAATATCCTGGGCAAACATGCTGTTGGGACGATGTGTAATATGTTCTGAAATGAATTTATTAAGGTTGAACATGTGTTTGTCTTTTCTGTTTTGTCATAAAGTTTTGTACAACGAAATCCCATTACTGGCACGTTTCACTCCTAATTCACTGCAAAAGTACAAAAAAAAGAAATCCGATATTATTGGCATTTTCTGTTAAACCTTAAACCGCTTCATAACCCACTTCACCAATGAGGTAGGCACGAGGCCGCCAAGACAGAAAACTATGTCTTTCGCATCAGTAATGTTCCTCAGAGCCTCGTAATAGAGTTTTGCATTGGTGCCGAAGTGCCACCATGTTTCTTTCCCGAAGGCCAATCCGTTGTAATAGGCGAGGGTGGCGTTCATATATCGCTTGCGCACGGCTTTGTTGGGTTCGAAAGAATAGAGTTCTTTATACAATTCATAGGTGGTACGGTTTTTCTCGTTGGCATCATGCTTGCTCCATACCCCTCCATCATGTACACGGTAGGTGGCCATGACTTCGGGCATATAGTAGCCTTTGCCCGCTTTTAAAGCGTGATACACAAAATGCACATCCCGACAATACTTGTACTGATTCAAAAGGGAGTAGTCGAGAGCGCTGCTTCTCAATAGCAGAGTCAAGGTCTTGGTAATCCAAATCCATGGAAGTTGTGCAAAAGTGAAACTGAACGGCTGGGTATAGAGATGGTGGACAGGGGATTCCCCGTATTCTGTCCCGTTGAAAGTGTTCCAGTTGTGACAGACCAAGTTGTAATCTGGATGGCTTTCCAGAAAATCCACCTGTTTCTGCAGTTTGAGCGGATCTGTCCAGAAATCATCTCCTTCGCAGATAGCAAGGTATTTGCCTTGGGTGCTGGAGGCGAACCACTCATCTATGATTCTGGGGTTGATTGAGAATTTGTTTTCCTTTTGGAAATAGGGTTTGATAATGTCCGGATATTTATTTGCATATTCGCGAATGATATCTGCTGTGTTGTCTGTGGAGGCATCGTCATGCACCAGTGCTTCAAACCGAAAGCTTGTTTGCTGCATTACAAAACCCTCCAAGGTTTGGCGGATATATTTCCCATGGTTATAGGCCGCACAACGAATGGTTACTAATATGGAATCTTGACTAGACATACTTAGGATTTGCATTCACTCATTGTCATTTGTGTTATCAACAGGTATATTCACATAATACTGACTTACCAGACTTGAGATTTCCATGCCAATTGAGGGGACAAATTTTTTGATGATAGGATATATGGTATAACAGGTGGCCCCCATGCCGTGAGCATATATACCAACAGCGGAATTGTTAGAATAAAAGTCGCATTTATATGACATGAAGATATTTTCCAAAACAACATGAGATCCCAATTCCACTAATTCGTCAGCAAAACAGTCATGGATAATCTTGTTAAAAACACGTTTGATTTCCTTATTGGCTTCAGCATCGAATGTGGGGTGGAATTTGTAGGCTATGGTTTTATAATTCTTCTTTTTGAAGACGGTAGCAATCTGCGAATAGATTTTCGTTATGGCCTCCCAGTCGCAGTACAAATGCATTGGATCTATAGAGAGAATGCAATCAGGGGTGAATCCCAGGTCCACATGCTCAAAAGGCAATCCGATGACCCTTAAGTATTGTTGGTGTAACGGAAAACATTGTGGTTGGGAAGCGATGCAGCCTCTGAATTTTGGTGAGTCAGTTACAATAAAATGATGTTTATACCGATATAATCGAGGATAAAGGGTGCGCAATATTCTATAAGTCAACTTTTGCAATATTCCAGGAAAGACTTCCGGATTAAAATCCCTGTATGACCCCATGCCATCTTCTGTGACAAAATAGCCTTGACAATGCTTGTTGCTTACCAAGAGGTTCCCGTAGTCGTTTCCTAAATTTGCCGAATAATAAATGTAGGTGTCCCCTTTTGTATAAGAATCTATCAAACTATCAAAATGGGCGATATTTCTGTGCGTGGCTATGAAATTAGCCCCAGCAAATATTCTATTTGAAAATTGATTCTCACCTTCAACTCTATATCGAATATGTATCTGATTCTTGAATTGCTTTTGATATTTTTCCATGATTTTATAATCACGGGCAAGGACGAATATGCAATCATCGGGGTTCAACTGATCTAATTCAATGATTCTTTTTGCGATATAAAAAGTAAGATGTCCCCAAACGCTAAAAATATGTTTCATTTTACAAAATATTTTGATGCAAAGTAGTTAGTAGTTATTTATATATTTTTTGACATCAGCCATTTACTATCCCTCTCCTCTGCAATTTTAAAATTCTCTTTTAAATAGAAATGGCATGCTCCTGTGTTGCTTTTCAAAACTTCCAAACGTATAGATGAATATCCCATTAAAGAAAGTTCCGATAGTTGTGCAATCAATTGCTGACCGATTCCGTTTTTTTGATATTCACTTGACACCCAAATAAGAGGCACATAGATGAAATGTCCTTCATCATTAAGGTAATAGGCGACAAAGCCTGCTTCGCTTCCATTGTCGAGAGCTATGACAAACTGTGCAAAATCGGATAACTTTTGAGCGTATTGCTTCAAATTCATTGTTTGGGATAACGACGGCACAAATCCTTCGTCGCACTTCTGCAAAAGAGTGTGTACTGCCTCCGGGTCTAAAGTAGCTCTGATATAATCAATATCCTTTTTCACAACAGTTAACCCCATTACTTCACCCTCACTTTTACGTATTCGTCCATATCCTTAATCACTTGCATCATCTGTTGCGGCGTATCGTATTTCAAAATGAGTTCCCCTGTGCAGTCCTGTGCACCGCGGAATTTATGCACTTCCTCGCCCTCTTTGGTATCCGTTACAAAATCCACCAAATGCTTTTTTTTGAACTCTTCGTCAAACCAAGTTCCATCATATTTTCCTGTTTCAGTCGGATGCACCATGTAGTTTGACCAGCACCCTTTAATGGGCATTTCTTTACGTTCATTGAGTATTGACAAGTCAATAGGGTCTCCCGCAGCCGCTTGTACTACCCACGTTACCATATTAACTCCAGTCGCACATTCTGTGACTTGCGGTATCAGACTGCCTCCGCTGCGAGCCCCGAGCTCCAGCAAATAAACTTTGTCGTCTTCGCCCACAATGGCTTCCACATTATAGGCATTGGATTTCATATTAAGCAACGTCATCAAACGCTGCAACTGTTGTTCCAAATCTTCAATATATTTGTGATCCATTTCAAACGGCCAGCACTCTCCAAGCGGAGCAAAATCCTTGTCGCAATTCGGGTCATAAAACTCATTACCCAAACAATGGAAAACCAATTCCCCGTTCACAGAAAAAGCGTCTCCGGAAATCTGATGGCCTTTCTTGACGATAAATTCCTCTATCAGAAAACATTTCCTGCGGGAGTAATGCAGGGCGTCTTCCACAAAATCTTTCAACTGTCCCCAATCCGTAAGTTTGTTTATTCCCTTACTTCCTGACGAATCCACAGGTTTCACCATTACGGGTAGGCGGTATTCGTCAATGTCCTTCAAGGCTTCTTCGTAAGTTGTATATCCCTTTGCCTTGGGACAATTGAAATGGTTCCTTTGGAGAAAATCTCGGAAAAGGTCTTTGTTGGAAAGGATTTCCACAGATTTGTAAGGAGAGGTGGGCAGACCGAGTTTTTCGCAAACGTATGCTGCCGTCGGAGCTGCTGGATCTGAAGCGTATGCCACGACCCCGTCCACATTTAATTTTTTCGCCAATTCCAGTACAGCCTCTTTGTCCGTGGTGCTGACATTGTGGTATTCATGTGCGAACTTATGTCCGGGATTTTCGGGCAAATAATCACAAGTGATGACATAATACCCCAATCTTACCGCTTCTTTAATGGCGTATGTCTGGTAGAGCGAGCCGCCCAACATTAGTATTCTTTTCATTTGGCAATAGAGTTAATGAAATGAGATATTCTATTTATCCCTTCTTTTATTCTGTCTTCTTCAAGAGTAAACGCAATTCTGACATATTTGTCACAGCTTTTCCCGTATGCAATGCCCGGCACAACCGCGACATGCGCTTTTTCCAAAATGGCATGTGCAAATTCCAGAGAAGTCATTCCCGTTTCGGAAATATCCACCATCATGTAGAAAGTGGCTTCCGGCTGATGGGCTTTTATCAGAGGCAAATCCTTTAAACCTTCATATAGGACGTTACGGCGTTTGGTGAAAATTTCAACCATGTTTTTGGAATAATCCTCTTTCCCGCTAAGAGCCTCAATTGCAGCATATTGCGAAGGAAGTGGGGCACAGGCTGCCACGTTTTCCTGCAATTTTGTCATGGCGGCAATCAGTTCAGACGGAGCCAGCACGTAGCCGATACGATAGCCCGTCATACAAAATTCCTTTGACAAACTATTGATAAGTACCGTGCGTTCCCGCATGCCTTCTATCGCTACAATGCTCTTGAATTCTGTTCCATCGTAAATAAGGCATTTGTAAACTTCGTCTGCGATAACAGTCAAATCGTATTTTTTAGCGATATCTGCCAAGGCTTTGATTTTTTCCTGTGGTATGATTTTCCCCGAAGGATTGGAAGGGGTGTTGATAATGATTGCTTTTGTCTTAGACGTAATTGCCTTTTCAATATCTTCCACGCTGAAAGAGAGTTCCTCTTTTCCGGGATTGTCAACGATGATCGGTTTGGCATGGCAAAGCTGCACCATCTGCACGTAATTGACATAATAAGGTGCTGGAATAATCACTTCGTCATCCAGATTCAACATGGCAAGGAAGGCAAGATACAATCCTTCCATTGCTCCGACAGAGACCATGATTTCCGTTACGGGATCATAGTCAAATCCTTCTTTTCTTTTGTAATATTGGCTGATTGTTTGTCTTAATTCAAGCAGGCCGGCATTTTGAGAATAACGGGTTTTGCCTTGTTGTATCGATTCACATGCGGCATTTTTGATAGCCAAATGGGGTTGCACGTCAGGATCACCGAGAGTAAAGTCAACCACATCGTCCAATTGTTTGGCCAAATTGAAGATGCTACGAATCAACGAGGACTCAATAGAGTTGGCAACGGCAGAAACAGGTATCATAATGTTATCTTTGAATTCTTCCAAATGTGTTGTTATTTAACAAATTCTCTACTTCAGCGGCTGTCACAAGATTGTAATCACCTTCAATGGAATGTTTCAAACAACTTGCCGCCACGGCAAAATCCAGACTTTTTTGATTATCGAAATTCTGTAAGAATCCGTAAATCAGGCCTGCTGCAAAGGAGTCACCGCTACCGATACGGTCAACGATGTGGATGGCGTACTGCTTGCTTTGATAAAAATCCGTTCCGTCATACAGCATTGCAGACCAGTTGTTGTCGCTCGCTGAAATGGATTCTCTCAAAGTGATGGCCACCTTTTTGAACCCCAATTTCTCCGCCGCCATTTTAGCGACTTTCTGATAGGATTTTTCATCAATGGAGGAATAATTCAGTTGTTCTTTTCCTGACGAAAAATCAAATACATCGTTCATATCAGCTTCGTTGGCAATACAGATGTCCACGTAAGGAGCCAACCTTGACATGACCGTTCTGGCTTTTTCTTTTGTCCAAAGTTTTGAGCGATAATTCAAGTCACAACTGACATGAATGCCTTTTGCTTTTGCGGTTTTACAAGCCTGCAAACAGATTTCCGCAAGATTATCGCTTAAAGCGGGCGTAATGCCCGTAAAATGGAACCACTGTGCATCTCTGAAAATTGCTTCCCAGTCAAAATCATCAGCTTCCGCAGTAGCGATTGCCGAATGTTTCCTATCGTAAATCACTTTGGAAGCCCGCTGGGCTGCACCTTTTTCCGTAAAATAAATGCCTATACGTTCGCCGCCTTGACAAACGTATGCCGTATTGACCCCGAACTGACGGACAAAGTTGATCGCACTCCTTCCCATATCATTGTCCGGCACCTTACTCACAAAAACGGTTTCCATTCCCAATTGGCTCAACGAGACGGCGACATTGGCTTCCGCCCCGGAATATTCAACTTTCAGAGAATGGGCTTGTGTCAGTCGGGCGAAAGATTCGGGCGACAATTTCAACATGATTTCCCCAAAAGTAACAATTTTCTTCATCGTTATTTTGCTGATTGTATTTGGTTTTGCATACGGACAATGCGTTGAGCATCCTCCTTGGCCATCGTATCGTAATAAGCACTCTTGTTGAGCAGATACATCAATTCGAATTCCAAAGCTTTTGCGATAGCCTTTTTCAATTTATTTTCGTCGGTATTCATTCCAATCACCACTTTTCGTGTCTCGAAACGGGCGGCGATGTCGCTCATCCTAATGATGAACGGAATGCTTTCAATTCCGATATTCCCGCCGAAATTGGTGGTGAAGCCTGCTTCACGCGACAGCGTGAGCAGTTGGCGTGTTGCATCATAAACAGGTTGGGTTTCAATGTCTTTCTTGGTGATGCCCATGGAAGCGGACAAATCACTGCGACCGACGGTAACGGTTTTAAGGAAATCCTTGCCGACATTGATGATTTCAGGATAATTGGCCAGACAGGTCTTAGTCTCAGCATTGATAATCCATTCTATATCAGACATGTCATTGCCATAAACGCGTTTGGCGGCCGAAATGAATTTTGTCATGGCAAAGGGCGTTTCAATCATAGGAGCCATCACGCCGGTAGCCCCCAGCAATTTGCATTGATCCAAGTCGTGGACTGCCTCGCAACCACCTATTTTTATCACAAAATTCAAATCAGACTTCAACACCAGTTCTCGAAGTTGTATCAGTTCGTCTTTGCGAGAGCCTTCCGCTTCAAATTCCGCTTTGATGGCATAAACGCCATGCACTTCTTTCAGCTCTTTCAGTATATCCAGCATTTCTTGTTGTTGAGTATTCATTTTCTTTTTGATTATTTTATTTCACAATACACCTCAAAACCCTTTCCATATCACCTTCTGTCAAACCGTAGTACATCGGCAGGCAGATTACCTCGTCTGCGATGCGTGTGGCGACAGGCAAGTTGGCGGGATTGGATGATTCCAATCCTTTATATGTGTCGAATGTGCTGATGAGCGGGTAGAAGTACCTGCGCCCCAGAACATTGTCGTCTCTCATCTTGAAATATAACTCATCACGGGTCATCCCGTATTCTTCAGCGTTTATTAATATCGGGAAGTATGAGTAGTTGTGTCGCACGCCGGGAACGTCCTCGAATACTTTTACGCCATTTACTCCACGCAGCGCCGCCCTGTAATAGTCAGCCGCCTTGTGCCGCGCTTCAATGGCCTTGTCCACCTGCTTGAGGTTCAACAGCCCGTATGCCGCCCTGATTTCGTCCATCTTGCTGTTGATTCCGGGCGCAACAACACATGTCTCCCCGTTGAAGCCGAAGTTCTTCAGGAAGTCGATCTGTTTCTTGGTCTCCGCATCGTGGCAGACGAGTGCGCCGCCTTCCACCGTGTTGAAGACCTTTGTGGCATGAAAACTCAAGGTTGACATGTCTCCGGCTTTCAATATGCTTTCGCCATTTATCCGTACTCCGAAAGTGTGTGCCGCGTCATATATGACCTTTAGCCCGTACTTGTCGGCTATTGCTTGTATCCGCTCCGTGTCGCAAGGCATCCCGTAACAGTGTACCGGCATGATTGCTGTGGTCTTTTCGGTGATTGCCGCCTCAATCTTGTCGGGGTCGAGGTTGCAAGTGGTCGGATCAATGTCAACAAAAACAGGCTTTATGCCATTCCACCATAACGCATGGGTGGTGGCGACAAAACTGTAAGGGGTCGTTATTACTTCGCCTGTGATGTTCAAAGCCTGTAATGCCGTGATTAACGGAAGTGTCCCATTTGTGAAGACAGATATGTATTCAATACCCAAATATTCCGCCAACGCATCTTCTAACTGCCTGTGGAACTGTCCGTTATTGGTGATCCACTTGCTCTCCCAGATTTTTTTCAAATATGGTATGAACTCCTCAAGGTCGGGAAGCAGGGGTTCTGTAACTGTTATTGTTTTCTCGGTATGCATTCAAAACTTTTTAACGACTGCAAAGATAATGATTTTATTTTATTAATGGCTGATTTTTTCTGTTTTCGATTCACTCGACCACTACCTTTGCCCGATGTGAAATAACTTTTGTGTTGGAGTTTTCAGTTTTGCATTCTATGATGTAAATTCCTGATGGTAATTTTGATACAGGTATGGCTATTTCGCCTTTTACGCTTGTTTGGCTGCGGTATACCTGCTTTCCTATGGCATTGTGTATTGTGATGATGTGGCTGTCGTTGTCAGTTGGCAGCTCAATGTGTAGCATACCTCTTGCAGGGGTAGGATAGACTCGAAGTTGCGCTGTGGGGCGGGTGGACTGTATAGCATCATGTTGTTCAGGCGGGAATGGGGAGTAGTGATACCAAAAGTCAAGTTGGTCGAAGACAATTTCCTCTACAGTTTCGCGGATGCTTTGCGCTGTCGCTGCGTTCAAAGTCAGGTTGTTTGTGATGCAACTTGGTGATTTTCTGAATAATATGGTGTAAAAAGTCACTGCGGCGGCGTAAGTGCCAGCTATCGATGGGTGGCTCTCGTCAGAACTGTATAGCTCTATTTCAGGGTGGTTCTCGCGAAGCGCATGCCAAACTCTGCCAACTGGTGAGACGGCGGCTTGGTTCGTTTCGGCCATTATCATATAGCGCTCGTAAATCAGGCTGTCCATTCCTTCGTAAGTGCATAGTGGAGCATAATTTGCGCAGTTGCTTGCGTCTCCGTTTTTTCTGCCCCATGTCATGTAAAAAACTATTTCAGAGTTTGGGTTATTGATGCGTATGAGGTTACACAGTTGTTGGGCATACGGGAAACAGAGGTTCTGCACGTCAGAGATTGGGAAAGCTGGCAGCTGGCTTTGCTCCTGAAGCACAATTTGGTCCCAGCCGCCTTGCGAAATTAGCGAAGTGGTGTTGTTGTTCGACAGATGGCTCTGAAAAGTGCTGCCGCCAGGTGTGCTTTGCTCATAGTTTAGGGTGTCGCCGCAGCCGAGAGCAAGGGTGCGGAGTGTGCCGGGAAGATCGTTGACGTAAGTGTAGCTGTTGCCAATGAACAACACTTTTTTTGTGCTTTGCCCTACAGCTGTGAGTGTTGCAGCGATAATTAATGTTGTTAGGATTCTTTTTATTAACATTGTCTTTGATAGAGTTTGAATTACAAATGAAAATTATTTTGACTTTGTTTGGTGGTGTGTAGTGAAAGTTTGTTAATACAAAATTACGTGTTTTATGTTTTAATTCATTAAAAAAACTTTTAACATAGGCAAAGATAATGATTTTTATTTGATTATTTATGTAATTTTGCAGTCGCTAAACAATTTGATTTTTAAGATGAATTATATACAACAAATTGTAAATAAGAGTATTGAGATAAAAAAGTTGATTCTTTGTGATGAGAATTTAATAGGAGGGGTTGAGACTGTTGTAGATATGATTACATCGGCGTTGCGTTCAGGTAATAAGGTTTTTTTCTGTGGTAACGGTGGGAGTGCGGCTGATGCCCAGCATATCGCTTCCGAGCTGTCGGGGCGTTTCTATGCCGATCGTCCTCCTTTTGATGCCGAGGCGTTGCATTGTAATACCTCTTACCTTACTGCCGTGGCGAACGATTACGGTTTTGAGGCTGTTTATTCGCGGCTGTTGCGGGCGTCCGCAAAAAAAGGCGATGTGCTTGTAGGGCTTTCCACTTCCGGGAATTCGAAAAATGTGGTTAACGCTTTCGAGGCGGCTCGTGAAATGGGGGTTAAAACTGTGGCGATGACAGGTGCGGTCGGGGGCAAATTGAAGCCTTTGTCTGATGTCTTGCTTGCAGTGCCTTCCGAAGACACGCCGAGAATTCAGGAGTGCCATATCCTTATGGGGCATATTATTTGTGAAATAGTTGAGAAAAATATGATAAGTTAAACGAAAATTTATGTTGAATATGAATAAAAAGTTACTTTTTCCGGTTTTATTTTTGATTTTTTTCGCTTTTTCATCTGAAGCTCAGGTTAATTTGCAGGGCTTTTATGATTTTGGGCGGAAACATGTTACCACCACGTTGGAGATGTTTAAAGCTGATAACTGGGGTAATACTTTCTTTTTTGTTGATATTGACTATAACTATCGTAATGATAGGAAATTAGCGGTGGCACCGAGTGGGGCTTATTTGGAGTTTGCCCGCTGCTTGAATTTCTGGCAGAATACAAAGATGGGCGGACTTAACCTTCATTTGGAGTTTGATGCAGGGCTCGGAATTTTCAAGAATGCGCTTTTGGATAATTGCGGCTATCCGATTAATAACGCCTTTTTGGGTGGCGCGAACTATTGCTGGCATACGGAAGATTATAACTATGTTCTTAATTTCCAAGTGCTTTACAAATATATTTTCGATGTGAAGTCCATTTTGCCAATGCAGTTAACGTTTGTGTGGACTTGCAAGGATATTTTCAGGTTGAAGGGATTACAGTTTTCAGGTTTTGTCGATTTTTGGTGGCAAAACATTCAATTTGAAGGGAAAAACGGACAACTTACAGAGGCAAAATATGTCCTATTGTCTGAGCCGCAGCTTTGGTATTGCGTGGGACAATGGTTTCACTGCGACAATCTGAACATCGGCGGCGAAGTCGAATTATCATATAATTTTGCCAATGCCGGATTCAGATGCAACCCGTGTGTCGGGCTGAAGTGGGTGTTTTAGTCTTTTAAGCAGCGGACGGGTATGGCAAGTAATTTTGGATCATAATAACCTTTTATAATAGAAGCTGCTCCATAGGACAAATATCTGCTGAAAACGTTGGTATTACTTAATTCTGTTGTGCTCCAAAAATAGGCACAATTCCCAAATTCAACATAAGGACCATTATAATATCCGCCTGGCAACGCATTAAAGCCGGTTGAATTATTATCAGTTTGATCGTTTCCGACAGCACATGTGTTACTATGATAGTTCCACCCAGTAGTGGAGGCTAAAGATTTGGCAACACTTGTATTTGTCCCTCCACATATATAATGGTTTTGTGTTCCCAAGTAATTTTCTAATTGTATCCATTCGGCGTCACTCGGCACATGCCAGCCGTTAGGGCAAATTCCTTGTACTCCACTTGGATTTGAACCAGAAGATGAAGCTCCATGCATTGCCGCAGGCCAATTATACAAGTACCCGTATGTGCTTACATTACTACTGTTACCATTAGGATAATACCTATATGCGGTTGTAGAACTGGTTCCATTTCCTAATGGGATGTCGGCACCCTGAGCATAGTGTGTTGTTCTCATATTTTCTTTCATCCAGCATTGTTTGCCAAGAGCAAGAGTGTGATACGTATTGTCATCATAATCTTTCACGGTTGTCACACCTGCACATGCATCAGTGGTTGTAAATGATATTTCATTACCATAGACAATCCCTGCATTATTAGAAGCGTATGCCCTCACATAGTACGTCATACCTTGAATTAATTCTTGTAAATTGCTCGTAAAAGAATTAATGCCAATTCCGTTCAAAGTGTGATTGTTAAGAATAGTAGGATGAGAAATGGTGTCCCAACATATCCCGCCGAATACTAAAGCTGCGCCGCCGTCACCCGTGATGGTGCTAATGACAGTTGCTGTTGTTTTAGTTACGTTTATAACAGAATCTGTTATTACGTTGGGCAAAGAGATAATGTTTGAATGCCAGTAAGGAATTTTGTTTGTATCCATAATGAGTATTTCCCCTGCATTTCCAGCTGGAACGATGTGCCATGAAGAGTCGGTTGTTTCCCAATATAGAATATCACCGCGATTGGTGCCTGCGGGTTTGTTCAGAAGTTTGTTGTAGTCAGCTATGGTTGCGGTGTCAGCTAATATAGCATGATGTGAATTTGCAGTGTATAGTGAAGTGTCAGCATGATTTGCGGTTAGCGCATTTGTGGCTGTATTTGCAATTGTAGCAGAGTTAGCATTGTGGGCATAATTGGCTGTATCTGAATGATATGCATATTTTGCAGTGTCTGAAGTTTGTGCATTTATCAGGTATAATGCAGTGTCAGCATAAATGGAGTGATTGGAGTTTGTCGCAAATAAAGATGTGTCAGAGTATGTCGCATTGAATGCGTTATTTGCAGAGTTAGCAATTGTTGAGTAATTGGCTGTATCTGAATGATATGCAAATTTTGCAGTGTCTGAAGTTTGTGCGTTTATCAGGTATAATGCGGTGTCAGCATAAATGGAATGATTAGAGTTTGTTGCAAATAAAGATGTATCAGAGTATGTCGCATTGAATGCGCTATTTGCAGCATTGGCAATTGCTGAGTAGTTGGCTGTGTCTGAATGTGCGGCATTATATGTGTAATGTGCCGTATCAACATGAATTGCATTGATTGCATAGATGGAAAACCATGATGAATCGGTGTATGTTGAATAGATGGCAGAATAACTATATAGTGTTGAGTCTGAGTATGTGCTGTAATTTGCAGTTGTTGCATTCTTTGCATACAATGCGGTGTCAACATATTTGCTCTTGTCTGAGTATAACGAATATGGAACTGAAAGCAGTTGCTGTGTGCCTGTTATTGTATAATTTGTGCCGCCAGTAGGGTCAATTTGTACCCGCATAAAATGATTGTGCTTACCCCATTTGATGTCTGCCATATTGTTTATTAGCAATGGTGTTCCTGAGCCGATATTAATACTGAACAAAGCGTTTGCGTTTGTTTGTGCTGTGTGCCTTTCTGCATACGCTATAGGACCATTGGCGTTATCTTCTAAAATGGATATTTGAATGCCAATTTGCTGATTTATAACTAATTCGTTGTTGGAATTGCGCACTACCGCCTGATAGGTCATCATTTGAGGTTGGGCAATTGAAAAAGATACTGAAAAAATAGAAAGGATAAGGAGTAATGTTCTTTTCATGTTAATTCAAATTTGCGCAAAAATACAAAAATATCAGATTAATCCTTTTTTTTCTGTAAAAATAAACATTATATGGCTGTGTCAATGGCGCAGCCATACGGTTTTCGGGGAATTGTTATAATAATTTGTAGGGCTGTCACATTGTGACAGCCCTACGTTTTTTAATTGTTATTGGAAAATGAAATTTTCCTGAAAATTATCTCAACGCCTCCACCGCCGCTTTCATGCGCTTTGCGGCTTCGATGAGCTTGTCCTCCGAAGTAGCGTATGATAATCTTACGCAGTTGTCGTCTCCGAAGGCAATGCCCTGAACAAGCGCAACATTGTAGTCGTAAAGGAAATAGAAGCAGAGGTCTGACGAGTTTTCGATTTTTGTCTTTTTGTAGATTTTCGCGAACTCGCTGTCTGCGGGGACATTTTTACCGTATAGCGATGACACTTCCGGAAAGAAGTAGAACGCACCCTGCGGCAGTCTGACCTTGAATCCTGGAATTTCCTGCAACAGTTTGTAAACCATGTCTCTGCGTTTCAGGAACGTATTCCTCATGTTGATGATGTCTTCTGATGTTGCGGGGTCCATCTCCATCGCCTTGATTGTGGCACGCTGTGCTATTGAACATGTCGCTGATGTGACCTGCCCCTGCATTTTGTTGCACGCCGCGGCGATGAACTTCGGTGCACCGATGAACCCGATTCGCCAGCCGGTCATTGCGAAACCCTTTGCCACACCGTTCACCGTCACAACCTGCTCTTTGATGAAGTCGAACTGTGCGATGCTTTCGTGTTTTCCCTTGAAATTGATGTGCTCGTAAATCTCATCTGCCATGATGATGATGTTCGGATACTCCTTCACAACTTCGGCGATAGCGCGCAATTCCTCTTTCGTGTATAGCATTCCTGTCGGGTTAGACGGGCTGCTGAACATTATCATCTTCGTTTTTGGCGTGATTGCCGCGCGGAGCTGCTCTGGCGTTACTTTGAAGTCGTTTTCGATTTTTGTGGGGATATAGACACATTTTCCTTCGGCAACCCTCACAATCTCTTTGTACGAAACCCAGAACGGTGTGGGGATTATCACCTCGTCGCCCGGATTCACTAACGTCATAACCACTTGGAAAATAGACTGTTTTGCTCCGGTTGAAACGATAATCTGTTCTGGTGCGTAGTCGAGGTTGTTGTCGCGTTTGAACTTCATGCTGATTGCTTTGCGCAGTTCTGGATAGCCGGGTACTGGCGGATAGTGTGTCCAGTTTTCGTCAATGGCCTGTTTCGCGAACTCTTTCACCGCGTTCGGAGTGTTGAAATCCGGCTCGCCAATGCTGAGGCTTATGACGTCTTTTCCCGCTTCGCGAAGTTCACGCGCGATTCTTGTCATGGCTAACGTTTCGGATTCAGCCATGTTTAAAACTCTGTTTGATAAGATTTCCATAAAATTTCTATTTATTTAATTGATTTTCAAGATGTTCTATTTTTCTATACTGAGAAATTCAATGATTTTTTTCTCCGTGAGTTCGCGTGAGTTGCATACGGCGGAGACGTCCCCATGGTCAATGAGCAGGAATGTCGGGAATGCGCCGTCCACCAAGTCTATTGCCAATATCGGGTGTATGAGGCGTGTCTCAAATTGGTCGCTGCCGGTTTCTCTTAAAAACTTGGATACAGACGATTCGTTGCCCCACATCAGGATTTTGAGATGGCTTGGGAGGATTTCGTTGTTTTTGAAAATGATATTTGTCTTTTCCATACTGAGTTTGCAGTGCGGGCAGTTTGCAGACAGAACAGCGATGATATATTTGTCGTCCGATATGTTGAGGGGCAGTGTCTCTTTCGAGAAGACCACCGAATCGGTTTCGGGAAGCCGCCTCACATCTTGAAGTGTAAGCATCAGTGCGGAGTCTTGCAGCGATTTTTCAAAAAGCGGTTCGTTGAGAGTCGGCGTGTCGTCTTTGAAAATCTTGGTGTAAACATAATCCGGCGGGATAACACAGAACGGCACGATGATGCCGCAGGCGAGTATCACACCGAGAACGATTTTCCAGCCGCGAAAACCGTAGTCATTTTCTTTCATTACAAGCAGCATCAAAGCGGCAGTGATGAGGTTTTTGAAAATTGACACAAACGGGTCGAGCTCGATAAGTTCACCGAAACAGTGGCAGTTAGAGTCATCGCGGAAAATGGCTGTGTATATTAGTAACAGCGTGAAACTCAATAACATGGCCATCGTGAGCCACCACGCTTGCTTGTAGAAAATCTTTGCGATGAGTAGGGCGCCGAGAATGAACTCCGCAGCTATAACGGCGCGCGCAACCAATGCCGAGAACGCCAAGCTGAAAAAGTTGAAACTGTAAATGTAGATTTCGAAGTTGTTGATTGATATTAATTTAAGAATAGCTGTAAAAATAAAAAGCCCGCCTAAAAGGATTCTGATAATCAGTTTTATTCTTGATAATACCACAGGATTCATATTCTTTTTTTTGCAAAAATACAATATTTTTATGGTGTTTACGAAAAATAATCGTTACTTTTGTACGTTTTATTGAAGATTCTTAAAACCCATTAATACTACTAACTTTATGAAGAAAATCTTGAATTTTTTTATTGTAGGGCTGATGCTCCTGTTTTCTGTAAAAACGGAGGCGCAGACTATTGTCACTGTCACTATGACCGATACTTCAAAGCAGGTTTTCAATGTCAGCGTTAACGGGAAACTCTATTTTGATAGTGACCAACTTATTGTGATAGAGTCGTTTGCACAGACAGCAGCCATTGATTTGGCGGATATACAGAAGGTGCAGTTCCGCGCTCTCGATGATGACGGAATAACTCCGATAGCGAAAGAGAATCTTACAATTTATCCGAATCCGACAACGGGAATGATTACAATTTCCGGACTTGACGGACATTCTGTTGATGTTTCACTCTATTCTGCTAATGGTCAGCTTATAATGAAGAAAAAAATCTCTTCGGACGAGCAGATAGACCTTGGCACGCTCAAACGAGGGCTTTATCTTTTGAAAATCAATGATTCTGTTTATAAAATCTCTAAAATCTGATAGTTATGAAAAAATATATTCTGATAATATTGGGCTTGATTTTTACCGCGCAGGCCTTTTCACAGGAAAACAGGATTTTTGTTCACAGGTATGGCCAGATAATACTTGATACTGTCGTAAGTGATGTTGACAGCATTAAATTAGATGGCACGAGTTCTTTTTTTTACCTTACAGGAAATGGCTTGTCCACGATTCCGGTGAGCGGTATTGACAGTATAACATTTGGAAAGACAACGCCTGCACCGAACTTGGGAAATATTGTCTATATCATTTATAATCAGACAAGTGTGACTGTGATAAATCCATATCAGAACAATGGTGTCGTGGTCAATGTCAACGGCACCGAAGTAGATGTGGTTTCAACTGCGGGATTGCAGGATATTGAGTACAACGTTTCAGGTTCCGCCCCAACCGGTTACCTTACAATCACCAGTGACAACCGTTTCACGCTTACTCTTGCAGGTGTGACTTTGACAAATCCTGACGGCCCTGCCATTGACGTTCTTATCGACCAGAAAGTCTCTGTAATGTTGGCGGCTGGCACTACGAGCACGCTCACTGATGGTCCGTTGAATGTGAAAAAAGCGGCGTTCCAAAGCAAGGGACAGCTGATTTTCAACGGCACGGGCACGCTGAACGTGGCGGGTAAAAAAATGCACGGTATCTTCAGCAACGACTATATTAGAGTAGTTAACGGCAATATCAATGTGACAGAGGCGGTGAATGACGGTCTGCACGGAGACTATGTGCAGGTTTACGGCGGAACAATTAACGTAAATTCCACTGGAGACGGCATTGACGGAGGCAAAGGTTTCATTGACATCAAAGGCGGCGACATCACAGTCGTGACGGCGGACACGAGCGCGGAAGGTATCAAGTGCGACAGCGTTTTCAATGTCTCTGGCGGAACTATCAAAGTTACAGTGAATGGCAACGAATCAAAGGGTTTCAAGTCGGGACAGGATATGACAATTACTGGAGGCACAATCACAATAACGGCTTCGGGCAACACTGTCATAGCAAACGGTGACGCCTCGTACTGTAGCGGTATAAAATGCAATGGCACCCTCACAATCGACAAAAACGCTGACATAAACATAACGCTTCCAAGCTCTAACAAAGGCGGAAAAGGTATCACTGTTGATGGGGACGTTATAATAAAAGACGGTTATATCACAATCTCAACAGCCGGTGACGGCTCAACTTACACCGACTCGAACAATGTGATACAGTCGTACGCCTCAATCTGTCTCAAGACAAACTCAAACCTCACAATCAGCGGCGGAACATTCGACTGCAAAAGCACCGGCTTGGCAGGGAAATGCCTCTCCGCAGACAAGGACGTAACAATCACTGGCGGCTATTTCACACTCACAACAACAGGCGACGGCGGCTCATACACATTGAACAATGAAGCTGAATATTTCACGGCCTCGTGCCTCAAAAGTGACGCTTTCATGACAATCACCGGCGGGCATATAACCTGCAACTCGTCTGGCAAAGGCGGCAAGGGAATCACCTGCGACAGTGTCTTCACTATGGGCGTTCTCGGTTTACCCGACTCACTTTTGAGCATTGACATTACAACAACTGGCGCAGCCATGGCAAGCAGCGGTGGTGGCGGCGGTGGTTGGAACCCATGGTCAAAACCACCAGGACCGCAGCCCCCCGGCTCATCCTCCTCAGGCGGAAACCCGAAAGGATTGAAAGTTTACGGACAAATAATAATCAATTCAGGGACTTTGAACGTTACTACGGCAAACGCGGAACCCATTGAAAGCAAGACTGGATATGAACAGAATGGCGGCGATGTTGAGACCTATTCGCAAGGTGACGATGGCATTAACGTGGGCGGCACGTGCGCGCAAAACAAAACCCTGACTGTGAACGGCGGACGTCTCTATTCGTATTCTGCCGGTAACGACGCAATAGACTGCAACGGCAATATCGTCATCAATGGCGGTCTCGTTTTGGGGCATTGTGCTAAGGGAGATCCTGAAGTCGGACTTGATGCCTGCGAGGGTTATGGAATCTACATCAACGGCGGTGTGGTTCTCGTCTCCGGACCGAACTCAAGCGGACAGTTTACGGGCACCTCTTCCGGCAGCCAGCAGAAATCTATCAAGGCAACGGTGTCGTCTGTATCAAGCGGAAAGAATATTAAGATAACAGATTTATCTGATAATGAGATACTTATATACAAGATACCTGCATACAGCAGTACGATGGGAATGATACTCAGCGCGCCCGAATTCAACAACGGCAATGTCAAGGTTTACTACGGCGGCACAATCAACGGTGGTACACATTGGCATAACTACTACGATAAGGGCACGGCAACGTACTCTGGCAGCTCTGTCAAGACGTTGACACCGGCAGCAAACGGCGGGTCAAGTACGTTCTGATTTTCTTGAACGATATTATATGGATTGATGAGGGTTGCGCCTATTCCGCAACCCTCATCGCTGTTTTCAGGCCGTCTATTGCGGCGGTGGTGATTCCTCCGGCGTACCCCGCACCTTCACCGATTGGGTATAGCCCTGCGATTTCCGACTCGCGGTTTTCATCGCGCAGGATTCTTACTGGCGATGAAGAGCGTGTCTCAACACCAGTGAGCACAGCGTCTCCGTCCGCGAAGAACGGCAGCCGCCGCGCAAAAAGTGGTATGGCTTCTCTCAACGATTTCACCACAAAATCTGGGAGGCACTCTCTAAAGTCGTTAAAAACAATACCATGAGGGTAGGAGGGCTTTACGCTGCGCGGCTCTTTTGCGATATTGCCTTGCAGAAATTCTTTGACGAGGTTGCCCGGTGCCCTGTAGTCTCCCGATACCGCAAACGCCGCCTTCTCATATTTTGCCTGATATTCCAAGCCATCAAGCGGACTTCCGTTATAGTAGTCTTCTGGATTTACGTTCACCAAGAGCGCGGCGTTGGAGTTCTCTTTGTTCCGTGCTTTGGTGCTCATTCCGTTTGTCACAATGCTCTCTTTTTCTGAGGCCGAGGCCATCACTTCGCCGCCTGGACACATGCAGAACGTGTATGCGCTGCGCTCTTTCATGTGGACCGCTCCTTTGTACGTTGCGGCGGGCAGCCATTTCGCGAACGTGCCGTATTGCGCCTCGTTGACTTTCTTCTGCAAATGCTCAATGCGAACTCCCATTGAGAAGGGCTTCGCTTCCATCGGCACACCTCTTTTGTAAAGCTGGCGTATCGTGTCGCGGGCGGAGTGTCCCAAGCCGAGAAGCAGGTGCTCCGTCTCAAACTCCAAACCATTATTACATGTTATGCGCACAACTTCACCTTCTGTTTTGAAGTCTGTGAATGTTGTGTTGAAGTGGATTTCGCCACCAAATGATTTTATCTCTTCGCGGATGCCGCGCACCACCTTTTCGAGGTAGTCGGTGCCGACATGCGGGTTCGCCTCATACAGCACATCTTCAGTTGCGCCGTGCTTGTAAAACTCCTCTAACACAAAGTGTATCAGGTCGCTATTGTTGTTTGTTGTGAGTTTCCCGTCTGAAAATGCCCCCGCGCCGCCTTCGCCGAACTGTATGTTTGAGTTTTCGTTCAGTACCCTCTTTTCGAGAAAGGTTTTCACTTCCTGCTTGCGCGTTTCAATGGGGCTGCCTCGCTCTATGACGATTGGTCGGGCGTGGCAGCGGGCGAGATAAAGTGCGGCGAACATCCCTGCGGGCCCGAACCCGACTACTATAGGGCGTTTCTCATGTTTCCATTCATGGTATTCAATTGTCGCGGGCGGTTCGTACAGCGCGACACCTTTTGTCTCCAAAAGACGCCTGTTATCGGATTTTAACTCCAATAAAACCTGATAATTGCGGAAGACAGCGCTTTTCTTGCGCGCGTCAATTGCAGCGTGCAGAATTTTAAAATCTTTGATTTCCGCCGCTTTTATGCCGAGCCGCTTGCATACAGCGTCTTCAAGATTTTCTGTGCTGTTTGCTAAAATATTTATATTGCTGACTTTAATTTTCATTTGACAGATGTTTGGCGAGTTTCAGCGCGCTTGCGAAAGCGAAAAACAGGTTGTAGCCTCCGCAGATTCCGTCCACGTCAAGTGTTTCGCCGATGGCGTATATGCCGCGGTGCCGTTTCAGCTCAAAGTTGTTGTCAATTTCAGAAAGGTCGATTCCGCCGCTGCACACCTGCGCAAACTCAAGGTCGTAAGGCTTGTCAATCGCAAGTCTGAAATCATCGACTGCAAATGGCTGTTTCATAAGTAGTTGGTTCAGTTTCGGGTGAAGTATGCCTTTCATGTCGCCGTGCCGCAAAATATGTCCCGCCGCATCGTAATTCGGGTTGTTGTATAAGAAATTCAGTGACAACTCACAATCCGATTTGTCGTCAAGACGGTTGTAATATGCTGAGCAATTGAGTATTACTATGCCAGATATTCCGTCTTCTTTAAAAACCACTTCACCTTTTTCCTTATGAACAAGTTCTTTTTTATGGAAAAGAGAGACAATGGCTCTGGTGCGGCAGCCGAAGAGCTCTTTCGGATAGTTTTGGATTTTGAACCCGACTAATGATGGACTGAACTCTTTGTGTTTCAACTGCATACTCTCAAACAGCGCGGTGAAATTTTTCCTGTTTCTTGCTATCATTGCAGCGGGTGAGCCTGTGGCGATGACAACTTTGTCGAATAGTGTGTTACAGCCGTTAATGAGCCATTTTTTGCCCGAAGGTTTTATTTCAGTCACAGGGTGGTCGAAGATGAATTTTGCAGCCGACAGGTTTTCGGTGAGAATGTCCAACACCGTTTCTGAAAATAGAGTCGCCGGATATACGCGCCGCTCCTCATCTTCCGTCATAAGCATCCCCATTTTTGAAAACTCATCTCCTATAACATTTGGTGTAATATCTTGTAATAGAGTGTTTTGGATATTGTGATTATAACAATCCCCATTGATGGAATTGTTGAAGATATTTGCTTTCCCGCCGCCTGAAGCCTTTATTTTTGTGCCGGCTTTCCTTGTCTTTTCAAAAATGAAAATGTTTGCGGAGCTCTCTTCCGAAAGTTTGTGTGCGAGGATAAGTCCCGCCGCTCCAGCTCCGATAATAGCGATATTCATCTTCATTTTTTTTGCAAAGGTGCAAAAAAAAAGCGGTCTGACAAAATCAAACCGCTTTCTTCTTTAGAGAAAGATAAATTATCTTCTTTTCTGTTTAGGAAGATCTTTGATCTCTTCTTTAGCAGCGTCGCCACCAGCATTGATAGCTTCTTTCGCAACTTCGGTGCCAACTTTCTTAGCTTCCTCTTTGATTGTTGTTTCTTTTTCTGTTGTTGTTGTAGTAGCTTCAGCAACTGGAGCTTCTTCAGCAGGTTGATCCATAACTACTTCATCCTGTGCGGGAATTGAATCGTTTGTTACGTTTTCGTCAGCTTCTTTGTTTCCGTTACCGCATGCTGCGAAAAGACCTGCAGCGAGAACTACTAAAAATAATTTTTTCATTTTAATTTTTTTTTAATTGGTTAATAAAATATGATTTCTAAATAATGGTTCTATTATTTGTTGATTTTGTAAGTCAGAGTGAATGAGTAAACTTTTTTAGCGCCTGCTTCATAATCATCGAAAGTGTATTTGATTCGGAGTTGTGATTCAGTAAGTGAAAGAATCTGGCATTCTTCAACTTGTGAGTTATAACTATTATACTCATCATTGTAGAAGAATGGCAATTGCATAGTAAGGGTTTTCAGATCTTCGCTCAAACTCCAAGTCGCTGCAACTTCCTGCGGATATCCATATTCGCATACATCATCACCAGGATTAATTGTCATGCCACCGTTTTCAGTGAATTTGAGGATTTCATCCAATTCGCATTCTTCAAGATAGCCGTCTTTCATAAGATCTGTAGCAAAGCTACCATCTAAAAGCTCATATGCTGGTGAGCTGGTGGCAGATTCAAGAACCCACCCCTTTTTGTTTGTAAGGTATTCAATGTACTCTGTTCTTTTATCTTTATCAGATTTACCAGATGTAGTTGTTTCATCTTTCTTTTTGCATGAAACGAGGGCAGCACAAGCCAAAATCGCGATTAATGATAATTTTAATGCTTTCATTTTTTTTTGTTTTTAAAGGTTAATGTATTTTATTTGTTTACTTCTTTTTTTGTCGCGTGTCTGTAAGTAAGAGTGAATGAGTAAACTTTTTTAGCGCCTGCTTCATAATCATCGAAAGTGTATTTGAGTTTAAGTTCATCGTTTGTGAGGCTCATGATCTGGCAGGTTTCAAATTGTTCGTTGAATGAAGTATTGTTGTCATTATAAAAGAAAGGCAGTTGGAGTGTGAGTTGGTCTTCAGCTTCGTTGAATGACCAAGTTGTGGCAACTTCTTTCTGGTAGCCGAAATCGCAAACTTCTTTAGGAGTGATTGTCATTGCTCCGTTTTCGGTGAAAGTGAGGATGTCGTCCAACTCGCATTCTTCAAGGTAGCCTTCTGTCATAAGGTCTGTGCAGAAAGTTCCGTTTGAAAGTTGGTATGCGGGAGATGTCGTGGCTGCTTCAAGAACCCAGCCGTATTTGTAGCAAAGCATTGCCGTTTTTGTTTGTTCACCCTTCTTGCAAGAAGAGAAAAGCATTGTGCATGCTATAAAAGCCAATGCGATAACTTTAAGATTTTTCATACTCTTTTATTTTTAGGTTAATATTATTTTCGCTTGCAAAAGTACAATAAAAAAAATAAATTAGTTATTCTTTTCGTCAATTTTTTTTCTTAATAATATTTAATTGAAAAAATGACTATCTTTGCAAATGTGTATACAAAAAAATAAGTGACTGATAATTAGATAATTAAATATAAATAGTATAATTTCAATAACGAACTTGGCAATTATGAAAATGCAGGAAAAAATCAACGAATTGTTGGAATTACGTACAAAAGCCCGTTTGGGCGGAGGTGAGAAGCGTGTCGAAAAGCAGCATTCGCAGGGAAAATACACAGCCCGCGAAAGAATTTTGATGTTCCTTGACGAGGGCAGTTTCGAGGAGTTCGACATGTTTGTGACTCACCGTTGCACTAATTTCGGGATGGATAAGGAAAAATTCTTGTCGGACGGCGTGGTCACGGGCTATGGCACTGTTGACGGCCGCTTGGTCTATGTCTTCTCTCAGGATTTCACGGTCTTCGGTGGCTCGCTCTCCGAAACGGTGTCGCAGAAGATATGCAAGGTGATGGATCAGGCTATGAAGGTTGGGGCTCCGGTCATCGGCTTTAACGATTCTGGCGGAGCACGTATCCAGGAGGGTGTGAACAGCCTTTCCGGCTACGGCGAAATTTTCCAGCGCAATATCGAAGCATCGGGTGTGATACCGCAAATCTCTGTGATTTTCGGTCCCTGTGCAGGCGGCGCTGTCTATTCTCCCGCTCTCACCGACTTTATCATGATGGCGAAAAACACAAGCTATATGTTTGTTACAGGTCCGAAAGTCGTGAAGACGGTTACCCATGAGGATATCACAGTTGAAGACCTCGGCGGCGCGTCTGTCCACGCTTCAAAATCGGGCGTTGCCCATTTCGCCGTTGACGATGAGCAGCAGGGAATTGCGCTTCTGCGCGAACTTATCAGCTACCTGCCTTCAAACAATATGGAAGTTCCTCCGTATGTTCCGTGCGAAGACCCGATTAACCGCCTTGAGGATAGCCTCAACGAGATTATCCCCGACAATCCTAACAAACCGTACGATATTAAGGAAGTTATCACTGCGATAGTTGACAATGGACAGTTCTTGGAAATCCAACCGAACTACGCTCCAAATATTGTGATCGGTTTTGCCCGTTTTAACGGAATGTCAGTCGGTGTTGTCGCCAACCAGCCGAAATATTTGGCGGGCTGCCTCGACATCAACGCCTCACGCAAGGGCGCGCGTTTTGTCCGCTTCTGCGATGCCTTCAATATTCCGCTTGTCACTTTGGAGGACGTTCCGGGCTTCCTGCCGGGTTCTGGTCAGGAGTACGGCGGCATAATCCTACACGGTGCGAAACTTCTGTACGCTTACGGCGAAGCCACAGTGCCGAAAGTCACTGTCATTTTGCGCAAGGCCTATGGCGGAGCGTATATCGTTATGAGCTCAAAACACTTGCGCGGAGACATCAACTACGCGTGGCCGACTGCTGAAATCGCAGTTATGGGCGGCAAGGGCGCAGTCGAAGTCCTTAAGAGCAAGGAAATCAAAGCTATAGAAGACCCGCAGAAACAAGCCGAGTTTATTGCTGAGAAAGAACAGGAGTACCGCGATGTGTTCGCCAATCCGTATGTGGCAGCCAAATACAGCTACATCGATGATGTTATTGAACCACGGAACACCCGTTTCAGAGTAATTCGCGCTCTCGAGTCACTGAAAAACAAACGATTGGAGAATCCTGCGAAAAAACACGATAATCTGCCTTTGTAATCTTTTATACATTATTATAATATGAAAAACTTTTCAAGAATATTATATAGTACAGTTATTCTCTTTTTAGGGCTTTCTCTTTATGGACAGCAAGTTACTGATTTGAGAATCAATGAGATACTTATTAAAAATGATACAAATTATGTTGATGAGTATGGGCGTCGAGTTCCGTGGCTTGAAATTTACAACACCGCATACAACAGTGTGAATATTTCGGAGTGCTACATCACCGATGACACCACAGGTCTGGCTGATGGGACGGGCAAGGCTCACTGGTATCACATTCCAAAGGGCGACCCGAAAACATTGATTGACCAGCGGAGCACAATAGTCTTTTATCTTGACGGCACGCCGCTTTATGGCACATTCCACGTGAATTTCGACCCCTCGAACTCTCGCACGAACTATATCGCTCTTATCAGTTCAAATGGTAAAACGCTCATCGACCTGATGGAATATCCTGTGGAACTGCGCGATACAAATTTGTCGTACGGCTGTTTTGACGACGGTCTCGCCTACAAGGACGATAACGGGAAAAAGGTTGCGAATGTGGGTTATATGGAACACTTCACCCCTGGCTCGACAAACAATATTGTTGTCGGGCGCACAAAGGCTGAGGTACTGTTACAGGACGACCCATACGGCATTGGTCTTGCGATTATTTCAATGAGTGTTGTCTTCTCTGCTCTGATACTAATATTCTGCATGTTGAAGATATTTGGGAAGGTGAGCAAGGCGAAGAGTAGAAAGGCGGCTGAGGCTACGGCTCAAACGGCTGCTGCGGCAGACACCGCTGCACTAGTTGTGGAAGAGGAAGAACAGGAGAGTATTACCGGCGAAGAGGTGGCTGCGATTTCAATGGCTCTTCACCTCTATTTCAACGGAATGCACGATGAGGAGAGTGAGGTTATCACCATTGTAAACCCGTCTGCTCACTACAGCCCGTGGTCGCAGAAAGAACTTACAATGAAGCGCGTCCAGCGTAAATTTTAAGCCATATTGGGTGCTTGTAACGAAAAAAATGTTATTTTTGCACCCGCAAAAGCCACTTTAGCTCAGCTGGTAGAGCAACGCATTCGTAATGCGTAGGTCCGCGGTTCGAATCCGCGAAGTGGCTCAAAAAAGAGGGGAATTAGCTCAGCTGGTAGAGCACTTGGTTCGCAATCAAGGGGTCGACGGTTCGAATCCGTTATTCTCCACAAATGTTAAAGGGCTTGCCAGTTGGCAGGCCTTTTTTGTTGTGAAGTTCTGAACAGGTATTTTCGCATGACGAACTTCGGCATAACCCTGTTTTCGCGTAAAATGTTGAGCTATGGCGTACAGCCACTACCCGACTGTTATTGTTTCATTGATTTCAGGGCTGCGGAAGCGGCGTCAAGCAGCGGCTGCGTTGACACTTCGCTGCCCACGGCGTGGCGCATCCAATGCTGTGGTGTCAGCCGGCCTGCAGGGTAGATGCGCTCTATCTCGGCTGCCACTGATTTGCCTTTCAGCTGCTGCTCTAACTGGAAGTGGATGATGTGCCCGTATGGGTAGTTGGGCAGATAGAGAGGCGAGTCAATCATGTGGCTGTAGATGGCCAGAATGGGTGAATCTTTCTCTCCGAGATGCTTGGCGTAGTATTTGTTCCAGACTTCCTGCGCGGTGCGGATAACCTGCTCTTTCAACTGCTCCACTGTGGCATCGGGGTGTTCGTAGAGCCATCGCCAGCAGTACATATCGACAAGTGCCACCCCCATGATTTCGTAGCAGCCCCAGAAAATGTCAAGGATTTCCATGGCTTCACGGGTGGGGTCGTTGTTCTTGTAGCCAAGGAAGTCGAGGTCGCGAATCTGGAACGCGAAGGCGAGTGCCTCGGTGAAAGCGGTGTTTGGCACGCCTTTCATGATGTAGTGATCGACATCGTGGAGAGTGATGGTCTGCTCAACGTTGTGTCCGAACTCATGCACGGCGATATTGTAACCTTTGTAGTCCATGCCGTCCTTGCCGATACGGGTGCGGAGACGGGCATTGTCTGTGCGCATGTTCGATTCCCAAGCGTGACCTGCCCCGCGGGAAGGATCTACGGTGATATGCGAGCAGATGAAATCGTTTTTCTCCTTGCTGAAGCCCAATTGGTTCAGAATCGATGGCATCCCTTTTGTTGCGAAAGATTCGCGGTCAGGGTAGAGTCTGCGGGTTTGTGCCGAGAGGTCTTCTTCGTTCAGCGTACTGCGGCTCTTGAATCCGTCGTACCAGATATCGAAAGGTTCCAGCTTGCGGCCAAGGCGTTGTTCGATGAGCTTGGCTATCTCTTCCACCTGCGGCGAACTGCAGAAGGTGTCGAACAGCTTCTCAATTTCGTCGAAACTCACCTCCATGTTCTCGTCAAAAGCGCGGGAGATAGCCGTGGGGTAGCGCGGGTTGTATTTGTCCACCTGCTGCATGGCGTGGAAATTTCTGAGGAAGTATTGGTAGCGGGTGTCAGGTTCCGGCTTCACATCGACCTGTTTCCCGTCCTTGGTTACGGTGTTGGAGTATGGATTCCAGTCATATCCGGGGTTGTTGATGACGCATTCGGGTATGCTTTGGTCAATGATGCGGCGCATTATTTGGTATATCATCTGCTGTTTTGCCAGACCTGTGTCGCCTTCGTTGTAATGTGTTTTCAGCTCATCGCGCAGCCCCCAGTGGGTAATTAGCGACATGTCAGGAAAGATATGTTCCCCTTTGTCGTTCAGCAGATGTCCCATTTGGATATTGTAGTTTGCAATGTAATTGTCGGCAGCCGAAAGTTGTGCCGATAACGCTTGCTCGCACTCGGCGGGGACATGGGCGGTGAAGATGTCGCCCAAGCGTGCGTACGCCCATTCCTGACGGCTCCACTCCTTTCCAAGGGTGTTTTTCTCCTCCAACGTGTAGAAGGGGAAGTTCAGCACCACGATTAAGGCGATTTTCTGTTGGAACATGTCATCGTTGCAGTGCGCTGAGGGGTTATAGGCACCGAACAGTTCGTCGAGGTTAGTCGGTTCGGGGCCGTCCACATGTATGGGCAGGTTCAAATCGACATTCATCTTGTTGAAGCAGCCCCACAAACTCTCGAAGTTATGTTCTAACTGTGCGGCCATACGTGCTCGTTCCTCCGGGTCTGCCACAAAGTTCTCCATGCAGAACGCCTCGAATTCAGCTGGAGTGCCGTCGGATTCCGTCCAGAAGGCAGCGGCCTGTTCAACACCGCGCGCTATGCGATTCTCGATTCCCTCGATGTCGGAATACTTTTCACACAGGGCTTTCACCGTTTTCTCCACAATTTTCTTGTCAATATTGCTCATTGTAGTCTCATTGTTTTTCTTGCAACTGGCTGCTATACAGAGCATGGTCGCTGCTAATGCCATGGCCATTAATTTTTTCATTTTGTCGTTTTTTGTTATATTTCAATTTTGTATTTCAAATTTTTCAATGGTAGAGACGGTTATTTTCATTCGATATTTTTGTACAAGTGTATAGTTTTATCGACTGCAAAGGTGTTGTGTAGCGTACGCTAATGTCAGTGTCCGTATTTGATAATTCTCTTTACTGTACCCATAACAGTGTATATGGGAGTTTCATGGTGTTCTTCGTAGAAATTCAAAACTCTTCCCGAGGCAGTTTGTTTTTCAGGAGCATTGACACAGCCCCATTTCACTTTGTCGCCCACGGAGAAAGGTGTGCCGCAACACTGCATCTGTCAAGACACATAATAGATTGAGCAACTATTTATTTTTGTTTCTTTCATAATTTCGTCAAATTTCAATCGTTTAAATATAACTATTTGATTTTAAGTTGCAAAAGTAAGAAAAATTCTCAAAAGTAATAAGGAAAATTCTCAATTCTATTTGTTTGTGCACTGCAAAAAAGGTCGCACTTTCCCCTGTTTTTGCAGTGGCAAGATATACTATAACCGAAATCCTGTCGTTACAATCAATATTCATTAAAAACAAAACCCTAAAAATGAGAAGAATATTTTTAATAATGATAATTGCCGTACTGAGCGGCATTCTCCTTTCCTTCCATCGTTATGCGAACACCGGTTCCGCGGTGGAAGAAACAACTGACGTTGTCAAGAATAATGAACCTCACCCGATTGTGCTTACGGAGCAGCAACGGGAGTTTGTGACCGACAACAACGCCTTTACCCTCAATTTTCTGAAAACAGTAGATGCTACCGACAAGAGCGGCAAGAGTTTCATCTACTCGCCGCTGAGTATCACCTACGTGCTCAGTATGGTGAACGATGCTGCCGAGGGCACCACTCAAAGGGAACTGGAACAGACCTTGGGATTTCGCAAAGGAGGGATAAAAGAGGTGAATCAGTTCTGTAAAACATTGATTGACAGTCTGCCGATTGTGGACCAAAAGGTGCAGCTCCATATTGCCAATGCTATCTTTGTAAACCAAAACAACAAATTAAAACCGCAGTTCCAAAAAGACATGCAGGATTACTATCGGGCCAAGGCCGAGGCTCTCGACTTTGCATCGGACAAATCCCTAAAACGTATAAATGGCTGGTGCAACGACAAAACCAAGGGGATGATTCCGGAAATCCTCGGAGAGTTGAATCCCGTCGCCGTGTCGTATCTGCTGAACGCCATCTACTTCAAAGCCAACTGGACAGACGAGTTTAAGGAGGCACAGACAAAAACCGACACTTTCAACACCGCAAAAGGTCCGAAGATGTTACCCCTGATGCGACAAGAGAGCCGGTTCAACTATGTGAAAAACAGCACATTTGCGGCGGTTGACCTGCCTTACAGCAACCGGCAATGGAGCATGACGGTGATGTTGCCCGAAGAGGGAAAAACGGTCAACGACGTCATCAATTATCTGGCCAAAAACGGAATGGGCTTCCTTGATGAGACCCGTTCCCGCAAAGTTGACCTCAAGCTGCCGCGTTTCGAGACGGAGTCCTCCACCGAGGACTTGATCGGTACACTGAAAACGATGGGTATCAAACGTGTTTTCGACAGCTTTTTTGCCGAAGTTCCGAACCTGTGCGAAGACAGGGTGTATATCAGCATGATGCTGCAGAAGGCGCGGATCAAGGTGAACGAGAGTGGTTCGGAAGCAGCGGCGGTAACGGTGGCGGAAATGGTAAAGTGCACATCTGTTCCCATAATCGAAGAGCCTGTCAAATTCTATGCCAACCACCCGTTTGTATATGTCATCCGTGAAAAGTCCACAGGGGTGATTCTCTTCGTGGGCAAGTTCACGGGAGAATGATGCCCGTGCAATCGCTAATTCTCTGGTTGTAGAATAACCTTCAGTTTCTCAATAATTTCACAATCCGCTGGCAGCCACTGCACACTCTCCAACTCATTTTTTGAAAGCCACTTCGCGGCCTCGTGCTCTTTCAAGGTGAGGTTGCCGCTCTCGATGTGGCACAAATAGCAATGCATTGTCAAATGAAATTTTGGGTAGTCCCACTCCACCGTATGCAGCCTCTCACCGACGGAAATCTTTGTTTCCAGTTCCTCCCAGATTTCGCGCTTCAGGGCTTGTTCGGGTGTTTCGCCAGGCTCGATCTTCCCGCCGGGGAACTCCCACCAGTCTTTCCAGTCGCCGCTACCCCGCTGTGTGGCGAAGATGCGGTTCTCGGAACCGACAATGATGGCGGCTACAACTTCTATTTGTTTCATTTTGAATGGTTTTCTTTACGGGAGGAGGCCTTATATACGGCAGCAGGTTCGGCGGCAACGGGCAGGCTCTTTTCCTCTGGCCATTTATAGAGCACCCGTTTAGGTTTCAGGAGGGCGAGGAAATTGCTGAGGAGGCACTGCTCCACCTGCAGCATCGTGGTTTCCAGCTGTTTGGCTTTCAGTTGACACTCCCACACTACGATCACCTGCCAGCCGTTCTCCTGCAAAATCCGGTAATTTCTTTGGTCTCGTTCCTGATTGCGCCGGATTTTGTTCACCCAAAAATCGCGGTTGGTCTGCGGAATTTTGCAACATGGGGAATTAATGGCGGGCGGTTTGGATTGTGCGGGTTGTAGAGACGTTTCATGGAACGTCTCTACAGGCGGAAAATACACCCCGTGACCGTGCCAGAAACAGCCGTTCACGAATATGGCGGTGCGGTATTTGCGCATCACGATATCGGGTTTGCCGGGCACAGATTTCACGCACAGGCGATAGCGGTAGCCGTGTTTCCACAGCCACTGCCGCACCTTCAGCTCGGGCTTGGTATTGCGGCTGTGTATATGCGACATGCAGCGGTGGCGCTGTGGGGGGGTGAGGCGGTCTGGCATAGGCACTGTTATAACATTATATTTCCACCGCCTTCCAGCCGTTGTCCTGATAATAACGGATGTTGAGGTTGTGTTGGCGGATATATTCCTTCAGTTGCTCTTTCCTTACGGCCTCCCTGACATTCTCATTCGAGTGCATATTTTGGTAAACATCATAATGATTGCCGAAGATGCGTTTGGCGCTCGCTTCATTGCCGGCACCGTCTTCTGTCTGCAAGAAAGCGGATACATACATAGTGTTATCCTGACTTATAGTCATACGCCCCGCATGATTCCCACCTGAGACTGTCTTCAGTGTATCACCCGCAATACGATAATTAAATACCCAGAAATCGCCCCAGACGAATGCAATTTCAGTTTCACAATCTTCTTCTGCCACTATCATCAAAACTGGTATACAGAGTTCACCTTGTGAGTATTGGGAGCCTATCTCCTTCACTAAATAATCGCTGATGGCACCGCGCATGGCTTGCTCTTTGCGACTGATAGCGATATTGTCAATGCAGTCTTGTTTGTGCCCGTCAAAGTCTGACATCAGCCACACATCATTAACTTTCTCCATATAGAGCTTATGTGTCTCTATATCAGAGGTTTCGTCAAATGAGCCGTCCTTCCATTTTTGCCGTACATTAATAGTCGCAACCGCATGATTCTCATCGATTTGTTCCACACCAACCACCTCATAATCAGCGATTGTCCCGCCGTTGCCCGTTACGAAATAGTAGAGCCATTCGTGGTCCATGGCTTCGAATTCCGGCAGTTGGTTGAACATAGTGTCCAGAACGGCATAAAAATCGGCTGTCATGTAATCTTTGGATTTCTCCAACAGCTCGTGGTCGGGAATATATTTGCATAATTCGTTTGCACGATCACGCAGTTGTTCGTCTTGATTTGTGCACGCAGCGAACAGAAGGGCTACAAGGAGGATTGTGAAAATTTTCTTCATGATATTATGTTTTTATTTTAGACAAAACATGTGTACTTATTATTGGTAAATAAAATAAGAATTGCTTTCTAATTTTACCATCCTTCAGGCAAAATGATATTCTCCACGCCGTGTGCTTCGGCGAAAAGTGGTGAGATCTCCTCGTCTGTGAATCCTGCAATTCCGCACCCGATCCGAGTCACAAGGAATGTCAGTTCCGGATGTTCTTTCGCAAAAGCGATGAACTCATTCACATACGGGCGGATTGTTTCAACGCCGCCCTGCATTGTTGGGATTGCGTAGCTTTGCCCTTGCAGCCCCACTCCCTGCCCCATGACGGCTCCGAATTTGCGGTGTGCGGTATATGCAGCTCCGCCGCCGTGCATGCCCTGCAGATTACTGCCGAAGACGAAAATCTCGCCCGGCTGCAATGATGTGATGAATTCTGGGGTGGTACGTGTGGTTGACATGGTATTTCAGATTTTTTCTAATCCTATTGATTTCAAATAATTATATGTGCCATCGTAAAATTCTGGCAGACGAGTGCGGTCATTGGGATTACCTTCCGGAACGCAGATAATCATACCTTGACGGGCACGAGTTAACAATACACGATACGCATTGATTTGGTATGCTTTGCGTGATTCTTTGTTGAGGCGGTTCCATTTATTGCCACCATTAAATTCATAGAAATCCCAAGTAGTTCCATTGTGACGCAAGTCGCCATCCCAGACGAGACAAGTCCAATCCAATTCCAATCCTTGTATATCAAATTCGCTCGCAGCATCTTCCAAAAATAAAGAAGAACGCACATCGTTGATGTCATCTAAAAACCAGTGTACAGTATCTGGTTTGCAACGCACATCGATAGCCAATGGTTTTAAACGATAAGCTTTTGACGAAACAACCATACCGTATCGTTCATTTCCACGTGCTTTACTGCGCAACCAGTTTTTTGCTTTTTCAATATCTCTTGTAAGTACAATAGGATATCTGTCTGCAATGCTTTCATAAACATTTTTTGCTTTCTCAGATTCGCCATCTAACAGATAATGGACCATGTGTGACAAACTTTCGGCCCGGAAACTACGCATGGAAACAGCAAGATGCAGATTATCAGAATAAGTGACATTTTGGTTTTCTTCTAACAACTCTTTGACCTTGCCTTCCGCATATTCTTTTGCTGTAAGCTGACTGGAAATGTACACCTGCCATTCGGGGAAAGTTTCGTTAAGTGCACGAATCCACTCACCAATACCCGCCTCTCCAGTATTTATTTCCTGCCCACCACCAACAAGACAAACAATCACTGCCCAATCTTTCCGTTGGTCAAGTGACCAAATCAGAAATTCTCCTTCTGACATTGGGAAGTCTGCAAAACCCTTCTTTCTATTAAGCCATCCTGCAATATGCTCTTTATCCCACGAACGCTGCGCTTCATCAAATATGGCAATATTTTCTACTTCACCGTAACCTGCAATGTGATCTTTGAGTTCTTTTGTTGGATCAATTTCCAAGCACCCATTCACAACCTTAACTTTGCCAAGCATATTATCACGATAACGATGAATAATCTGGATAAATCGCTTTACTTCACGCTCTGCTTCTTTTTTCGTTATCTTGTTACCTTTTGCCTTCTCTTGTGCCTGTCGGTCGCGTGTCAATGCCTCTGTAAGAACAGCCACCAACGGTCCATTCCCCGAAAGATATACCGCCAAATCCTCGTCAGATTCCTGTTGCACGGCAACATTAAGTCCAACCAATGTTTTGCCGGCTCCAGGAACACCTGTCACAAAACAAATGCTCTTCCCTCCTCTTGCCTTTGTTTCATGTATCACTTGCTGCACATATTTTGTAGTGCGTTCCAACTGCTCACCTTCTGCCTCGTGCCTGGTAATGTCTTCCACACTATGATTCAAATAAAGAGAACGTGCCGCTTCAATAATGGTGGGTGTTGGCGAATATCGACTTCGCGCCCAATCACATAAAGAGATTTTATAAACTTTGGCTGGAATGTTATCAGATAATGCCAAATTCATAATTTCACCAAGATGAAGGGCATCTGTCAGCAATGGCTCATAAACACCATCATCATAATGTGAAAGTTGACAAACTGTAGAATGCTGGTTACTTTCTGTAGCAACTAATATTGGAACAATCCTACGATCATTACTTCCTTGATGGAAGTTTTTTAAATCAAGTACATAATCCATCACTTGATCCACATCCTGATGCAGGAACTCCGTTTCACCCGCTTTGAATTCAATTACAAATATTCTTTCTCTCAACAAAACAACAACATCAACTCTTTTTCCAAGACGTGGAATAGAATATTCAAAAAGAATCCATGCTTCTTCATCTTTAAAAGGTACCAAACCCTTTTTCATAATGGCAATTTCCTGTTCCCACGCATATTTCTGAGTAGCAGCAGTATCCATCTCATCAGCACGCGACATCTGACCAAAGATAGCATCAGTGGACAAATTGATGAAGTCTGATAGGGTGGATTTATAGAAATATCGGTTGATCATTTTTAAAGAGTCATTCTAATTCCTTTAATATTTTCCAGTACCCATATTTTAATCCACCAATACGAACAATATAACCTTGTTCTCTAAGATAGGAAAGGTCACGATTAACTGTTGACTCTGCACAACCAAGAAAAAGAGCTATTTTAGCTGTTGTGATTCTGTTATTTACTCTTATAGCAGCCAGAATACGTCCCCTTCTTGTGCCAGCATTTTTTTCTTTTCTCTCATTTTCTTTTCTCTCATTTTCTTTTCTCTCATTTTCTTTTCTCTCATTTTCTTTCCTATCATTTTCTTTCCTATCATTTGATAGAATAAAAGATGAATTGATAGTATAGATGGTTCCTCTTCCTTTTCCACTGACAAGAAGCATTTTAAGGGATACGAGATGGGTGAGTATCTTTGCAATTTCCAGCGAATTCATTTTGAGCAACTGTTGCATTCGGGCATTTGAGACCGCGCTTTCTTCCATAGCTGTTGCCAATGTCATCTTTTCATTCGTGGAAAGCGTGTTAAAAGCGGTGCCAAAGCACTGGTGGAGATTGGCGTCTGTTTCATCAGATACTAATGATGCTGTCCATAGTTTTAGCTCCACAATCCGCAAATCGGGTTCTTCGTGAAGGTCAGGAATGCGCCACGATTCTTCGTGCCATGCTTTGAGAATGGAAGGGAATCCCGAACCAATGTTTTCTCCGAATCCTATCATGCGAAGCATATTCTGCATACGAGGATTGCGAGCTTTTGAATGCCCTCCTTCATAAATGCGTTCTACCGGTAATTTCAATGAACCGGGATTGGAAAATATATAGCCATCATTGGTTTTCTCTATCCTCAACACACCACTTTCCATCATCAAATCAGCATGAATGATACTATTGGTAAACGCTTCTCGCAGAGCTTTATTTACGGGTGTGTCATCAATGCGTTCAACGCCCTCCATTCGAAAAGGCCTTTTTGTGCCCAATGTCAATTTTGGTAACACTAAGCGAAAAAAGTTAAACAAATTGTTCTCCCAACGGCCATCGTAAGTAAGTCGGTCACTCCAACGCTCACCTGGCAGTAAGTTGGTCTTGTCAAGATAGTCCATTCGAAAATTGCTGAAACGCTCTCTGACTGATAACCCTTTCCCGAACATCATCAATCCGGCAAGAGTGAGACACTCCCTATTGTTCACCCTGTCAATGGTATAACCACCCATATTGCGTAAAAACTCCTTGTCACTCTCTGCATTCCAAACATGATCGGGATTTCGCTGCATAAAAAGATTTCGATATGCATGTAGCGTTGGGGCATCGATGTCATTCATATCGTAATGTTCAATAAGGGCACCGTCATTTCCATCATCGCTGGCATCACGAATCATATCGTTCACCTCTTTTTCCGTACAATGAAAATCGCCCTCGTAAGTTCTCTTGAACGTTCCCTTATAGGGATTACCATTTATAAATACAGGTTTGTCACGATATTCTGCTTGCGGAACATGAATACATATTATGGTTTTTCCCTCGTATTCAATGGCATTTACATCTTCGTCACGCAACAGGTTGCGATTTACCTTTTCACTGTGAATCGTATTCCAAAAATCGGCAATGATTTTTTCTGCACTAT